>CALEJF010000043.1 GCA_937898625.1 uncultured Clostridia bacterium | reverse complement strand
CTACAGGGTTCCTTTTACTTATCTCGTCGTTGTTTAATTTTCAAGGTCCAGTTGTTCGCTTCAGAACCGAGTTCGTTTTGCCCTCTGTCCTTGGCGCTCGTATATATTAACAAAACGAGCGACAAATGTCAACAACTTTTTTTGATTTTTTTGTTTCTTTTTAAAAACTAATCCGGGTGTTTCTTTTTTGGTATTTTAAATAAATAAAAACATCCTTTTTTGTGCATAATTTATGTGCAAATTGCCAAATACTACAAAATAGCATAAAAATACGGACAACACATATGCTGTCCGTACATATTTTTAGTGATGGTGATGATGGTGGTGATGATGGCTTTTTTTGTGATGAATATGACAAGATTCTTCATGGCAATTTTCATCCCCTTTTTCCAACTCAAGAGTGACATGTTCAATACCATGTTCATTTAGTTCGTCTCTTATTAGATGTTTAATCTTGTGTGAATCCTCATCAGTTACAATATGCATAGTAGCATAATTATTAAATCCGTCCATACTCCAGATATGAATATGGTGAACATCTATTACCCCATCAATCTTCTTGATATGGTCTTTTATTTCATCTATACTAATGGTATCAGGTATCTTCTCCAAAAACAAGTCGAGGACTGTTTTGAGGTTTTTTATTGCATTTACAAATATAAATATTGCAACTGCAATTGACATAATGGAGTCAATGATTGAAATATTAGTAAATCTCATCACGATTGCTCCAACAAGGACTACTGCCCACCCTAAAACATCTTCTAACATATGAAGATTAACTGCCTTTTGGTTTAACGAGTCCCCTTCCTTTGTGAAATACGCTGCGCAGAAATTAACAACTACTCCAACTATTGCAAAGATTATCATACCATTATAATTTATTGGGACAGGATTGATAATTCTTATTATTGCATTGTATATAACGGCAATTGAGCCAAACAATAGTATAAGAGTTGTAATCACGCTTCCAATAACAGAAAATCGAGCATAACCATAGGTATATGTTTTGTCAGGTTGTTTTTTACTTTTCTTTTCAAGGAAATATGAAACTCCGATACTCATAGCATCACCGATATCGTGAATTGCATCGGAAAGAATAGCAACACTACCCGTAAATACTCCACCAATAAACTCAAAAATAGAAAAAGATAAATTAAGTATGAATGCAATCAATATATTCTTTTCTGTCTTCATTTTGTCACCTGCTTATGATTAATATGTTTTATACCTACTTCAAAAATCTCTGAAATATGATTATCATCCAACGAGTAATATACAGTTTTGCCTTCTTTTTTGCATTTTACAATTCCTGCATCCCTCATTTTACTTAACTGATGTGAAATTGATGATTTAGTCATTGAAAGTACATTTGCCAGGTCGCAAACACACATTTCGTTTTGTAAAAGTGCGAAAAGCAATTTGCATCTTGTAGCATCTCCCATAATCTTAAATAGATTTCCAAGATTACTTAAAACATCTGCATCAGGCATTTTTGACAAAGTATCCTTTACCATTTCTTCGTGAATCATATTGCAATCACAAATAAATTCATTCTTTGACATAGCGGTTTTCCTTTCGGTTGAGTACTTACTCAATTATTATAGTTGAATATATACTCAACTGTCAATAGGTAAAAGAAAAAAATCCCTGAAAAAATCAGGGATTAATCTATTATACATTTACTATATATGTATGGCCTTGTTGAGTGTCTAATTCTAGCGTACCCTTTTGTGACTTGACACCATCAACTGTAAAATCACCTTTTGCATAGTAGAGTTTACACTTGCCACCTGCGTTTGATGTAATTTTTGCTGATTTGAGTTTATTGTTTTCCCACTCAATACCAATTGTAAAATTGCCACGGGCAACAATACCATTGATACTACCTTTTTTCCATTCAGACGGTAATGCAGGAAGCAACTCAATACATCCATAATTACTTTGCATAAGCATTTCATTAACACCTGATGTAAAGCCAAAGTTACCATCAATTTGGAATGGTGGATGATAGTCAAAGAAGTTAGGATAGATACCATTTTTGAATAATTCACCAATGATTTTAAGAACTCTGTCACCATCGCCGACTCTTGCCCAAGTATTGATTTTCTGTCCCATTGACCAGCCTGTACTTTTATCTGTACGATGATTCATTGAAACTATTGAAGCATCAATCAGCTCGGGATTTGCAAATTTATTCATTACATTACAAGGGAACAAGCCTAAAAGATGGGACATATGACGGTGGTGGTGCTCACCTATTTCGCCTAACTTGTTTTCGTGATACCATTCTTTAATTTGTCCGTCTTCACCGATTTCATATACCTTTAATCTGTTTTGGATGTTTTGCCATTTTCCAATCAAATCGGCATCTACACCTAATGCAATTGCACTCTTTATTGAATCATCATAAAGTTGCCACAAAAGAGCTTGTTCATAAGTATTACCCATTGTTCTTGGTCCGTGTTCAGGTGAATAGCAAGGATATGTTACAAGTCTGCCGTCTTTTTCGACCATAAGTTTTGAGAAATATTCTGCACACTCTTTAAGCATAGGATAGATATCATTCGCAAGAGTCTGTTTATCAAGGGTATATTCATAATGCTCGTAGCAATTGTGTAAAATCCAAGGCATTGCTGCAGGTGACCAACCCCAGTCAAAATTCCAACCCGGGCAAGTCCATCCAAATGGTGTGCATTGTGTATGGAAAAGGAAACCCTTTTGTTCCCCTTCTTTGCTTTCAACACCTGTATAGTATTTTGCAGTAATTCTGCCGGGCTCAACCATTGATTTTATATATCTTATTAATGGTTTAGAACATTCAGCCATATTACCATTAAATACGGGCCAATAGTTCATCTGAAGATTAACATTGGTATGGAAATCGCTACTCCATTTTGGGTCATTTGAAACATTCCAGATACCTTGAAGATTAGATGGTAAAATATCGGTTTCACGGGATGATGATATTGTCATATATCTGCCGTACTGATAAAGCAACTCGGTTGCTTTTTTTCTATATGAAGCATTTTTTGAATATCCGTATAAAAGTGTATCGGTAGGAATATCATTCTCGCCGTCAAGATTGATTTCAACACGATTCATAAGTGCACTAAAATCTTCTTTATGTGACTTTAAAAGTTCATCATAACCTTTTTTAGTTGCAAGTTGAACACATTTTTCAACGCGATTATAAAGGTCGTCCGCACCTTCCCCTGTTCTGTAAACAGGATATGTATCCATATAGTCTGTATCCGCTGAAAAAATAATGGTTAATTCCGTTGCATTAGAAATCTTAATACCCTTATTAGTTGCTGTTGCATTACCATCTGTCAACACATTGGAAATAAAGCAGAATTTAAGAGCATTATCATCCAATTCACCTGAATGGATAATTCTGTTATTCTCATACTTAACATTTCCATGTGCAGAAGATACTTTAAATTCCGTATTCAGCTTTTCGCCCGTTCTTTTAATACGAATCACACCACATTTATCGGGATATGAAACAAAGAACGCTTTGTCATCGTGGAGTTTTTTTGCAAACCCCGTTTTTGCATCGTAAGAAACAGTGCATATACCTTTTGACATATCAAGTTCACGGTGATAATTATGTTCGCCGCGAACACAACCAAAATCAAACTCGATAGTACCCCAACAACGATATCCACCGTAGCCATCCATAATGCCAACTAACTTTTCGCAAAGGTCGTGTGCCTTTTTATCATCACCACTTGTAAACGCGGTATAGATTTCCCTATAGTAGTCAACGGGGAGTTTACCATTTTCATCGGGAGTAGTGATATTGCCACCGCAATAATCAGGTCTTTTGGGTGATGGTCCACCCGCCCAGAGAGTTTTATGATTAAGTACGATTTTATCAGTTCTTATGTTTCCGATTATGCCCATTCCCAGGCTACCATTGCCAATGGGTAAGGATGTTTGTTCCCATAAATTCTCAAAACCACGCCAATAGGCTCTTTTCAATCTCATTTTTGACGGAGGTCTATTGTAAAAAAGATTCATAAATACTCCTTAAAAATTCAAAATCATATCATAATGCGGAATGTTTTCTTCAAGATATTCAGGTGTTCCAAGTAAAGAAAAACCACATTTTTCATAAAAACCTACTGCATGAGTCTGTGCACCTACACGGACAGTTTTTGCACCTTCGTCTTTTGCTTTTCTCAAAAGTTCAAGAACAATTTTCTCGCCAAGTCCCAAACCCCGTTTATCCTTCTTTACTGCAATTCTGCCGATTTTTACGGTATCTTCACCATAGGGTATAAATCTTCCCGTTGCAACAGGTTCATTATCCAAAAAGATTACAAGATGTGGTACTTGCAAATCGTAATCGTCAAACTCATTCTCTTCAGGTACACCCTGCTCTTTCACAAAGATTGCAATTCTTAAATCACGAAAAGAACTGTCAATTACACCTGCAGGAAACCATTTATATTCAACCATAATTACTCTCCCTTGAATGCAAATTTAAAAGCAAGTGCTTTATCAGTTCTGACACGGTATTTATCAAGTGTATTAGGACCACATGTATTTGTACCTGTACCGCGCATAAATCCATCAATGTTGAGAACTGTTGAATTAACAAATTCCAAATCTTCCTGATGTTTTGCCTTATTGAGAGATTTTTGTGTGTAATTATGAGCTGAGAAGCTAAACTTTGGCTCACCGTAAACAGTAAAAATGTTACCATTCTCGTTTGAAAGTTTAAGATATTTAACAGCACCGCAGTTACCGTTATCTTGTGGCATAACATAAGGCTCGTGCATATCCTCAACCGTTGTTTTCCAGATGCCTATATATGCATGGTCTTTCAAGTCGCAGATGTTTTCCATTTTTTCATCGGAACCTCTACCATAGAACTCAATATTCTTGAACTGAGAATCAAGTTCAACAGTTACACCAAAGCGTTGTAAATCACTGCAACCGAAAAGTGCTTTATCAAGTTTACATTCAACCTCAACAAGTCCGTTGCCGAAGATTTTATATATAATTTCTGCACGGAAATATCTTTTAAAACCTTTTTTAATGGAATAGGATGCGCCAACATGAAGATAAATTGACTTATCAACAAATCTGAAATCATCAAGAACAATATCAGCATCGTGAAGTTTAATAAGGTCCCAAGGCTTTTTATGGCCATAAGAGTCGTTGTCAAGTGAAGCTCTTACAAGGTTTGGGATAAATCCTTTTTTGCTGTCGGCAGGGTTGATATTGATGAATTCGCAGTTATTCTTAACATAACTTCCAAGTTCACCTGATTTTTTATCAAATGTAATTTTACCACCATCAAATACAATATTTAAAATATTCTTATCGTCATTTACAGTGTAATTTCCTGCAAGGGATAATCCCTTAGTAAATCTTGCCTTATCGCTGATTACAGCCTGCTCCAAAGCACAACGATTTTCACCATCGTAATATGCAATATTAATATGGCAGTCTTTATCAGAGTCAAAGTTATCATAAGGAATTTCATAGGTCTTAGTCTGCATTGGTGCAATATCAAGAGATAATTCACCTGATTTTATTTCAACACCGTTTACAAGTTGAGTCCAGATAACCTTTAAATATTTTGTGTCCTTAAATCTGTTTGTGTTTGTAAATTCAAAGCATTTACCACTGATATTCTTACTTCTTACAGGACGATAAACTGCTTTAATTACATAAGCACCTGTGTGTGGTGTTTTGTCAGGATAGAGCATACCGTCAACACAGAAATTACTATCGTGCTTTTCTTCACCGTGGTCACCGCCATAAGTATATTGATACTTATACTTATCGCTACCATCGTGGAAAACGGCATGGTCTGCCCATTCCCATACACAACCACCCATAAGATTATCATGAGCATAAATACTTTCCCAATATTCTTCAACTGCACCCGGACCTACACCCATAGCGTGAACATATTCACACATAAAATATGGTTTTTCGTGATATCTCTTATCCTTTGCAGTCTGTGAACCGTATTTCGCTACATTTTCCTGTGAAGGATACATTTCTGAAATAACATCATAAGCAAAACGCTTTGTAGTGATTACACTTTCATAATGAACAGGGATTTTTGAGCCGGTATTCTTAATGTAATCATAGCAGGCATCCTGGCAATTATAACCCCATGCTTCATTACCCAATGACCACATTGTGATACTCGGGTGATTTCTGTCACGGCAAACCATACGACTTACTCTGTCAACATATCTACCCTCCCATTTAAGGTCGTGGCTGATAAGACAATTATCGCATGGAGTTTTAATGTCCCCTGCACCGTGAGTTTCAATATCTGCTTCGTCAACAATATAGAAGCCCATTAAATCTGCAAGAGTCAAAAGAGTTGGGTCAGGTGGATAGTGAGAAGTACGGATGGAGTTGATGTTAAACTTCTTCATAAGTTCCATTTCCGCTTTAATTTCTTCACCTGTAAGGACATAACCAGTCTTCATATTTGTATCATGATGATTAACGCCCTTAAATTTAATAGGCATATCATTGAAATAGAAGATATTACCCTTAATTTCAACAGTTTTAAAACCTGTAATATTCTTTACATAGGTCTTATTACCCTTTGCATCTTCAAATGTGATTAAAAGGTCATATGTATATGGCTCTTCTGCATTCCACTCTTTTACATCAAGGTTAGAGAAAATAATCTTTGATTTAGCCCTTGCATCTGCAGTTTCCTTCGCAAGAACATTATCTCCGTCAAGAAGTTCTGCAGAAATTGTGCAGCCCTCTTTATCACCTTTGATTCTAAATGAAACAGAAAGTTCGTATTTGCCGTGTTTTTTCTCTGTATCAACAATAAAGTCATAAAGATATGTTTTATCAAGTGTTGTAAGAAGAACATCACGGAAAATACCGTTTTCGCGGAACATATCCTGGCACTCAAGGTATGTTCCTGTTGACCATTTACTTACAACAGCAAGAATTTCATTTTCGCCTTTAACAAGGAATTTTGAAATATTGAATTCAGCGGAGTTATGTGCACCCTCGCTATAGCCTACAAACTCACCATTAATATAGAGGTCGAGAGATGAAATAACACCCATAAAGGTAAGAATATATACCTTATCAAGGTTATCAATATTGATAAATTTTCTGTAAATACCCATAGGAACTTCTTCCGGCATTTCAGGATAAAGCTTTGGGTTAAATTCATAACGTGTATTAAGATAGCAAGGCTCACGATATCCTGTTCTCTGCCATGTACTCGGCACAGTTACCTTATCAAACTGAACTCTGTCCGTATAGAATTCTTTGGGAATCAGCATATCCTTATCATAATATTTAAAATCCCATTCGCCATTGAGAATTGTTACCATACTACTATTATATCTTTCAGTAAGTACATCCTGCTCAAAAAGCTTCTCTTTTGAGGCATAAGGAATGAAATACGCACGAGGAGAAAGTTTGCCCACCTCTGCTGTATTAAAATCTCTGAAATTAGTTGTATTGATTATGTATTTCATAAAAAGACCTCCGTCTTGCAATATGCCTATTGCAGTTTTATTCGCCATTGGCGAGTGTTATTGTTCACAGATATATTATGCTTAGCATAGTTTTATTTGCTCTGCAAGTTTTGTTGCGAAAAAACACAACTGAAACCATAAGGTTTCAACATCACTTCCCTAGTGGGAAATATCACTCCTTACCATTTTTAAAATAAAAGAGGATAAATTAATACTGAATTTTCATATACACAATAAGTTTATCATATAAAGTAAAAATTTACAACAAAAAACCAAAGATATTGCATAAACAATTTCCTTGGTTTTAATCTGATTTTATGCTTTTGTGTTTTCCACTCTTGCACTGACTTTACCTTCAGGTTTGATTTCCCCTGCTTTTTGGAGTGCAATTTTGGTAAGGAACGGACCAACAAGTTCATATATAAGCACTGCGAAAAGAGTGATGTTTGCGACAATTGAGCCCTCAGGTCCAAGTTCTTCTGCTTTAATTGCCATACCCAGAGCAACACCTGCCTGTGGAAAAAGAGTGATACCTAAATACTTAACAATATTCTTATCACATTTTGTAGCTTTTGCACTTATTGATGCACCAAAGTATTTACCCACGCAACGAGTGAGGATATATACAAGACCGATGAGGACAATTCCTAAATCTTTAAATGTCGCCAATTCAAGCTCTGCACCACTAATTACAAAGAACAAAATTAACAATGGTGCTGTCCATCGGTCAACCCTATCCATAAGTTCTTCCGAAAAGTCACAGATGTTGCAGAAGATTGTTCCAAGCATCATACAAGCCAATAATGATGAGAAAGAAATATGTACTCCGCCAATTTCAAATTTAAGCATTGATAATGCTACTGTTAGAAAAACAAATGTTACTGACATTGAAAGTCGTTTTGACCTTGAATGGAAGAATTTTTCACAGAATGTGAACAAAGCACCCATAAGTGCACCAAGCAGGAGTGACAAAACAACTTCAAGAAGTGGCTCAATGATAATTGAAATTACATCCACACTACCTACGATAAGTGCTTTTGCAATACCAAAAGAAACTGCAAATACAATTAAACCAACAGCATCGTCAAGGGCAACGATTGGAAGAAGAAGGCTTGTAAGCGGGCCTTTTGCCTTGTACTGTTTTACAACCATCAAAGTTGCAGCAGGAGCAGTTGCAGTTGCAACCGCACCAAGAGTAATTGCAGCAGGTAATGAAAGCTTATCAGGTGCAATAAAATGCACGCCAATCAGTGCGGCATCAACAACTAAACACGCAACCAAAGCTTGAAAAATTCCGATAACAGTTGCCTGTTTACCAATCTGTTTAAGTTGTGAAAGTCTGAATTCATTACCAATGGAAAATGCAATAAATCCAAGGGCAACATCGGGAATGATTTCGTACGCATCAATGTTTTCCATACTTGTAAATCCAAAACCATCCACACCAAAAGACCCAAGGAAATAAGGTCCTACAAGAATACCTGCCACCAAATATGCGGTAACTGCAGGGAGTTTGAAAAATTTTGCAACACGGGAAAGCATTAGTCCCGCAAAAAGTGCTATTGACAAACAAAGTAAAGTTTCCATAACCCACCTCTGAAACATTATTATACATTCTAAAAGCGTTTAATATTTTAGCACTTGAAATGAATATGTGCAATAATCAAAATGACAGTTTAATGAATAAATAGAAAAAATAATTTGTCACTTATGCTATTTGTGTAGAATAAACCTTAACCATCATTTTATTTTCAAAACTTTTTCATTCTCATATTGACAATTCAAAATTCATAATATATAATAATATGGCTGTCAAGACAGTATGCTGGTGTGGCGAAATCGGCAGACGCAAGGGACTTAAAATCCCTCGGTAGCAATACCGTACCGGTTCAAGTCCGGTCACCAGCACCAAAAACGGAGAAATCACTATTGTGTTTTTCTTCGTTTTTTTGTTTGTTAAATGTAATTGGACTTGAATCCTTGGGTTTGTGCGTCAAGAAAGCAAAAAGGTCGCTCTTTTGCGACCTTTAAATTATTTTGAACAAGATTGTATCCACCCTGCAATATCAAAGCATGTTTCGTAATAACGCTGTCCTCTCATATTGGCAAATGCAGACATTATTCTAACATTATTTCTCTTTTTAAATTGGGAAACCTGAATTGCCCACGGATATTGTGGATAGTTTTGTGCCGTAAACATAATTTTGTTTTTGTATGGCAGTGCATCAAACCGCTCTAACATTTCAGGCAGATATAACCCGTCGTGGTCAGTGGCAACAATAAAAATGTTGTCCCATACAATTCGTTCTTTTCTTCTGTTCCATGCATCAAGAGCATCTTGTTCTGTTTTGTAATGCACAAAGTTTATTTCAATATCATCTATTAAACCAACAGGAAAGGTTTTACCTGTATCTATAAATACAGGGTCCATTGAAAGATAGTGCTGTGGGTTTTCGAGAAATCTGATGAAATCCGGTCCATCAAAGGATAAATTAATTGTGGGGGAAGTGAATTCTCGTCCAGCATCGTGGTAGAAATACCCTGCAAGACAATTATTACTGAATATAGAGAATTCTATTCCATCTAATTTTTCTCGTATTGTTTTATCCCACTTTGAACGATTTAATGGTGAAAATGTTTTTCGAATTTTTAGTAATACTGCTAAAGGTAATGGATAAGGGGCATCGTGAATAATATGTGTATCCGTGTGCATTGTTTTCTCCTTTTTAAGGTAAGATATTTCCAGTAATTATAACATAGTTCATATTTAAACCCAAGATGAACTATTTGTTTGATTAGAATGGTAACCAGCTTGTTAAGAAGTAAACAATATCTGAAATTAACGCTAAAATTGCTAGCATTTCTTTTTTCTCCTCTCATTTTTTCTATTTTAACACTGCACTCTATAATTGTGAGTCCCTTACTCTGTTGCCTTTTTGAGCACTATTCTTGCATCAGTTGATGTGATTACGCCATCACAGTTAACATCAGCATTTATAAGGTTTTCTGTTGGGAAACAAATCATACCTGATGCTGCTTTAAGAATAAGCGTCGCGTCAATAGCGGTCACCTTTCCGTCACCCGTGACATCACCACTACCACAAATGTATGGCATAAGCATTGGAACTTCTGTGTTATAGTACATAAACTGTGGGTATTTTGGGTTACTATCAATTGTGTACTGTTCTTTTGCAGTAAGTAACCAAATATAGAAATCGCAAGTGCCGTCGTTAAGGTTGTACGCAATATGTCCCCAGTTTTTTGTAAACCAAGTCTGCATTGGTGCTTGACAAGTTGATGCATCAACAACGTTATCAGGAGAAATCATATTTCTGCCCATATTCACTGCCTGAACATATTCCTCACCAAGAGTTGTGCCCATATCTGCAACTGTTGCAAAACCACTGGTATTGTATGTTTCAATAACACCGTCAGAATTCCAACGAGCTGTCTTTGTTACAGGTGCGATGAATTTGTTATAGTTTGATACGCAGAAATAGTTTATGTATTCGCTTTCAACCATTTCTTTTACTCTTTCATCTGTTTTACTCGCAACTTTTTCGTAATAATCATTTACGAATTTCAAAAGTGCAGGACCTGCATCAGGAAGCATATTTTCTATAGCTTCCTCAAAATGGTATTCAGGTATAAAGCACCAGAATGATGGAAGATATCCGAAAACAGGAATTAAAACTTCCTTGTAAATTCTGTCCCCTGCCTTCTCGAAAAGGTCATTTGCAAAGAGTGCGAGTTGCTCAAAAATCGGAATATATGGGATAAGTGATGCATATTCAGCATTTCCGTAAATACTCTGTACAATAAGACCTGCAAGTGCTTCACCGTCAATTTCAGGGTTGCCGACAAAAAGTTGACCCAGCATCTCAAGTCCGTTAAATGCGGAGTTTGCCATTACAAGGTTTTCAACATCATCATAGCCATAAAGTGCTAAGTATGTGTTTGTCATACATCCACCCATACTTTCAGCACAGATTGAAACTTTGTCATGACCTGATTTTTCTTTTACCTCTTGAATAAACTGATTAAGGTCTTCTGCAATATCAAATGGGTTTGCAGTCCAATCATAAATGAAAAGATATGAGTGACCTTCACCTAACTCATTATAAACTGCCTGAGCCAATGTATATTCAGACCCGGAATGTTCTTCTGACATATCAACATAAGTTTCAACAGGGTCACTTGTGTAACCTTTAACTGTAACAACTGTGTCACGGTTCAAATTATTATCATAGGAAACAGGTCCAAAAATATCTGTAACGGCTTTTTTTACGCCTTCAACAAAGGCATCTGTGTCCCCTGTTGCAAGATAATATGTAAGGTATGGAATTGCAGGTAAAATCCCATTTACAATATTATCAGTGGAAAAGACTTCATTTCCCTCACCATCGTAAAGGGTTTCGCCAATACCTCTTACCTGCACAATGGGAGCTGTGCCACAATCACATTTTTGATTAATAGCAAATGCAGGTGAAACTGTTAAGGTCATTAAAGCTATAGCTAAAACAACACTTAAAACAACCTTTGCTTTTTTCATAAAATCACTCCAATAAAATATTGAAATAATTTTATCACAAGATTTATCCAATTACAATAAAATTATAATCAAAATATACTTTCAATTATTTTGTCACATACTGTGGGGGAATATTGCCACGATTCAATATGCTCTTCATTTGAATAATACTTAATTGGTGATGGTTTACCTTTTTCAGGGAATGAATCTACAATAGAAAGTTTAATTTTCATTTTTTCGGGGTTTATACTCTTTATGTAAACACTTGCAGAGTCCCCTTCTTCCACATCATCAGTATATTCTGCAAGTCCTGCAAGATTTGGAGCAAGTTCAATAAAAACACCATATCTTTCTATTGAACGAACAATTCCGCCAACTGTCTGACCCGCCTTGAAATTACTTGCATTTTCTTCCCAAGTACCAAGCAATTCCTTTAAGCTTAAAGTAACTCTGTTCATTTCATCAATACTTTTCACGACTGCCTTTATAACGGTATTTACTGAAAATCGCACATTGGGATGAGGAATTCTTGAAACAGAAATACTATCTATTGGTAAAAGTGCAGAAATTCCACAACCAATATCACAGAATGAGCCAAAGGTTTCATTATGAGTAACTCTCGCTTCAACAACATCACCGGGGCACAAATTTTTAATGTAATTCTCCATACATTCTTCCTGCACTTGTCTACGACTTAAAATTGCAGTACGAGTGCCAACCTCATCATCCATAAAATCAATAATTTTGAAACATACGGGCTTATTTACCCTTGAAACAATTGCTATATCTCTGACTGTGCCTTCAGATATGCCAACAGCACATTCCTCCCTTGGAATAATTCCCTCCATAATTCCTAAATTAACATGGAGATTATGTTCGTTGTCGCAAAGTGTGACCTTTCCTTCCAAAATCTTTTCTGTAAAAAAGCACTCACGAAGTCCATTCATGCTCTCCGTGTATTTTTTGTTTTGCTTTGTGTCAAATAAAATCCCCTCAGGACGGTATTTTTTCATCTTTATCACCTTTGTTTTAGAATTTGATACTAAAGAATATGAAAGAAACCTGTAAAAGAGAATAAAAAAGTATTTTATTTTTTGGACATTTATGGTATCATATATAATGGTGAAGATTATGGATATTAAAGTAAACGATATTCTTGAAATGAAAAAAGAACACCCTTGTGGTGGTAAGCAATTTTTAGTACTTCGCGCAGGAATGGATTTCCGTGTGCGTTGTGTGAAATGTGACCGTGAGGTTATGGTACCAAGGGTGAAGATTGAAAAGAACATAAAAAAAGTTTTTAGAGATGGAGTACAGGTAAATGTTTGATAAATTATTAGGTATTGAAGCAAGATTTGAAACAGTTAATGAGCAACTTTGTGACCCACAGACTGTCAGCGACCAACAGTTATACACAAAGTTGATGAAGGAGTTAAAGCAGTTAACTCCTGTAGTTGAAAAATTCCGTGAATACAAAGGCTACAAAGACACTTTTGAGGAATCAAAAATGCTCCTTGATGAAGGTGGAATGGACAAGGATTTCAAGGAAATGGTGCAGGAAGAATATGAAACTGCAAAAGAGATGCTTGATGTATGTTGGGAAGAATTAAAAATTCTTCTTCTCCCCCGTGACCCTAATGATGACCGAAATGTTATTATTGAAATTCGTGGTGGTGCAGGTGGCGAAGAGGCAGCACTTTTTGCAAACTCACTTTTCAGAATGTACACAATGTATGCCGAGGCTCGTGGTTGGAAAATGGAAATACTCAGCGAAAATCCAACTGAATTAGGTGGATACAAGGAAGTTATTTTCTCCGTTGACGGTGACGGTGCTTATTCACGATTTAAGTTTGAAAGTGGTGTTCACAGAGTTCAGCGTGTTCCCGAAACCGAAAGTCAGGGCAGAATTCAAACCTCAACTGTTACTGTTGCCGTTCTTCCTGAGGCAGAAGATGTTGATTTTGAACTTAACCCTGCCGAATTACAGATTGATGTTTTCCGTTCAAGCGGTGCAGGCGGACAGAAAGTCAACAAGACATCATCTGCAATCCGTGTTACTCACTTACCTACCGGTATGGTTGTTGAATGTCAGGACGAACGCAGTCAGCATAAGAACAAGGACAAGGCACTTAAAGTCCTTCGTTCACGACTTTTGGAAATTGAACAGGCAAAGCACGACGCAGAAATTGCAGGTCAAAGAAAGAGTCAGGTTGGTACCGGTGACCGTAGTGAGAGAATAAGAACATATAATTTCCCGCAAGGACGAGTTAGCGACCACAGAATTGGTCTTACTCTTTATAAAATCGAGCAGATTATGAATGGTGACATTGATGAAATTATCGATGCACTCATTACAGCAGATACTGCAGAAAAATTAAAGGCGAATGAGTAAATCGGTGATATTATGAAATTCAAACTCAACAGAATTGAAAAATTCTTAATAAGATATTATAAACCTATGTTTTTTTCTTATTTTATTATTCTCGTATTAGCATCATTATTTTTCGGATTCATGGGTTGGAGTACTATAGGTAGAATTTTTAATACCATCCTACTTGTTTTTATGTTTTATGTAATTTTTGTGCCTATGAGTAAGGCCAAACAAATTCAAAAATTAAACGACGTAGATTTTGATATACTTTCAATGATTGATGCTTGCAATCAAATGATAGACGCATACAATCCAAAAGATACCGCTCACCTCTCAAGCTTTTGCCTTTTTAGAATTATAGGGCTTATCAATTTAGGTGATTTTGACCGTGCCGAACAAGAACTTAAATCTTTTTGGCAGTATTTTAATTCAAAAAAAATTCATCCATCGGACATCGCACAAACACACAGTCTAATGGCAAATATTGCATTAGAAAAAGGTGACACTAAATTATTTGAAGATGAAATGAAAATCGTTTATGAATATGGTAATAAGCCTGCCATTGTTGGAACATTAAAACATTCATATAACTACAATGTTAAAGGTATGGAACTTTTATCAGAGGCTTATTATGCTAATCAAAACACATGTGCCCAAGATTATGAGCACAGAGTTTTTGAACACATGAACACAAATCCTTTAACAGGAAAGTCATTGAAGAAAAAGCCAAAACCAATGTATTATTTAATGGCATGTAGCAAATTATTTATATTCTTTAAGAATACTGATAACACTCAAAAAGCTACATATTATGCACAACAGATTTTAAGCATCGGCAATGAACAATTAAATGATTATCGCAAAGCAAAGGAATATCTTGATAATGAAAACAGTAGTAATTGACATTACAACTGAATATGACAGAGCGTTGGAAGAAGCAAAAAGGCTCATAAATGACGGTGAGGTTGTGGGAATTCCAACTGAAACCGTTTACGGACTTGCTGCAAATGCACTCAATGAAGATGCAGTTAAAAAAATCTTTGTTGCAAAGGGCAGACCGAGTGACAACCCACTTATTGTGCATATTGCAAAGTTAGAGGATTTAGCACCACTTGTAGAGGATATTCCCGAAAAAGTGAAGATTATGGCAGATGCCTTCTGGCCCAATGCTCTTACAATGATTATGAAAAAGAGTAACAAGGTGTCAGATGTTGTTTCGGGAAATCTTGATACAGTTGCTGTTCGTATGCCAAAAAGTGACTATGCAAGAGCTATTATAGAAGCTACGGGTTGCCCGCTTGCTGCACCATCAGCAAACCTTTCGGGTAGTCCGAGTCCCACAAATGCAAAATATGTATACGAAGATATGAACGGTAGAATTCCACTTATTATTGACGGTGGAAATTGCGAAATCGGTGTTGAATCAACTGTTATTTCATTTGCGGAAGAACCGCCAAGACTTCTTCGTCCCGGTGGTGTGACACTTGAAGAAATGACTTCAGTTATCGGTGAAATTGTGGTTGATGATGCTGTGCTTAACAAGTTAGAAGATGGCGCTGTTGCATCTTCCCCAGGCATGAAATACAAGCATTATGCACCAAGTGCCGACATAACAATCATAAAAAGTGATTTTAATACTTTTAAGTCCATTTGCGAAAGTGAAGAAAATGTAACTGCGTTGTGCTTCGACGGTGAGAGTGAAGACTTATCCTGCCCTTCTGTTACATATGGTAATAAAAACGACGGATACAGCCAGAGTGCAAGACTTTTTGATGCTCTTCGTGAACTCGACGAAATGGGTGCTACCAAAGTCTATGCTCGTTGTCCCGAAACCAAGGGAATGGGATTGGCGGTGTATAACCGTTTAATCCGTGCAAGTGGGTTTAAAATTAAGGTGATATAATGAAAATCATTGGTCTTACGGGGCTTACCGGTGCGGGAAAAAGCACTGTTGCACAAAAGTTAATGGCTTATGGTTGTTATCATATTGATGCCGACAAAGTTGCCCGTGATGTAATAAACAACAGTGAAGATGTCAAAAATAAATTGAAAGAGCGTTTTGGTGACGATGTAGTAAACCCTGACGGTACAACAAACCGACCGCTACTGGCTTCTCGTGCGTTTGCTGATACAGAAAGCACAAATGCACTTAACGAAATCACCCACCCTGCCGTGACAGAAGAAATAAAGTCCATTATCAAAGATATGGAGGAAGTAGGTTATCGTGGTGTGATTATTGATGCAATCGCTCTTTTTGAGAGTGGCGAAGACGCACTTTGCGATTTTACAGTTGCAGTTGTAGCACCAAAGGAAATTCGTTTGGAAAGAATAATGAAACGGGATAATATCACAGAGGAAAAAGCACTTGAAAGAATAAACGCACAAAAAGACGAAAGTTTTTTCACAAGTAGAGCAGACTTTGTACTCTGGAATTACCCACCTTATGACTTAAATGTAGAAATAAAACCAATCATATTACAAATTGGATTATAACCCGAAAGGAGAAAATAAGAATGGAACTTAACGAAATGAAAAAAGAGCTTTTTTATGAGCCAAAACACGCGATGGAAACTGTTGACGATGCAGTTGTTAAGGCTGCCGACGATTTCTGCGAGGGCTACAAAGCTTATCTTGACTTTGCAAAAATTGAAAGAGAATCAGTTGAATTCTTTGTAAAAGAGGCTGAAAGCAAAGGCTACGAGGAGTTTGACAACACAAAGAAGTATAATGCAGGCGACAAAGTTTACTTTAACAACAGAAACAAGGCAATTATCCTTTGTGTTTTCGGTAAAAAGAGCATTGCAGAGGGTGTAAAAATCTCTGCTGCACATATTGACTCACCTCGCCTTGACCTTAAACCAAATCCACTTTATGAAGATTCAAGCCTTGCATATTTCAAGACTCATTACTACGGTGGAATCAAGAAATATCAATGGACTGCAATTCCACTTGCACTTCACGGTGTTGTTGTTAAAGCAAATGGTGAAAGTGTAAAGGTTAATGTTGGTGAGGACGAAAATGACCCTCAATTCTGCGTTACTGACCTTCTTCCACATCTTGCACAAGAGCAGATGAAACAGACAATGAGTGATGGAATCAAGGGTGAACAACTCAATATTCTTATTGGCTCTCGTCCATTCTCAAAGGATGAGGGTAGCGACAAGGTTAAACTCAATATCATTAAAATTCTCAATGAGAAATATGGTATTACAGAAGGTGATTTCCTTAGTGCAGAACTTGAACTTGTACCTGCATTCAAGGCTCGCGACATTGGTTTTGACAGAAGTTTAATCGGTGCTTACGGTCACGATGACAAAGTTTGTGCTTATCCTGCTGCACAGGCAATTTTCAATGTGGAAAATCCCGAATACACTTGCCTTACAGTCCTTACTGACAAGGAAGAAATCGGCTCTGACGGTAACACAGGCCTTAACTCATCATATATGAAGTATTTCATTCACGACCTTGCAGTTATGGGCGGAATTGAACCTTGGAGAGTGCTTTCAAAGTCAGAATGTCTTTCTGCTGATGTTAATGCAGCCTTTGACCCAACATTCCCTGAAGTAAGTGAACGTAAGAACTGCTCATTTGTGAACAACGGTGTTGTTATTACAAAATATACAGGTGCTCGTGGTAAGAGTGGCACTTCTGATGCATCCGCTGAATATATGGGTAAAATCCGTAGAATGTTAAATGCTAACGATGTTGTATGGCAGATTGGTGAACTTGGTAAAGTTGATGCAGGTGGTGGCGGAACAGTTGCTATGTATGTTGCTAACCTTGACATTGACACAATTGACCTTGGTGTACCTGTCCTTTCAATGCACGCACCAATGGAAGTGGTTTCAAAACTTGACGTTTATATGGCATACAGAGCATTCAAAGTGTTCTTTGAGCAGAAATAAATAAAGTGTAAAACGAAAAATGGAAAACTGACGGTGAGAATTTTCTCACCGTTTTTTTATCGTTTTCCACTTTCCATTTTCAACTTCACACTTATAAAAGTATAGGTTGTGGTTGTACTTTTGTTGCAAGCACTTCACGCACTGTATCAGGTATATATTTAAAATCTGCCACAATGGAGTTGGGTTTATTGATATAATCATCCTGCTCCATTGGGACAAAATAGATATTCTTACTATTCATTAAAAGTCCTATGTTCTTTGCAGACGCACCTAAAGCATCATTAGTTGAAACTGCGATAATAACGGGGCGCTGATTTCTTAAATGTGCCTTTGTGGCAAGAGTTACCGATGTGTCGCTTATTCCGTTAGCAAGTTTGCCGAGAGTGTTGCCCGTGCAAGGAGCAATAACCAAAACATCTAATAGTTCCTTTGGGCCTATCGGCTCGGCACCAGTTATTGTGTGGATTATTTCTTCCTTGCAGATTTTTTCAATTTCATCGTTAAAGTCCTTTGCCTTTCCAAATCTTGTATCCGTATTGTAAGCTGTATGTGACATAATGGGGATTACCTTATAACCCTCATTAACTAATTGTTTCATTTGTGGAATTACCTTTTTAAACGTGCAGAATGACCCGCAAAGGGCAAATCCCACAGTTTCTTTTTCCATTGTTATTCCTCCCTTTGCGAGATACTTTTACCTATTATTTCCCCTGCTGTTTTTGGTGTATATTTTCCCGGAAGTCCCAAGGCTTTGACAACATCTATACCATGTTTTCGTGCTATATCAAAGTCAAGTCCGAATGGTGCAGAGGCAAGTTCGATTATTTTGCAGCCATTTTTCATATTAACTATGATTTCTTCGTGAATTATATGGGCAGGAATGGTGTTGATAATTATATCAAAATCCCCTGAATATCTTGAAAATGAGGTTAATGGCTCTGCCTCGCAACCCTTAATGATTGCGTCTTCCCTTTGCGATGGGTTTCGGGCAAAAACTGTCACGTCACAGGAAAGAGCCTTTAACACTCCAACTGTTTCCCTTGCCACCCTGCCAAAGCCAGTTACGGCATATTTACCCAAGGGCAGAGCAAAATCAATGTGTTCAAGGATGATTTTCAATGCACCAAATGCAGTTAAAACCGCATTTTTCTCAATAAAGGTCTGGTCATAGTAGTCAACAAAAGGAATTTCATTTTCACGGAGTCGTGAAAGCAATTCGCCCTTGATGATTCCACCAAAAACAAGATTTTTATTGCCTAAAAAGGAAAACAGACGGTCAATGGAAATCTCTTTTTTGGAAAAAGGCATAAAAATTGTCTTGTCATTTCTTGTGGCAGGTAACGGTAAGATAACAGCTGTATCTTCCCTTATCATTCCTTTTAATTTATCCGTATCATCGTCCCAATCAAAAAGTCCATAGGAAGAAACTTCAAAACCTTCTTTTTCAAGATACTCTTTAAGATATTTCTGTCTTTTATCTCCACCGACTATGACAATATTTCTTGTTTTCATATACAATTCACCTAACCCTTACAGTAATAAGATATGTTTTTTAAGAAATTTTGGTGATTAGGTGTTTAATTTTTTTGAAAGATGTAATATAATAAAGGGTGGTGATTAAAATGAATGAAATTACAAAAGTTTTAGAAACTGTAAAAACAATACATTTTATCGGAATTGGTGGTAGCGGTATGTGTCCCCTTGCAGAAATTCTCCATAGCAAGGGCTATACTCTGCAAGGCTCCGATAATAACGAAAGTTCAATCGTTGACCGTATCCGAAAAATGGGTATCAAGGTTATGATGGGACAAAAAGCAGAAAACATTGAGGGTGCTGAAATGGTGGTTTATTCCGCTGCTATTTCAAAGGAAAATCCTGAACTCAAAGCAGCCATCGAAAATGGTATTCCCACATTCCAAAGAGCAGAATTGTTAGGTGAGGTTTCTCGTCAATTTTCAAATTGCATTGGTATTTGTGGCACTCATGGTAAGACAACTGTTACATCATTAACTGTTCAGACAATGATTGAGGCTGGTCTTGACCCCTCTGCAGTTATCGGTGGTAAATTGCCACTTACAAATTCTTATGGTCGAGTAGGACAAACCGAAACCATCGTTATGGAGTCTTGTGAATATCAGGATACTTTCCTTAAAATGAGTCCCGATGTTGCTGTTATTCTCAACATTGATGAGGACCATCTTGAATATTTCAAGACAATGGAAAATCTTATTCTGAGTTTCACAAAGTTTGCTTCTTCTGCTACAAAAGCAGTTATTTACAACGGTGACGATGAAAATACCCTTAAAGCCATTGCTGACATTAAGGGTAAAGAGATGATTTCATTCGGTTTTAACAGCAAAAACGATTACTATGCAGAAAACATAGAAGAATACAAGGGTGCATTTACTAAATTTGATGTAATGTACAAGGGTGAAAAACTTGGTAATGTTGTACTTTCAATCCCCGGTATTCACAATGTGCTTAATGCACTTGCTGCAATTGCCTCTTCAATTTATTCAGGTGCAAAGTTCGAGGATTGCATTAAGGGATTGCAGGAATTCAAGGGTGCAGGTCGTCGTTTTGAAGATTTGGGAACATACAACGGAATTGATTTTATTGATGACTATGCTCACCACCCTGCCGAACTTAAAGTGACACTTGAAGCGGCTATGAAAATGGGTTACAACACAGTTTGGGCAGTTTTTCAACCTTTCACATATTCAAGAACTGCTATGCATTTCGATGAATTTGTTGATGTTCTTAAAATTCCTGACAGATGTGTTATGACAGAAATTATGGGTTCTCGCGAAATTAATACCTACGATATTTATACATCACAATTAGCAGAAAAAATTCCAAATTCTGTTTGGTTCAACACACAAGAAGAAGTTGCAAACTATGTTGTTAAAAATGCAAAAGCAGGAGATTTAGTTCTCACAATGGGTTGTGGCGACATCTACAAATCTGCATTTATGATGATTGAGAGACTTAAAAATGGTACAGTTTAATAACTCTTGGGATATACTTTTAAAAGATGAATTTCAAAAACCTTACTATCTCAATTTGAGAAAATTCTTGGTGCAGGAATATAAGTCTCACACCATTTATCCCAATATGTATGATATTTTCAATGCCCTGAAATACACGGACTACAATGATGTGAAAGTGGTTATTCTGGGACAAGACCCATATCACCAGCCAAATCAAGCACACGGACTCTGTTTTTCTGTTAAAAAAGGTGTTAATCCCCCACCCTCATTACAGAATATGTATAAAGAAATCTATGCTGAATATGGCTACCCAATCCCACAACACGGTGAGCTTACATATTGGGCAGAACAAGGAGTTCTTATGATGAACACAGTTTTAACTGTAAGGGAGAGCCAGCCAAATTCCCACAAGGGAATGGGTTGGGAAATCTTTACGGACAATGTGATTTCATTACTTAACCAAAGACCTGAACCAATGGTATTCTTGCTTTGGGGTGCAAATGCAAGAGCAAAAAAGAAAATCATTACAAACCCAAATCATTTGGTTTTAGAGAGTGCACACCCTAGCCCACTTTCAGCGTATAACGGATTTTTCGGCAACGGTCATTTTAAGAAAGCAAATGAGTTCCTTAAACAGAACAAAATGACGGAAATTGATTGGCAGATAAGATGATTGAAAGTGGAAAACTGAAAATGTAAAGTTAAAGGCAGTTCAAATGAACTGCCTTTTAAAATATTATCTTAACATTTCTTTTAATTCTTCTGGTGTATATGCTGGTTTCTTGCTGTGAATTACCATATGGCAATTTGGACATATCGGAATTAAATCTTTTACAGCATCAATTTCATATTCTGCCCCTACAGAGGAAATCTCAACTATATGATGTATATGTATTTTTTCTGCAAATTTTTCTCCGTAAAACACACCAAAATCAAAACCACAAATCTCGCATTTTAATTTACCATTATTCTTCTTTCGATAGTGGTTAATGCATACTCGTCTTGCTTGAGTATTACGTTCATATGCATTTACAGTTATTTGTTTTTTTGCACCCTCAACTAATTTTCCCAACTCTTTTTCTTCTATTTCTTCGGGAATATCTAAACTTTGTTTTACAATTTGAGTTCTTTTACATTTCCCCTTTATAATTTCAAAAATAGCTGGGAGTAATCCTACTGGTTTCTTTTGAGCACCTTCACCAAATCTTTTAAATTCAGAATCTATGCTTTGAATATCTTCTCTTGTAATAGGGGTATCTAAAATTACTATGCTATCAACTGCAAATTGATAGTAACCATTGTACTCTCCACCCTCTCGCACTAATGGTTTCTCAAAAGTTATGGTTTCAACATAAACTGCGTATCCAACTAATTTCCCGTCATATTGAAATAATACAAATGTATTTTTAGGACAAACCATCTGATTAGTTTTAAAATAATATATACCCTCTCTATTTGGCAAAGTATTTTCAATAAAAAGTTTCACATCATCATGCTTTGAAAAAACCGATTTTCCCATAGGCAAAAATCTAATTTCACTTATTATGTAACCGCCTTCTTCTTTTACTTTAGAACAAGGTAATGCCTCATTGTGTGGTCCTTTTTTACTTGCACGACATTTTACACAATGACTTTGTAAACCCATAGGGTTGTTAACAGTCACTCTTTTAGGTGTTGTTCCAAAAAAATCGGGACAAAAATAATGTATATGTTCACCACTTTGTTTTGAACAATCAGGACATGATTTATATACATTATCATTAAACAATAAATACTGTGCCTCTGTTAAAGGATTACCACAAAAATCACACTTTGCCATACTCATCCTCCTCAATAATTACAAATTAAAAGTTCGCTTATTTTCCCTCTGTTATCGCCTTTACTGTTGATTGCTCTATTGGCAAAAACTCGGTTTATATTTAGTTCCGAATATAAATCATCAAAGAAATTGTCATTTTCATCAGTATTCTTTGGGTCAGAGTTACTTGCCATCACCTTTGCAAAGTTCATTGATTTAATAAACTCGCTTAACCTTACTTGTTCTACATCATTGAAATCTTCTGCGTTATATGATGTGAACTCTGCAGTTCTTGTCAAAGGTCTGTATGGTGGGTCAAAATACACAAATGTGTTTTCATCAACTACATCTTTAACAGTTGAATAATCCCCCTCTAAAATAGTTACCTTTTGCAACAATTTTGAAACTCTTTTAAGATTATCCTCATCACATATTTTAGGATTTTTATATGAACCCATTGGAACATTATATAACCCTTTTTTATTCACGCGATACAATCCGTTAAAACAAGTTTTGTTAAGATATATGAACAATCCTGCACGAACCACAGAGTTACTGTCATTTGAGTTTTGAATTTCAGTATTATATTTTTCTCTTTGTTGATAGTAATACTCTTTTCGTTCTTCGTCACTTTTATTTAGGTGTTTTTTTTCGTATTGTGATAATAATTTAATTAATTTCTCAACATCGTTTTGAATTACCTTATAAAGATTTATCAACTGTATATTAGCATCGCAAATATAGATTTCTTCCATTTCATAGTTATTGAGAATATCAAACAATACTGCACCTGCACCAACCATCGGTTCACAGTATTTTTTTAAACTTACCCCTAATTCTTTTGGATAAAACCCTCTTATAGTTGGAAGGAGCTGTCCTTTACCCCCTGCCCATTTTATAAAGGGTTTTGCAGGTGTTTTTTTCTCATAACGAAGTGTTCTGCCGTCAACTGGTTTGATTGCGTCACTTGGTATAACCCACATATTACCAAGCATTGTTACATTTGGTATTCTGTTTTCTTGGCAAAGGGTTATAACTCGCCTATGCGATATATTCCACTTTTCTGCAGCAGTACTTGCAGTCATATAACCTATCATAGTAGCACCTCCATTAACGCTAAAATCATTATATTCCAAAACTGGAATAATAGCAAGGGTTTTCTTTATGCTTTTTAAACGAATATATAAAGTCCTATACTTTACCCGCCTTATTTAAAAAAATCAGCTCCTCTGACATGGGGAGCTGATAAAAACAATGTATATTAAGTTTTATTCTTCCTTGGCAAATTGTTCTTTACCAACATGGCAGAGAGGACATTCAAAATTCTCAGGCAACTCTTCAAACTTTGTTCCCGGCGTTATATCCATTTCGGGACATCCTGCATTTTCGTCATACATCCAGCCACATACCTCGCAAACATAAACCATTAAAACACCTCATTTTAAGTTTTTAATAGTTTGTGCTTAATTTTGATTTATATGTAACGGTTTGTGCATCTCTTCAAAAATCAATCTCAATTCCAACAGGACAGTGGTCACTACCCATAATCTGGGTATAGATTTTACTGTCCTTTACCTTTGGCATAATGCGGTCGGACACAACAAAATAGTCAATTCTCCACCCTACATTTTTCTCCCTTGCATGGAACATATAACTCCACCAAGAGTACTCAATTTTTTCTGGATAAAGAGTGCGGAATGTATCTTTAAATCCAGCATTTAGAAGCTCTGTAAATTTCTGTCGTTCTTCATCAGTAAACCCTGCACTATGATGATTAGTCTTTGGGTTTTTAAGGTCGATTTCCTCGTGTGCCACATTTAAATCCCCACAGTAAATGACGGGCTTTGTTGCGTCAAGGGACTTGATATAATCCCTTAAATCGTCCTCCCACTCCTGACGGTACTGAAGCCTTGCAAGTTCTCGTTGTGAATTTGGTGTGTAAACACAGAGAAGATAGAAGTTTTCATATTCAAGGGTAATTGCTCTACCCTCGTGGTCGTGCTTATCAATATCGAGTCCGTACCACACACTTATTGGCTCGTGCTTTGCAAAAACTGCAGTGCCTGAATAGCCCTTTTTCTCGGCAGAATACCAGTATTGATAGTATCCATCGGGTTTAAACTCTGCTTGGTCAGGTTGCATTTTTGTTTCCTGAATACAGAAAAAATCTGCATCTTCATTTTTGAAAAAATCTTCAAAGCCTTTATTTAAACACGCACGGAAGCCGTTAACATTCCAAGATATAAATTTCATAACATTATTTCCTTTTACTTTATTCTATAGGGTCGGGAAGGCACAGGTTCGGGTGTCCGGTGGACATCTCTGCAAAGCAGATGCACCGACCGAACCGGCAGGTGAGACTTACCTGCCCCTACAATATTCTTAATTGGTTTTATTATATTTTTGTAATGCAATTCCATATTTCTGCTGTTTATTCTTTAACGATACTTAATCTGTCAAAAATTCCACCTGCGAAACTGCCTGTTTCTGCTTGGAATTTTACTGTTATTTTGTCCTTTTCCCCTATTAAATCTTGTGGGATTTCATAATAAACATCATAGAAATTGTTGGGGTATGGGTTTTCGAGAGTAACATCGGCTAAAAGTTCACCATCAACAAAGATTTTGAATTTTCTGCCCACATCACCGCTGTAATATTTCACTTTGAGATAGTTGGTTGTGGTGTTATCCACCGCCATATCGTAACTGAACCAACCGTCAGAATGTGCATCACGGAACATAAGCCCCTTGAAATTTCCCGATGTTGAATTTTCGCATTTTAAGTTGTGAGAAAACTCATACTGGTCATTACCAACGGGTAAAGAGTCAATTACAACATATTTATCTTCCTCGTTTTCGGGAAGGCCTGTTCTGCTATCTGCAAGGGTAAAATAGATTCCATATCTGCTTGTGTGTTGCTTATAATGAGGTGAGAAAACAAGGTTTTGGTTAGTTCCTTTAAGCGAAAATTCAAGGTTGTCCCCTATTCTCACAAGGTTTTCATCAATATTACGAAGCCATCTGCTGACAGTTCCTTTTTCAACAATGAGTGTGTCGCTCAAACTTGCATCCCACAAAGGCACAGTAACATTAACACCGGTTGTACTTGTATTCATATTATTTGTACCCATATTAGCACTTAATACCCAAGGCCCGTATTTGAATGCAACTGCGTTTTCGTTGTCGGGTAGTGGATGAACAGTAATGCTCATTGGCATTTCATATTCGATTACATCTCCGTCCTTCCATTCTCTGTCAAGGGTGATAAAACCGTCTTTTGCTATTACAAGTTTCTTCTTACCATTGATTTTAACAGTTGGTCTGTCCTTGCACCAATCAGGCACACGAAGAAGAATTTCTGCACGAGCAGAGCCATTTACAGTAAATATAACCTTTGGCAAATCTGCATTTTGAGTGATTGTGAGCCCTTTTTCTTCCCAGAGTACTTTTGATGATGTGTAACGGTTTATATAAATACGATTTTCGTCGTGGAAATAAATGCTATCACCAAGTTTAGAGAAATTCTCCATTCCCGAGCCTGTGCAACACCAAAAATGGTCAAATGGTGAACTGTAAACCTTGAAAAACCCCGTTGCCATTGGTTGGAAATAAGTTGTCATTCCTGTCTCGGGGTTTTGAGAAGATAAAATCGCATTGATAAATGTGTTTTCGTAATAATCGGAATATTTTACATCCCCCGTCACCTTAAAAAGTTCACGAGTGAGTTTAAGCATATTATATGTGTTGCAGGTTTCACAGTTGCAACTCGTTCTCTCGGCGTCAAGAACCTTTGGCTCACCAAAATGTTCCCATTCGCTGTTGCCACCTGTGATATATGTGTGATTTTCCACAACAATCTGCCAGAAATTTGCAGCAACCTGCAAGTAATATTCCTCACCTGTTACGGTATAACGGTTAATTGCACCAATAATTTTTGGAATTGTAGTATTAGCGTGTTTTCCGTTAAGAATGTCCTCGCCCTTGTATAAAGGTTCAAAGAGTGACATTTCGTCAAAACTATGTGCCGCTGACAAGTGCTTTTCACTCTTTGTATGCTTATAGAGTTTATAAAGGCAGTCATTCATTCCACCGTATTCAACATTTAATACGGTTTTTTGAATTTCTGGTGTCCACTCGCTTGTGCGACTGTAAACCCAGTCACCAAGTTTTGATGCAATTGTGAGAGCATCCTTATTACCTGTTAAAGCATAAACGTCCACAAGTCCCGCCAAGATTTTGTGCATTGAATACCAAGGCACCCAAGTCCCTGTGGTGTCCCCTTTTTCAATTTTATCGTAATGACTTTCGGGGATTGCGTGAAGATAGCCGTTCTTTAACTGACAACCCTTTAAAACAGAAATAATATAGTCAGTAATTGCTTTTAATTCCTTGTCCTGTGAGGCTGCATAAGCTTGAGAAACTGCTGTGAGATAATGTCCCAAGGTATGTCCCTGAATAGCAGATGTTTCCCATCCGCCATATTTTTCGGCATTGATTTTTCTGCCTGAAATATCACCAAAACCACGCATAAGACGGTCAGGCTCTAATGATTTAAGATACTGGACTTCTTTTTCAAAAGCATTCTGCTCGTATTTATCTAAAAGTGTTACATTCTGCATACTAAATTCCTCCAAAGGCATATTGAGTGGGTCAAGTTTTACTTTAATTAAATCACAATTTCCGAAAAATGGAAAAATCGACAGAATTGACAAGATAAATGCTATCAGTTTTTGAAACATTAAATCCCCTCCCACTTTTGTTTTAAAATATTTTACCACATAACCTTTTCTACTGCAATATTGGAAATTATTGTGTTATAATATATATGACAAATAATTGGGAGTTTGTCGGGATGAATGCAAAACGCAAAGTGCAAAATGAAAGAACTGCGTTGCGGAAATTTATCCCCCCTTCCGTCACCTGCGGTGACACCTTCCCCTCGTAGGGGGAAGGCT
>CALEJF010000042.1 GCA_937898625.1 uncultured Clostridia bacterium | reverse complement strand
CTACCATTGAAAGCTGTTTGTAAAGCTGTGGTGACTGTGGAAGTGCATAGAAACTACCATTGTGAATTCTTGATGGTACAAGGAAGTCACGAGCACCTTCGGGAGTTGAACGGATAAGCATTGGAGTTTCAATTTCAATAAATCCGTTCTCGTCAAAATAGTCACGAGTGATTTTTGTAATCTTGTGACGAAGAAGAATATTCTTCTGTAAATCGGGACGGCGAAGGTCAAGATAACGGTATTTAAGACGAGTTACCTCTGATGTCTGGCAATTCTCAACGATTTCAAATGGTGGAGTTTCACTTACGCCAACAATTCTTAAATCTTTAACTTCTATTTCAATATCACCTGTTGGGATGTCCTTGTTCTTTGAAGAACGCTCACGGACAACACCTTTTGCCATAAGCACATATTCGCTACGAACCGTGAAAGCCTTATCAAAGATTTCTCTATCTGTGTTATCGTCAAAAGCTAACTGAACAACGCCTGTTCTGTCGCGTAAATCAATGAAAATAAGTGCACCAAGGTCGCGACGACGTTGCACCCAACCTGCAACTGTAACCTCTTTGCCTACAGAATCAGCATTAAGAGTACCGCAGTAGTCAGTTCTTTTTAATCCGTTCATTCTATCCATTAGTTTGTGCCTCCTAAAATGTCAGCAAGGTTAATTCCCTCAACACCAAGGGATTCAAATCCTGACATAGCATCTTTTATAACAACTGATTGGAAATTGTCAACAAAATCAGAAAGTGTCATTTCTGTTTCGTTGCCTGTTTCCATATTTTTTAGTCTAATATTTCCTGTTTCAAGTTCGCTGTCACCTAAAACAAGCGTGTATAAAGCACCGATTTTGTTAGCATATTTCATCTGTGGCTTCAAGCCTCTGCCAACAGTATCAAACTGAACACACATACCTTCACTACGAAGGTCAGTAGCGATTTCAGCAGCCTTAACATTTGCTTTTTCGCCCATACTTACAATGTAAAGGTCACATTTCTTTGGCTCGGGGAATGGAGTTTTCTGTGCCTCCATTAAGAGTAAAAGTCTTTCAAGTCCTAAACCGAAACCACAAGCAGGGAGGGGTTGTCCACCCATTTCTTGGATAAGTCCATCGTAACGACCACCACCACAAACAGTACCCTGAGCGCCGATTTCCTTTGAAACAAACTCAAAAACAGTTCTTGTGTAATAGTCAAGTCCGCGAACGATTTGTGGGTTAACTGTATATTCGATATTCATAGCATCAAGATATTTCTTAACGCTTTCAAAGTGGTTTTTACAATCGTCACAAAGGAACTGGAGAACGGTAGGTGCTTTTTCTGCGATACCACTACAAACAGGACTCTTACAGTCTAAAATTCTCATTGGGTTTCTGTCAAGACGACCTAAACAAGTTTCACAAAGGTCACCTTTGTACTGTTCAAAGTATTCTTTGAGTGCCTTGTGATAGTGTTTTCTGCATTCGGGACAACCGATTGAGTTGATTTCAAGAGCAAGGTTATTAATTCCAAGGTAGTTAAATACTTCATTCGCAAGTGAAATAACCTCTGCATCTGCACTTGGAGCACCTGCACCAAAACATTCAACACCGAATTGATGGAATTCACGAAGACGACCTGCCTGAGGTTTTTCATATCTGTAACAAGATGTAAGATAGTAAATTTTCTGTGGCAAACCTTCGTTGAAAAGTCCGTGTTCAAGGAATGCTCTTACTGCACCTGCTGTACCTTCGGGGCGAAGTGTGATTGAACGACCACCCTTGTCCTCAAATGTGTACATTTCTTTCTGAACAACATCGGTTGTTTCACCAACACCGCGTTGGAAAAGTTCTGTGTGCTCAAAAACAGGAGTGCGCATTTCGTGAAAACCAAAGTTTTCAGCAGTTTCTCTTACTGCAGATTCCACATATTGTATTTTGTAACTCTCTTTAGGGAGTGTATCTTGAGTTCCCTTAATAGCATTAGTAATTAAAGCCATAAAAATCTTCCTTAATATATGTTTTGCCCCCTCGTGATGTGAGGAGGCATTAATTTTTTGTTATTTTGGATTAACAATGTCTCTCCAGTCAAGGTCACCACGCTCAAGTGCGTGAATAAGAGCCTCTGCAGTTGCAATATTTGTAGCAACAGGAACATTATGCACATCACAAAGACGGAGCAAAGTGTGGTCTTTGGGCTCGTGAGGTTTTGGATTAAGCGGGTCACGGAACATAAGGAGCAAGTCGATTTCGTTACAAGCAATTCTTGAACTGATTTGCTGGTCGCCACCCTGAGAACCACTTAAAAACTTCTGAATTTTAAGTCCTGTAGCTTCTGAAACCATTTTACCGGTTGTTCCTGTTGCACAAAGATTGTGACGGGAAAGAATTCCACAATAAGCAATACAAAACTGTGTCATAAGTTCTTTCTTTGAGTCGTGTGCCATAAGTGCTATATTCATACTTAACCCCTTCTTTCAATATTTTTTATTCCGATTTTTCTGTTTAGCCAATAAATATAAGCCGATATACAAATATAATAACAAAAAACAATAAGTTTTTCAACACATTTTTACAAATTAAGTGGTATTTCTTTACCTAAAATTCGTCCTGCTATATTCTTAAATGCAAACTTTGCTTCGCTTCTGACTGAAAGTTTTTTTCCGGACACGGAGGAATACATTAGTTGTGATTCCTCAGGAATAATTCCGAGAAGTCTTATATATGTAATATCAATGATTTCATCAATGTTTAAAAATCTTCCTCTTTTAATTGCTTTATCGTCAAATCTGTTAATAATAAGACGAAGATTTTCATCTTTAATACCTGATTTAACGAGATGGTTTCCAGCAATATAAGCACTTCTTGCACTTACCCTGTCGGGTGTGGCAATAAGAATGCATTGATGTGAAGCCTTTGCATAGGTTAACTGCAAATCACCTATTCCTGCAGGGGAGTCAATGAAAATAAAGTCGTAGTCATAAGAAAAAGTATTTACCAAGGCTTTAAAACTATTTTCATTTAAATCGTCAGGAGTTTCCAAGGGTGCAGGCAAAAGATGAATTTTATTGTTATAACTAAGAATGGCAGAGGCTTTACTGCAACGGTTACATAGAATATCCGACCAGTCGTAAACAAGGTTTTCATCAAGATTTAACAGCAAATCAAGACTGCGAAGAGCAATATCACCGTCAATCAGTAATACCTTTTTACCATATTCACTTAATGCAAGAGCCATATTCACGCAAAAAGTGGATTTTCCAACTCCACCCTTGCCCGATGTAACTGTAAAAATCTTTGCCATATTTTCGCCTCATTTCTTCAACTATTCTACCACAATAAACCGGAATTTAAAAGAATTTTTTTGCATTTTTTACTTACTCTACGCATAAAGACAAATATCCTTTTATTTCATCACAAACTTACTATTTGCAACCTGCTCTTTTCGGCAAAAAAAATAAAGGGACAAGCCTATAATATTCATTACAAGGAAAGCAGGTGAAAAAATGGAAAATCAGGAATTTGGTATGCCCATCGAGAGTGGAAGAATACAACTTTCAGAGTTGAGCAAATCTGTGTTGCGACAAGCAGTATGTTTTGTTTTTGCGGGACTTTGTGCATCTGCTTCCACCTTTGAATATTTTTCACCATTGGGAATTGCATTTTGTAGTGGCATACAAAGAAAGAATACACTTTTTTCCTGCTTTGGGGCTATGACAGGTTATATTATTTCTTGTGACTATGTTTCTGCCTTTCGATATGTTATGGCATTGATTTTAGTGTATATTTTAAAGGTTTATATCAATGCATTTCCATCTTTTCGACAAAGCACAATGGCTATGGCATTGATTTCTCTTTTCTCGACTCTCTCAACGGGAATAGTTGTAATGATTACGGATTCATTTTCTCTTTCACATATTGCCCTGAGAGTGGCAGAATCAGTTACTGCCTTTGGTGGAGCTTACTTTTTTTCAGTAGGAATAAATTCCTTAAATAAAATCAACAAAAACGAAAATGTTTCAGCTAAAGAAATTACAAGCCTTGCTGTGGCAGGACTAATACTTATTTTAACAACCTCGGGCTTGTCTTTACTTGGTATAACGCCTTCGGGGGTTGCATGCTCTTATGTGACTATGGTAGCAGCGTATATATTCAAGGAGTCAGGCGGAGCAGTAATCGGTACGGGAGTTTCCTTGGGATACACTATGACCGGAAACAGTCTGCCAATAGTTTTCTGCTATGCGGGGGCAGGGTTATTTTCAGGAATTTTCTCTTATTCAGGTAGGGTTCTTTGTGCCTGTGCATATATTTTTTCTTATGGTGCCATGTTTGTTTTCTTTGGAGGGAGCATTGAAAACATAGAACCCTTGATAGAAACAGCAATAGCATCTCTTTTCTTTGTTATAACACCGCAGACTTTACTTACAAGGATAAAATCTAAATTCACATTTGCTACGAAAAGTCAGACGGACAGAGAACTTTTTAATATAGCTGTTTCAAGGATTAAGTCCATTCAATATGCAGTTGGGAATATGTCAGAAACAGTTTACAAGGTGTCAGAAAAACTGAAGGAAAAATCACTTCCTGATACAGTATCGGTATATCTGCGTGTCAGGGATAATGTCTGCAGTGATTGCGGAAGTTATGACAAATGTTGGAAAAACTACATAGCATCTACCTTGGGAGAATTTGACTGTGTTATTGAAGCATTAAGAAAAAATGGAAATGTTACACCATCAGGAACACCGATGTCCTTACAAAGTAAGTGTATAAGAATAATGTCTTTGTGCGACAGTTTCAATAAGAATTATTCATCATATTCGGCACGACTTGGTGCAGAAGGGAGAATCAACGAAATGCGTAAAATTACTGTTGACCAGTTTGACACAATGAGTCAAATGCTTGAGGATATGCTTGCGGGCTTGGGAGATAATACTGAGCCTGTTGGCGAAACATCGTTAGAGATAAAAAATTGCCTTGAAGATATGGGTGTTGAATCAACTGTCACTTGCTGTGAGGATGTGAAAAGCAATTTGTTCGTAAATCTTGTTGTGAATAAGGAGTGCAAAGCAAGTGAAGATGAGCTTCGTGATTCCATTGAAAAAGTAACGGAAAAAGATTTCTCAATGCCCGTAACAATAACCGATAAAGAAGAAAAAATGTTATTCTTCTGGCAAAAACCGGAGTTTTCCGTTGAGTGCAATTACTTTCAAGTATCAAGTAAAGAGGATGAAATCTGTGGGGACTATTTTGAGTCCTTTTATGACGGAAAAGGCAATTTTGTTGCCGTGCTAAGTGACGGAATGGGTAGCGGAAATCGTGCGGCAGTGGACGGAATGATGGCGGCATCCTTGTTTTCACGACTTATTATTTCAGGATTTTCTTTTCCGTGTGCATTGCGTTTGGTCAATTCTGCTATGCTTGTTAAGAGTCATGAGGAATCGTTGGCAACTCTGGATATTTTAAAGGTGAATTTGTACACGGGACAATCCGTTGTGTATAAAGCAGGAGCATCGGTTTCCCTTTTGTACAGAAAAGGCAAGGTGGGGGAAATAAAAAAATCTGCTATGCCCATAGGAATTTTAAGACAAGCAGAGTTTGCAACTGTTAAAGGAATTTTAAAGGACGAGGATGTTGTTGTAATAATGTCCGATGGTGCAACGGAGCACAGCATCCGTGAAATAAAAGAATATATTGCAAGAAACGGATATTCAGAAGATTTGTCAGAAAAGCTCTGTGCCGTGGCAAGGGGAAGAAATATAGGTCGTAGTGATGATATTACAATTGCCGTAGTAAAAATAAAAAGTGGAGGGTAGGCGTTGTACCCGTAAGGATACAACGCCAGTTTTATTCGCCGTGCGGCGAGTTTTATTGCTTCGTAGTTTTATTGTGCTTCGCACAGTGTTATTTGCTTCGCAAGTTTTGTGGCGAATAAAATAACACTGAATCCGAAGGATTCAATAACACTATTGTCCCAAGACAATAATATCACTCTGTCGTAAGGCAGAATAACACTTGAAAAACTTTTCTGTTTTCTATATAATTCATGTAGAGGTGGTATTTATGGCGGATAGTATTTTGCGAGATAAGGCTAAAGAGTTTGCAAAAGAAATAGTTTTTGCTTGCCGAGATATGAAAAAGGATAAAAAAGAAACTGTCCTGATAAATCAGATTCTTCGTTCTGCAACTTCTATCGGTGCAAATATACACGAAGCACAATATGCACAGGGAACTAAAGATTTTATATCGAAACTTGAAATAGCGCAAAAAGAATGCTATGAAACAGAATATTGGCTGGAGTTGCTTTTTGAGACAGACTGTATAACCGAAGAAAAATATAAAAAGTTGCATAATGATTGCGGAGCAATCAGAAGGATGCTTATTTCTTCATTGAAAACAATCAAGGCTAATCACTCATAGGAGGGTGTAATAATGAAGGGATATAGTTTTAAATTTGAAAACATATTTCAGATGTTTAAAAAGCATTATTGTCCTGTTTGCAATGCTGCATTATCTAAAAAGAAAATTTCGGAAATTGTTAATTCCGAATCACCCGAATCTAAAAATTATGATTTTGAGGTTGCAGATATGTTTGTAAAAGGAGATATGAAATTTACACATGTTGAACTTTATTGTAATCAATGTAATGAATACTATACAATTAAAGAAGCAAGAGAAATAAATTTTAACAGCGCACTTACTCACCACCAAAGGTGTAGGCACAAAAAATGAGAGGTAATACGGATGTCCGCATTACCTCTTTTTATGTCCTTAGTAAACCCTCTCATAACCTCCACTTTTATTACTTTAATTCAACCCATATTGCAGGACGGATAAAGGCTTTGTCAATGGAAACGGGAGTTCCTAAATCAAGTATAAATCCATCAAGCTTTACGGAAGCTGCACTGTAAAGTGTTGAGCCGGGAGAACGCAACCACCAACGACAAGCACGGGTGATACCATCTAATTCAGACCCTTTTATCTCAGCAGATTTGGTAGCTATACAGATTCTGTCAAGGTTTTTAGGAAAATAGCTTTTAGCCTCATCGATAGAAAGAAGAAACACTTTGTCAGTTGTCTTATTTCCACCATTTACTTTAAAATCAGAGTTTCCTGCATTTTCAAGAGTGGTTGTTTTGATACCTGATTTTTCAGAGGATGAAAATGCAGTTGCATAGAAGTCAGTATTCAGCCAACCACGAATTTCACTTTCCTCCCAAGTTACCTGCTTGGGTGAGGAGTGGTAATTGCGACAGTCAAGAGCATATTTACTGATAAGAAGCATTTTACCGTTTTCGTCTTTTTCAAGAACTTTCCACTCAATTTCTTCCATACCGTTTGATTTGTTGTTATCCTGCTCGTATTTTCCGAAACAGATAATGTCACCGACCTGTGCAACAGAAGGATGTTCTTTCAAAATAGTAGTTGCTCTCGTTTGACTATCCTTGAATTTATACAGAGATTTAAAGGCAAGATATGCCTCTTCATAGTTTTTGGATTCTAATGATTTTTCAGCGTTATTATATCTGACAGTAGGAATAACTACCGTTATTGTAAAGAAACCCAACGCAAAAATTGCAGAGAGTACAAGGAACCCTTTAAGAAGCTTTTTTCGAAGAGATTTAGAACGTTTTCTTCGTTCAACCCTATTCTTTTCAGAAAGTCGCTCTCGTTCTAAACGTTGGTTTTCAGCCTTGAGTCGTGCTTCTTGTGCTCTTGCGTTTGCCTCTTCTGCTTTTCTTCTTTCGTTCTCAATACGAAAGGCATCGGATTGTGAAAAAATATCTTTTTCTGGTTGTATGTTGTCATTGGATGCACCTGAAGAAACTGTATTTTCAGGTTGAACAATTGTCTTACGGGTACCACAGTATTCGCAAACTGAAACAGTACCGTTTTCCTCCAATACAATTGTGCCTCCACACAACTCACATCTTAAAATGGACATTTTATTACCTCAATTATTTAAGTGCTTTACACTTGTTATTTCTATTGTCAATTAAAATAATTAATTCTTCTGCCTGATTTTCAATGACGGCAGTGTCACCGCTTTTTACAGCCATTTCAAATGTTTTGAATTCATAGCCGATTCTTCCCTCAATATCGCTGAGATTATCATTACTCATAGGGTCAGAATATCGAATTGCCTCATAAACCTTTTTAACAGTTGCTTTTGTTTCAGGCGTGTTTGCCCTTGCAAGAAGATTTTCTGCATCAACAGTAAGGTTTCTGATAAAGAAGGTCTGCTCTTTGATTCTCTTTTCAACATCCTCTGCAATATCTCCCGATGCCTTTGCCTTTATGGTTGCAATAGCAACAAAAGCGAGAATAACTATGCTGATAAGGGCAGAAATCCAACCCTCAACATTGAAAAATGCCATGAAAATCGAACCTGCAACAGCACTTATAACAAGACCGATAACGCTCACTCTTAAAAGAGGAATATTGAAGAAAACTTTATTGAGATTATCGTCTTTAAGTCCTATGTATGAACAGATAAGTTGGCCAACAAAACTGATGGTAACAAGAGAGTAACCAATCCAGAAACTGTCTGTGAATTTGCTTTCACCTTCAAATTCAGATGGTGTTACGAAAACAATGATATTGAAAAGCACAAGGAGAATTGCCCATACAGCTGCATATAATTTAAAGTTTTTGCTTATTTTCATTTTCGTTACCTCCAATTAAAGTTTTTCGCCACATTGGGGACAGAATACAGCGTTTTCAACCTCTGTACCACATTTTGAGCAGACAGTGGCAAATTTGTATCCGCATTCAAGACAGAATTTAGCCTTTTGAACTGATTTCCCACATTTAGGACAAATGATGAGATTTGCCTCAACTACCTTTTCCCCACATTGGAGACAGAATTTTGAGTTTTGGGGAAGAACTGAACCGCATTTTTCACATTTTGCAGTTGTTGATGAAATGGCATTATTAACAGCGCCTCCAACAACACCGCCGACTGCACCGCCAACACCTGCCATTGTGCCCAGACCGACACCCATATTTGTAAACTCACCAACTGCTTCATTTTCAGCAACTTTTTCTGCAACATCAAAGCCACGCTCTTGACTGTATGTGTAGCCTTCCTGTGCGCGTTTTGCTGCTTGTGCCTTGGAGTCAATAACAATTTTTTGTGCCTGTGTTTCGGCATCAATAATTTCTCTTTGCTGACGAAGTTTAGCCTCTGCAATATCGGCATACTGACGGAAATGAAGTTCCTTGAACTGCTCGTATTGTTTGTCCCCATCAGGTTTAACAACCGTAGTTACAAAGAATTGCTCAAGGGCGATACCATAGTCAGCAAAATCATTTACGAGAAGAGCCTTGATTGCATCAGAAAAAACTGTAAGATTTTCATCAATCTCAAAAATATTTATATTGTTTGCTTTCATTGCCTGAGCAATATATGTCTTAACCCTTGTCATAAGGAAGGAACGGAAGAACATTATAAGTTTTGCTTGTGTCAGGTAACTTTCAGTTCCAACAAGCTTTAAAAGGAGTTTGCGTGAATTTTCTGCACGAAGACTCATTTCGCCACTTGCACCTATTGATATAGGGAATTTATATGTTGGCTCAATGTACTGAACTTTTGAATCAGTACCCCATTTGATTGCCATTTGTTCAACCTTATTTATAAAGTAAATTTCACAATGGAAAGGAGTTTCGTCACCGGTTGTACGGTTTAAAGCCTTGCTCAGTTCAGGTATGTTCTGTGTTTCAAGAGTGTGTCTTCCAGGTCCAAAAAGGTCAAGGGCCTGGCCATTTAAAAAGAGAATTGCCTCTTGATTTTCGTGAACAAGCAATTGTGTAAGGCTATTAAAATCCTCAATGGGATGTTTCCATATAAAGGTGGTATTATCACCCTCATATTTGATTATATCAGCAAGCTGTGCCATCTTATTTCCCCCTTAATGAAAAAGGCATAATTTCGACTTATTTATACAATTATAATACTATAAAAATTTTATGTCAATAAATAGTGAAAGATAACAAAAATCTGCAAGAAGAAAACATATAAAGAGTTTTGCCTATTGAAAAAAATAATTAAAAGTGATATTATTCTCTTATTAAGAAAAGAAAGGGGAATAACCTTTATGGCAAAAAAAGAAAAAGCACCTAAAGAGGTTAATAACCATCCTAACCGAATAGGTTTCAAGGATATTGCGGGTTACACTATTGCTGAGGCAGGTAATATGTTTAACCTTACATACATTACAAGTTATCTTAAAGTCTTTATGACGGATATCTTGAAAATTGCACCAAAACTTGTCGGTTATATGTTCATTATCACTCGTCTTTGGGATGTTGTTAATGACCCACTCTGGGGAGCAGTTGTTTCTAAAAGAAAAGCAGGTAAAGACGGTAAATACCGTCAGTATTTACGCCTTGTTGCCGTGCCTTTGGGTATTTCAACAGTTATTTGTTTCATCCCGTTTGGCGACCCAAATTCAATTTTCTATAACGAAACATTGGCAAATCAGCCTATGCTTTTGTTTGCTCTTGCAATTGTTCTTTATTTAATATATTGCACAATGTATACAGCTATGAATATTCCATTCGGTTCGTTGGCATCTGTTATTACCGATGACCCTAAGGGCAGAACACTTCTCTCAACTGCTCGTTCAGTAGGTAGTGGTATTGGTGGTGCGGTTGTTCTTCTTATTGCTCCAATGGTTATCTATGTTGGAACAGGTGTTTTTGACGAGCAGACAGGTAAGGAAATTGAAGTTGCTGACGGTAACAGAATGTTTATGTACGCACTTCTTATGGGTATTTTCTCAATTGTTACCTATCTTATCGGACATAGAATGGTTAAGGAAAGAGTTCCTGCTGTTGACGATGAAAATGTGGACTTAAAAGGCGTTTATAAAGGACTTTTCAAGTCAAGACCATTTGTTATGCTTACCCTTTCAGGTGTGCTTATCAGCGGTCAGCTCCAATTCGGCTCATTCAACGCATATCTTTATAAGAACTACTTTACAAATACAGGTCTTAGTATTATTGGTACAATTTGCAACTATCTTCCAATGGTATTGCTGATTTTGTTCACACCAAAGCTTTCTGCAAAATTTGGTAAGAAAGAACTTTGCGGAAGAATGTCAATTATTTCTGCAATAACATCTGTTTTCCTTTTTGTTACAGCAAATAACGAAGATTTTATTATGTGGATAAATCCAAGTCAGGGAATTTATCCCGCATGGCTTTATATGCTCTGCTTACTTCTTATTGGTTTCGGTTACACATTTGTAAGTCTTACTTGTTGGGCAGTCGTTATGGATGTTATTGATTACCAAGAATATACAACAGGTATTCGTAATGAAAGTGCAGTTTATTCTGCATACACATTTGGCCGTCAGTTCGGTCAGGCAGTTGCCGATGCAGGTGGACTTTTCCTTCTTCAATGGGCAAAATATGATAGCCTCACTGCAGGTAACGGATTTATTGCTGAAAATGATACAAGTAAAAAGATTATGTTTATTTGCACAATCATTCCTGCCATTGTTTATACAAGTGTATGGCTTATCTTTAGGTTTGGATATCCTCTTACAAAAGAAAAAATGGAGCCTATCTATGAAAGCCTTCGTAAAAAACACGAGGCAGAGGCTCCAACAGCAGAATGACATTAAAATATAGTATATTATAAGTGGAAGGCAGGGTTAATACCCTGCCTTCCATATTTTAGTTTGCTTTCTTTATTTGATTAAGTTTTGCATTAAGGTCCAAAAGTTCTTCTTTATTCATTTTAAGACCTGTCATACCGAGCATACCGATAAGACGAAGCACCGTAAATCCGCCCATCATCTGCATCATACCCTCGTTCATTTCCATTCCGCCTTCGCCTGCATTCTGCTTTGCAGCCGCTGCAATTGGTCCCATAATCTGACCGAAGAGTGCCTGACCTGCAGGTACCATAAGCAATTCGCTCATCTTTGAATTAAGTGAAAGATATCCGTCAATTTCTGTAACATCGAACCAGTTGAGGATTGCACCCTTTTCTTTAAGTCTGTAATCCTCGTTGAATGTATCAACCTTACGAATTACAGATTCGTCACCGTATTCGCCTGCAATTGCCTGAATTTTTGTAACACTCTTATTTGGAACATTGAAATAGAAGAAGTGATTTTCACTTGTCTGTTTTTCAAGGAGTTCACCATTAACATAGAGTTCAATTTCAGGCTGATTTGAGTAAACAGTAACCTTTGTTACATCTTCAACCCTGTCAACGTAACGTTTGCCACAGATATGCACGAACGGGTCATCTGAAAGCCATGCTTTATAAGCATAGAATGAGTCCTTTTTGTATTTACGGTCAAAGGTCATAAGGCCTTTATGATTCTGTCCGTTTTCGCCACCCTCTGCACGAGCGTCAGCACCAAAGTCAAACATATTCCAAACATGGGTTGCCCAGATGTATTTTCTAAAGAACAACTGCTTAATAAGTTCTTCGTGATAATATGCCTGATACTCTTCTGTGTAGTCGCCCTGCTGTGGATTCGATGTGTGCCAGTTAAGTGCTTCACAACCATATTCACTCATACCAACGGGAATGTTGGGGAATTTAGCATGGAAATTATCAAACCAAGGGCCATTCATACTTGTGTCGCCACCATACCAGCCAAAATAGTGGTTATGAGAAACAACATCAGGAATCTGAATATATGGGTCGTCAAGACTACACATTGAAACAACGGCAATAGTTGTAAGTCTTGTTTTGTCCATCTCGTGGCAAAGGTCGTTAAGGATTTTATGGTTTTCAAGAAGGTCATCGTCAGAGCCGTTCATTGAAATTTCGTTTGAAAGTCCCCATACAACGATTGATGGGTGGTTGTAGTTCTGAACAATGAGTTCTTTCATCTGTGAAATGGTGTTTTCACGGCCTGTGGGCATATGCTTTGAAATATATGGAATTTCTGCCCAAATTACCATACCGTACTCGTCGCAGAGGTCATAGAAATATTGGTCGTGCTGATAGTGCGCGAGACGAATTGTGTTTGCACCCATTTCATAAATGAGTTCCATATCCTCCTTATGGTGTTCAGGGAGAAGAGCATTACCATAGCCCCATCTGTCCTGATGGCGTGAAACACCACGGAGAGGATATTCCTCACCATTAAGGATAAATCCCTTTTCAGGGTCAATCCGGAATGTACGGCAACCAAATTTAGCAGAAATGTTATCAATAACATCTTCACCGTTTACAAGTTCAACTTCTGCTGTGTAGAGATATGGGTTATGTCTACCATTCCACAATACAACATCCTTGATTTCAAGAGTAATTTTGTTCTCTGTTGACTTGCCTGCTGCAACAACAATTCCGCTCTTATCCTTTATTACATAATTTACTGATTGACCGTCTTTTTTATTTGTAATAAATGTTTCGATTTCAACAATTGCATCAGTGCCCTTGACTGTTGGTGTAATTTGAATACCGGGACCACCATAATAATCAAGGTCAAAATGACTTTCGTTAACTGCAATAATGTTTACATTTCTGTAAAGACCGCCATAGAAGGTGAAGTCTGCCATCTGTGGATAAACCGTTTCGTTTGCAGAGTTATCAACAAGAATTCCGAGTCTGGTGCCTTTTTTTAGTTCGTCTGTGATGTCAACTCTCCATGTAGAATAACCACCATCGTGAGATGCAAGCTTGTTACCATTCATAAAAACAGTAGCAGAGGAGTTTGCACCATTAATTTCAAGATAATATTTATCCGCAGTTGGAATTTCTTCCATATCAATGTCTTTCACATAACAGCAAGTGCCACGGTAATAATCGTTGCCACCGTCCTGACCGTCAATTGCATTCCAACAATGAGGAACATTTACGAAATCCCAATCTGCAGGTGTAACTGCAGGAACTTCATTAACACCCTTACGGAATGACCACTTGCGATTTAAACTTATCACTTTTCTCATAATTTTACTCCTTTGACTTATAATAAAAGGCGGAGGTTTTTAGCCCCCGCCCCACCATAATTTTAATTATTCAGTAACTTGTGCTTTTGCCTTAGCGTGTCTTTCAGCAAGTTCTTCATTCATCTTAGCAAGTGTCTTCTTATCAAGATTATATATAATTGCAATACCGATAAATTGAACAACGGCACTAAAGAGATAAAGACCTGCTACCAGCCAACACATATTGTGTGCTGTTTCAGCACTCTGACCGATTGTACCTTTTTCAGAAACATAACCAAGTGCACCCATAATAGCAAGAACCATTGAAGGGCCAACACCCTGTGCGAGTTTACGGAAGAAGGAGTGAAGAGAATAAACTGTACCCTCTTCACGAGTACCGAATTTCCACTCGTTATAGTCAATAGCATCAGCCATCATAGCCCAAGAAACGCATGTGTAAATGCTCATACCAAAACCGAATGCTACAAGACCAAGAAGGTAAACAATTAAAGCAATATCACGATTTTCCATTGTTGGGAAAATAAACATAACAAGGCCACCGATAATTGAAGCAATTGTACCTGCAACTGAAGCTTCTTTTTTACCAAATTTATTAACAAGCTTCTTAATGAATGGCAAGAACACAACAACAGGAAGGAAACCAATCATCTGAACAAGACCTGACATTGAAGCTTTGTTGAAATATGTAGCAAACATAATTGTGTTTGCTGTTGTTGCAGACTGCATACCAAGGAACATACCCATAGCAGCAACAGTAGCACCAACTGCAGGACGGTTCTTCATAAATTTGCCAAAAGCTTTAATAACATTAAACTTTTCTCCGCCTTCACTTGTTTTAACGGCATTTTCATCAACACGAACAGTGATTGATTTAATCATAAACATAAATGCTACAAAACCAAACACACCCATAATAAGTGCTGCCCAGAATACGCGTTCGCCATATAATGTTTCAAATTGATTACCTGTAAGTGGGTCTAAAACAGGGTCACCAATCTTATAAGCTTCACCTGTAAGTGGGTTTGTGTGGTAATCACCTGTTCCGTCATAAGTAACTTTTTCCCAGATAATCATTGGAAGAACAACCATAGGAACGATGTTGCCGAACATTGAACCGATTGAACGCCATGTTGAAAGCTGTGCGCGTTCACCACTATCTTCAGTAATAAGTGAAAGCATTGAACCATAAGGAACGTTAGCTACTGTATAGCAAGCATCCCAAACAATATAACCAAGCACGAACAAAATTGCTTTAATAACAACAGAAGCATTTGGGAACGGAAGGAATACCGCAGCACCTGCAAGTAACAATCCACAAGCACCTATAAAGATGTATGTCTTGAATTTACCCATCTTGTATTTTCTCTTATCGTTATCAATAAGAGCACCGATAATTGGGTCGTTGATAGCGTCCCAAGCCTGAACAAGTAATAATAAAATTGACAACAAGCCTGTTTCCATTGTCATGTAAACCAGCCAGAATGTCTGAACTGTACCTTTAAGCGCAAAGCTCATGTTACAGCCGAAGTCACCTGCAGCATATGCAAGTTTATCAAGCATACCAAACTTGCGGTAACCGTTAGCATCGAGTTTTTTCTCTTTTGCCATTTTTAATTTCCCCCTTAGAAATTTTTAATAATCAAAATCAAGTACACAAATACCCAATCCTATTGTGATTTTATTGTACATTAAAACCTCTTTTTTCTGTTAGTAAAGTTTTTGTTTTTTTAGGTATTATTTTTAGTTTTTACTTGATTTTTACCAAAATTTGTACCATAATATAATAAAAACTGTAAAAATTTTACATGGAGTGAGTTTTATGCTTTACGAAAAGGAATTTGATTTTTTTCGTAAAATCTTAAATAATTACAGAATCAATTCCTGCCTTATTAAGGAAAATGATAAAACCTATCGTGAGGCGGACCGAGGTCTGCGTGATTTTTTAGGTATGCAGGATGATTATGACCAACTCTTCTGCACACCTCATGAAACTATAAAGAATAACGGGATATATAAAATCACAGATAGTTTTTACTGTAATTATATCTTTATAATTCTGCCGGATTCTTCTACAACATTTATTGCAGGGCCGTATATAGATACTGATTTAAGTCAGAAAATGATTATGGAAATGGCTGAAAAAAACTCTATTCCATCAAATATAATTTCACAAATTCAGAAATATTACACAAGCATCCCTGTTTATAAAGATAAGGATACAATTCTATCCCTTTTTAACTGCCTCGGGGAGATGCTGTGGGGAAGTCCTGATAATTTTACTTTTCAATCCATCAGTATGGTTTATCGCAACCAATACTTCCCTAAAATAGTAAAGAATCTTGACGCGAAAACTGACAATGCACTTCTTGCTATGCAAATGCTTGAGCGAAGATATGAGGGCGAAAATAAATTGCTTCAGGCAGTAAGTCAGGGAATGACACATCAGGCAGAGCAGATTCTTTCAAAATCCTCTGCTCTTATGCTTGAAATGCGAGTAAGTGACCCTGTGCGAAATATCAAGAATTATAGCATTATTGTAAATACTCTTCTTCGCAAGGCTGCAGAGCAGGGTGGAGTTCACCCTCTTTATATAGATGGTGTTTCAACGGACTTTGCAAAAAGAATTGAATTCATAAAATCCGTTGAAGAAGGGATTTCAATGCACCATGAGATGATAGACAAATACTGTACTCTTGTGAAAAATCATTCTATCAAAAAACACTCTCCGCTTGTACAGAAGGTTATTACTCTTGTGGATTTTGATATTACTGCTGATTTAAGTCTAAGTCGTCAAGCAGAGATGCTTAATGTTAATGCAAGTTACCTTTCCACTCTGTTTAAAAAGGAAATGGGAATGACTCTTACTGAATATGTCACAAAAAAGAGGATTGAACACGCGGCGTTTCTTCTCACTTCTACAAATATGCAAATTCAGATGATTTCCCAGAATTGTGGCATATATGATGTGAATTATTTTACAAAAATGTTTAAGAAACACACAGGCAAAACTCCAAAGGAGTATAGAGAAAACTCCATAAGTTTTTAATTGACAAAAACTCAATTTGCATTTTGTTATTATTAAATTCTGGAAACAGTCCACATAAACGGACTGTTTTTTTGTTTGCCTATTGAATGCATTACAGAATAATGGTATTATACCTTCATACAGAACAAATGTTCTGTATAGAGAGGAGGTAGAAATGACCTTATATCAGTTAGGCGAGGAATACTTAAAACAAGCAGACGATTTAAAAGCAATTATTTCCGTTTTTTCCACTCAACGAAATATGCTTTGCGGTATCCCTCTTTTTGAACTCAACAGCAAAATTATTACACTTAAAGAAATGGAACGGGACACCAGAATTCTTGGCGAGAAGTTGGTTAACTATTATTCGGCAAATGATTACAAAAAGAAATATTATCCACATAGATTTAATTGACAAAATCAGTTTTATTGGTATAATTAAATATGTATTACATTTCAGGAGCGATAGTTATGAAAAAACTTATTAGTTGCATTATTGCATTAATTATTCTTTCAGTCAGTATCTTGCCGTGCTTTGCTGCTGCTCCGGTAGTTTCAGTAGGCGCAAGTACAACAAATATAAGCGTTGGCAGTACAGTCAGTGTTTATGTTAATCTTTCGGCTGAATCAAATCTTTCAATGGTTAAATTCAATGTTACATATCCTACAACACATCTTGAGTTGGTAGGTTCTGTAAGTTCAGGTAAACTGTTCAGCATTGAGGAGATTAACTCTTCGGCAGGCTCTATCTCGTATTTCGGTGCCAGTGAAGAGGATGTGGTTGCAGGCGGTTCTATTCTGAAAATGGAATTTAAGGTTCTTAAGGCTGGAGCAACAGTTTCTGTTACAGGCCTTGATTCAACCGGTGCTGAAAAAGCAACAACAAACGGTTCTGTTACTTTTAAAGATTGTGCACATGCCAATATGAAATGGGAAACTGTTAAAGCGTCAACCTGTAATGTAGCAGGAACAAAAAAAGGCACTTGCCCCTGCGGATTTACAAAGGAAGAGCCATTACCATTGGCTGAGCATAAATTTGATAAGACTGAAATAACAAAACAACCAAATTGTACCGAAACAGGTACGCAAGTTGAAAAATGTACAGTTTGCAACGCAACGGGAAAAACATCAACTGTTCCCGCAACAGGGCATAAGTTTGATGACTCAGCAATTAAAAAGCATCCAACTTGCACAGAAACAGGTTCAGCAGTTGGCAAATGTAAGGCTTGTGGTTTTGAAAGTAGTTCTCCCGTAACTATTCCTGCAAAGGGACATAGTTTTGGCGCTTGGGTTACAACAAGAGAGCCTACTCAATTGATGCAAGGTGAAAAAAGAAGAGTTTGTAATGCATGTCAGTATATTGAAACACAGCCAATTGCAAAACTTCCCACAACTGCGGTTGAGCCAACTGAACCAATTACAAATCCCACACAGCAAATAATTACACCGTCTGAACCACAGACTCAACCATCATATGATATCATTGAGAATAATAACAATAACAACAATCTAGATAATAACAAGGACGATAAGGACGATGATAAGGATAAGTCAAACGGACTTTTCGGTGAAGAACTTAGTAACAGCGATAAATCTGCTATGGTAGTTATTGTAATGTCTGTTGTAATTGTAATTGTTCTTGTAATTTATGTATTACTTCTTCAGCAACGAAAGAAAAAAGAATAAATGATAATTTGCATCTGCCTCAATTATGGGGCAGATGTTTTTTTAGTTGAAAACTATTGTGTTCTGTGATAGAATTAGACCATTAAGTAAAAGGGGATTTTATTTATGTCAAAATTTACTGAAAAAATTGTTGTTGGTGTAATGAAATTAGGAATGAAAATCGCAGGTGCAGATGTTTCTCAGGAAGAAGCTTTAGAGGCACTTGGCGAAGTAACAATCACAAACGGAATGCCTGAGGTTTTACGCGAGGCTGCAGGTGAAACTGCAGTTCTTTTGGAAAATAATGGTGTTCTTCCATTTAAAAAGGGTACAAGAGTATCCGTTTTCGGCAGAGTGCAGAACGACTGGTTTTACACAGGCTACGGCTCTGGCGGTGATGTTAAGAAACCTTATGGCGTAAACCTTATTGAGGGACTTAAAAACTGTGAGGATTTAGTGCTTAATACAGACCTTTCTGATACATACGAGAAATGGTGCAAGGAAAACCCAATTGACCACGGTGTTTGGGGGCATTGGCCAAGATTTTATCCTGAAATGCCACTTACTGTTGACCTTGTAAAAAAGGCAAAAGAGAATAGTGATAATGCAGTTTTCGTAATCGGCCGTTCATCGGGTGAAGACAGAGAAAACACACTTGAAAAAGGCAGTTTTTTCGTAACTGACGAAGAAAGAACAGCACTTCACAGAATTTGTGAGCAGTTTGATAATGTTACAATTCTTCTCAATATCGGTTCTGTTATGGATATGAGTTGGCTTCGTGAATTTGGCTCCAAAATCGGTGCAGTTATGATTGTCTGGCAGGGCGGTATGGAAAGCGGTAATGCTGTTGCAGACCTTCTTTGCGGTAAGGTTACACCAAGTGGTAAACTAACCGACACAATTGCAAGAAGATATGAAGATTATCCATCTTCAGAAAACTTTGGTAATCGTGATGCGAATATCTATGCAGAGGATATTTATGTTGGCTATCGTTGGTTTGAAACCTTTAATAAAGATGCTGTAATTTACCCGTTCGGTTATGGATTATCATATACAAAATTCCAGACGAAATTCACAAGTGCAAAGCAGACAGAAGATGGTGCTTTTGTCAGATGTACTGTTAAGAATGTTGGTGAATATGCAGGTAAAGAGGTAGTAGAGATTTATGTTTCAAAACCTTGCGGAAAGCTTGGCAATCCTGCAAGAGAGTTGGCTGCATTCGGTAAAACAAAGGTGCTTTCAGCAGGTGAAAGTCAGAAACTTGAAATCTTTGTTCCAATTGAGAGATTTTATTCTTACGACGATAATGGTGCAAGTGGATACGCTCATTCCTATGTAATGGAAAAGGGCGAATATGCTCTCTATGTGGGCAGTGATGTTCGTAGTGCAGAAAAGAAATGGAGTTATTATCAGGAAAAAACTATTCCAACGCTTCGCTTGAAACAATGTTCAGCACCACAAATTCCTTTTGACCGCTATGTAAATAGCGAAGAAGGACTTAAAAAAGAGCCTGTTGCGTGTCGCCAATATGACCTTAAAAAGGTTATACTTAAAAACATCGGTGAAGGTGTTTCAATTACAGGAGACAAGGGCTATAAACTCAGTGATGTAGAAAATGGCAAAGTTTCAATGGAAGACTTTGTTGCACAATTGAGCCTTGAGGAATTGGAAGCAATTTCTCGTGGAGACTATAAAATGGACTCACCTTTGGGGGCAAAGGGTAATGCAGGTGCTATGGGTGGAATTCTCCAGAGCCTTCGTGATAAAGGTGTTCCACCAATGATTACAACTGACGGACCATCAGGTATCCGACTTCTTTCATACTGCTCACTTGTTCCAAATGGTACTGCTCTTGCAAGTACATTTAATACTGACCTTGTAGAAAAGGTTTACGCAAAAATCAGCGAAGAATTAAAGGCAAAAGGAAGCGATATTCTCTTAGCTCCCGGTATGAATATTCATCGTAGCCATCTTTGTGGCAGAAACTTTGAATACTATTCAGAAGACCCCGTTGTAACAGGCTTAATGGGCGCTGCTGCAGTTAAGGGTATTCAGACCTGTGGTGGTAGTGCTTGTCCTAAGCATTATGCTTGTAACAATCAGGAGGTTAACCGTACAGGTAATGATTCCCGACTTTCAGAAAGAGCATTGCGTGAAATTTACTTAAAGGGCTTTGAAATCTGTGTTAAAACAGCACAACCAAATACAATTATGACATCTTACAACAAGATTAACGGTGTTTGGGGACATTATAACTATGAGCTCTGCGAGAGAATTCTCCGTGAAGAATGGGGATTTGACGGAGTTGTTATGACTGACTGGTGGATGCGTCCTTCAAGGAGTCAGGAATTCCCTAAAATGCGTGACCAGGCATATAGAGTAAGAGCAGGTGTTAATGTGCTTATGCCTGGTGGTGACAGGGTGACAAACGGCAAACCTGACGGCACACTCTTAAAAACTTACGGCAAAAAAGACGGTATCACACTTTACGAGATGCAGAGAAATGCAAGTTTTGTACTTAAACTCTGTATGAAAAAGTATAAGGACTAAAAAATAAAGGTGGGTATAAGACCCACCTTTTATTGATTTTCAATACATATTTTGTATGCGATTTCCTGTAATTGCTCCATAGTCTCAATAGTGCCTAATTCCTGACGATACTTTGCTGCACCGTGAAGTCCTTTTGTGTACCAGCCTGCGTGTTTTCGTGCTTCTCGCATTCCTATAAAGTCACCTTTATACCGGCAGATTCTCTCAATATGTTTAATCATAACCCTCATTCTCTCACTAACAGGTGGATGGGGGATTATTCTTTCATATTCAAGATAAGCATTGATTTGTGAAAATACCCAAGGACAACCCAAAGCACCACGACCAACCATAATGAGGTCACAGTTTGTTTCTTCAAGCATACTTGCAGCGGAAAGTCCGTCAACAATGTCACCATTACCAATAACGGGAATAGAAACAGCCTTTTTAACCTCTGCAATTATATTTATGTCGACTGGTGGTGAATACATCTGTTTTCTTGTGCGACCGTGAATTGTTATGGCAGATGCACCGGCATTCTCTGCTCTTTGTGCCATTTCAACGGCATTTATTGTGTTTTCGTCCCATCCTGCACGGATTTTTACTGTTACGGGTACAGGTGAAACCTTAACAACTTCCCTTACAATTTCTTCTGCAAGTTGTGGATTTTTTGCAAGACTTGCACCGCCACCGTTACCTGCAATTTTTGGTGCAGGACAACCCATATTTATATCAATAATCTGTGGTTTTACCTGCATAACAGATTCAATGCTCTCTGCCATAATTTTAGGGTCACAGCCAAAAATCTGCACAGCAGCAGGGCGTTCTTCATCGGATAAAAACATTAAATCCTTTGATTTTCTGTCACCCATAGAAACGCCTTTAGAACTTATCATTTCGCTTACAACATAAGCAGCGCCATAATTCACACACAATTCACGGAATGCTCGGTCCGCAACACCTGCCATAGGTGCTAAAACTACTTTTCCGTTTATTTCAACATTACCAATTTTCAAAATACTACCTCGAAAAATTTATTGACAACATTTTATCATAATAAGACAATTAAAACAATAAAAAATACTGTTATTTTTTATTCCGATATGATACAATAAATATAATCTTAAAATTAAAGGTGATTTTATGAAAACATTTATGGATAAGGACTTTTTACTTTCAACCGAAACTGCAAAGGTTGTTTTTGAAAAGGGTGGCAAGGACACACCAATTTTTGACTGGCATTGTCATCTTTCACCAAAAGAGATTTATGAGGACAAGCCTTTTGAGAATATCACAAAAATCTGGCTCGGTGGTGACCACTACAAGTGGCGTGCTATGCGCGGTTGCGGTGTGGATGAAAAATATATTACGGGTGACGCAACTGACTACGAAAAGTTTATGAAATGGGCAGAGGCTTTGCCGTATTGCATTGGCAATCCACTTTACCATTGGACACATCTTGAGTTGCAGAGATATTTTGGTATTTACGAGCCATTAAGTCCGAAAACTGCCGATATGATTTGGGAAAAATGTAACCAGCAGATTAAAGCAGGTGGATTTACACCTCGTTCACTTATCGAAAAGTCAAATGTTGCTTGTGTATGCACAACTGACGACGCAGCAGATACACTTGAATATCACAAATTATTGGCAGAGGATAAAACTTTTAAATGCAAGGTTATTCCTGCATTCCGTCCTGATAAATCATTCCTTATTGACACTCCTGCTTTTAAAGAGTGGATTGTTGCCATGGAAAAATCAGCGGAAATGGAAATTAAGTCATTTGCTGATTTGCTTGTAGCACTTGAGAAAAGAATTGCTTTCTTTAATGAAATGGGATGCCGTGCATCCGACCACGCACTTGAATATTGTCCCTTTGAACTTGCAACAGAAGATGAGTTAGAAGCAATCTTCACAAAAGCACTTGCAGGCGGAGATTTCACAAAGAGAGAACTCGACCAGTACAGAACTGCACTTTTACAGTTCTTCGGTGAAAAATATGCTGAACTCGGTTGGGCTATGGAACTCCATTTCGGTGCTATGAGAAACAACAATGCAAGAATGTTCAAGTCAATCGGTGCTGACACAGGTTTTGATTCAGTTCACGACCATCAGTTGGCTTATGGACTTTCCCGATACCTTGACTCACTTGATGTTAAGGGTAAGTTGCCAAAAACAATTCTCTTTACACTTAATCCAAAAGACAATTATGTTCTAGGTACAATGCTCGGTAATTTCCAGAGTAGCGAGGCACAGTCAAAAATTCAGTTTGGCTCTGCTTGGTGGTTTAACGATAACTACGACGGTATGAGAGAACAGATGAAGACTCTTGCAAATCTTGGCGTACTCGGTAAATTCGTCGGTATGGTTACTGATTCCCGTAGTTTCCTTTCATATCCTCGTCACGAGTATTTCAGAAGAATCCTCTGCGAGATTATCGGTGATTTGGTGGAGGAAGGTAAATATCCAAACGATACTGAATTCCTTTCACAGGTTGTGGAAGATATTTCATTTAACAACGCAAAGAAATATTTTGGGATATAAACATACAAGTCGGGGCTCGTTCCTGCGATTACATCATTTGATAAGATTACAGCTCCTCTTGTTATCCAAGGGGAGCCGTTTTTTGTGTTATTCAGTTTTCTTTTTTCGCCGTTTTGTGGAATTTTTGCAAAGCTTCGGCAAGGGGGACTATTAAAAATCCTAAAGCAAAATTGCCAATACCGTGGATAACATCAAAGTAAAAACCTGTGGCAATCCAAGTAAGCATCCCTTTAAAGTTCAATCCAAACATAATTGCCTGTGCAGGTGCATAAAGTATGCCGTAACAAAGTCCGTGTAAGGCACAAACCACTGTATAAATCGGGATGGCAACTTTTTTACTCATTTTTTTAGGTAAAAGCATTGTAATTCCCCAAAGGAGTGTCCAAATATATAAATACGGAATCCACCACATCGCAAATCCGTTAAAAAGACCTATAAGCATTACAAACACATAAATGGGAATAAGCGCTTTTTTGCGATAAACTATGGTGTATGTCATAGTAAGCATTCCAAGAAAATGGATATTGGGCAATAAATCCGTAAGATACTTGGAAATGAACATTATAACGCCCAACATAGCGAAAACTATAAGGTCAACTAATTGTTGATATTTTTTGCTTTTCATTATGCTTTTTCAGCCTTGAAGCAGTAGGTTTTGCCCTCTTCAATAGGTGTTGAGTCAACACCTGTCATAGCATATTCGCCGTCAATGTAGAATGCCCAGTACACCTTGTCGTCATTGTAAGTGTATCTTTGTCCATTGACTGTTTCAACCATAAGCCCATAAGGTCCATCGCTACCTGAGATAAGTCCTTCTTTGACAAGGGCTTCGCCAACAGACTTTTCATCGGTATATTTTATGGTGAAGTCTTTTTTTGTGCCGTCAAGGTCAACAACTTCAAATGCGAATGATTTTTCCTGAACCTCTTGCTGATTTGTTGGGGGTTCAGTCGGGTCCTCATTCTGGTTTTGTCCGCATCCTGCAAACATAAGTACCATGGCCGCAACAAGTACCAATGAAAGAACAGAACGGAAATTGATTTTAAAAATTTCTTTCATACTGTTTCTCTCCTTTTGAGATATTTTATTTTCTTGCAAAGGCTTTTCAATATATTGGCTGTCGCAACAGAGAAAATTTCAGTACCGGGTATTCCGACTTGCAGTGCACTAATGTTTTCGCCTTCTCAGATTTTTATCCAATGGCTTGTCTTACTTTGCGGCAGTAAGTGAAAACGTTATTTCCGCTTACGGCGACGGGCTCGTTCAGGTTTTTCACCTGATTCCCCGAGATACCGAACCTTTACAAAGTGAATTTTATCACAAACAGAACCTAAAATCAACTTGATTTATTATGTGAATGATATTAAAATAAAGTTAAACAATAGGGAAGTGATTAAATGAATAAAAAAGTAAAAATTGCAATTTCAGTTATTCTTGCAACAGCAATTTCAGGTATAGGGATTTTCTTTGGAGTGAGAGAAATGAAACTTAACGAGCACAAGAAAGCAGAAGTGAATTTACCGAAAGGGTTTACCATAACCGCTCATACAGGTTGTATGGATACAGAGGATAATTCTCTTGAATCAATTAAAAAGGGTGTTGAAAACGGGGCAACAGTAGTGGAGTTCGACTTGTACTTCACAAATGATGGAATTCCTGTGCTTGCTCACGACGAGCCTGTGGGTGGAGAGATAACTCTTGATGAAGCATTTGAATATATTTCACATTTTGATAACATAAAAGTAAATGTTGACATTAAAACTTGCGATGCTTTGGAAAAGGTTTATCCGTTGGCAGTAAAGCACGGCGTAGAGGATAGAATTTTCTATACAGGGGTAAAAGATGAGTTTGTTGATTTTGTAAAAAAAGATAGTCCGCAAGTGAAATACTACCTTAATGTGGATGTTAAAGCCGGCAAAGCGGATGACCGTGACTATATTCTCTCACTTGTTGATAAGGTGAAAAACGCAGGTGCAATAGGAATAAATTTCAACTATAAAAATGCTACAAATGAACTTGTAGAGGTTTTTCATGAAAACGGACTTTTAGTGTCAATCTGGACTGTGGATAATGAGTACAATATGTATAAATTTCTCAGTTTTGAACCTGATAACATTACGACTCGCCACCCTGATAAATTAAGTGAAATCGTGAAAGAAAAACAGTAAAAATTTTAAGTCGAAATTTGTAAAAATTATTGACTTTTTGTTCATTTGAGATTATATTAATTCTATACCAAATAGGAGCAGTCCAAGGTGACTGCTCTGACTATATCTATCGGTTGGAAAGGGGCTGCATAATTGAAAAACAATCCAGTTATTATCGACCTCAAAAATATTAGCGTCAGCTTTGACGACCATAAGATTCTTGATAACATTAACCTTTATATCCGTGACGGTGAGTTTATCACCTTGCTTGGTCCTTCGGGCTGTGGTAAAACTACAACCCTTCGTATTATTGCGGGATTTTTACAGCAGGATAGTGGCGATGTTATTTTTGAAGGAAAAAATATCAATGGTGTTCCTGCATACAAGCGTCAGGTTAACACCATTTTTCAGCGTTATGCACTTTTTCCACACTTAAATGTATATGAAAATATTGCATTTGGTCTCCGCCTTAAAAAGTGGAAGGAAAAGGATATTAAAGAAAAGGTAAGTGAAATGCTTACTCTTGTAAATTTAAAAGGTTTCGGACCAAGAAAAATTGATTCACTTTCTGGTGGACAGCAACAGCGTGTAGCGATTGCTCGTGCCTTGGCAGTGAACCCTCGAGTTGTGCTTCTTGACGAGCCTTTGGGTGCTTTGGACCTTAAACTTCGCAAGGATATGCAGATTGAACTTAAAAATATTCAACAGAAATTGGGTATCACATTCATTTATGTTACTCATGACCAGGAAGAAGCACTTTCAATGTCCGATACAGTCGTTGTTATGAATGGTGGCGTTATTCAGCAAATCGGCACACCACTTGATATTTATAACGAGCCAAAAAACGCTTTCGTTGCTGACTTTATCGGCGAAAGTAATATTCTTGACGGTGTTATGAAAGAGGATTTTACTGTTGAATTTAACGGTATTAAATTCCAGTGCGTTGACAAAGGCTTTAAACATAATGAGCCTGTCGATGTTGTTATCCGTCCCGAGGATATTGATGTTGTTGCACCTGAAAACGGAATGCTTAAAGGTACTGTTACATCTGTTACATTCAAAGGTGTTCATTATGAGATTATCGTTGACATTGATAATTTTAAATGGATGATTCAAACAACAGAAAAAAGTGAAGTAGGAGATGTTATCGGCATCTCAATTGACCCTGATGAAATGCATATTATGAAAAAGTCCCAGTATTCAGGACTCTATGGTGACTACAGTTCATTTAGTGATGAATTTGATGAGCTTTCACAGGTTGGTGAGGAAGAATGAAAAAGTCCTCATTCCTTCAAAAGGTGATTAATGCACCTTATATGCTCTGGTCGGTGTTATTTATAGTAGCACCGCTCATAATGGTTGGCTATTATGCCTTTACTGATGCAGACGGCAATTTTACATTTGACAACATTACGCAGATTGGGGATTATACAACAACATTCATCCTTTCAATCAGTTATGGTGCAGTTGCAACTGTAATTTGTCTTATTATTGCATACCCTTTTGCCTATGCATTAGCACAGACTAAGGCTTCTTTTCAGCGTGTTGCAACAATGCTCGTAATGCTTCCTATGTGGATGAGTTTCCTCATCCGTACTTATTCTTGGATTACCATTTTAGGCGAGTCCGGTGTAATCAACAGTTTATTGGGAGTTTTTGGCATTGAACCTTTGAAAATGCTCAATACCGGTGGTGCAGTTATCTTGGGTATGGTGTATAATTTCCTGCCCTATATGATTTTGCCACTCTATACAGCACTTTCAAAGATGGACAATTCACTTGTTGAAGCTGCACAGGATTTGGGATGCAATAAGTTCTATTGCCTTCGTAAGGTTATTTTCCCACTTTCAGTGCCGGGCATCGCAAGTGGTGTGACTATGGTGTTTGTGCCTTGCGTAAGTACATTTTATATCACACAGAAATTGGGTGGCGGACAGATTACTCTTATTGGTGATGTTATTGAAGGCCAGTTCCAGACTGCATATAACTATAACCTTGGGGCCTCCCTTTCACTTGTGCTTATGGTTATGATTTTAATCTGTCTTGGTGTACTTAATTATTTCACCGACAGTGATGATGACGGAGGTGTGCTTATATGACAAAAACATCTCCATTATCTAAATTCTATTTAGCACTTGTTTTCATCTTCCTTTATGCACCGATGGTTGTTATGATGGTGTTCTCATTTAACGGAACTGAAAGCACATATATTTTTGAAGGTTTTTCGCTTCAATGGTATGAAAAACTTTTCCACGATAAGGTTACAATGGATGCTCTCAAAAACACCGTTATACTTGCCGTTATTTCTGCCACAATTGCAACTGTACTTGGTACTCTTGCTGCTGTTGGTATTAACTCAATGAGAAATAAGCATATAAAGTCTTCTGTAATGACAGTTACCAATATTCCAATGATGAATCCCGAAATCGTTACAGGTATTTCAATGATGCTCTTGTTCGTTTTCGCAGGTGCAATATTCAACAAACGCGATGTACTTGGTTTTTGGACAATTCTTATTGCCCATGTAACATTCCAGTTGCCCTATGTAATTCTTTCTGTATTGCCAAAACTTCGTCAGTCCGATAACAGAATTTATGAGGCGGCACAGGATTTGGGCTGTCCACCTATACAGGCATTTTTTAAGGTGGTTTTTCCTGCAATTCTTCCCGGAATAATCTCGGGCGCAATTATGGCATTCACTTTGTCCCTTGATGATTTCATAATCAGTTACTTTACAAACGGACCTGATTTTCAGACTTTGCCAATTCATATTTTTTCAATGACAAAAAAGAGAGTAAAACCCGATATGTATGCTCTTTCAACACTTATTTTCGGGGCAATGTTTATTCTGCTCATACTTATGAATGTAGCACAGTCCCGCTCTGATAAAAAGCAACGAGCAAAAAAGGGGGATAAGTAATGAAAAAGATTATTTCCCTTTTAATTATGGTTATAGTTGTTTTATCGGCTTTTGTTATTCCTACTTCCGCTGACGAAGAACTATTTTCAAATGAAGTAAAGGAATATTACAATAACCTTGGTCTTCAGGGTACAACTCTCAATGTTTATAACTGGGGTGAATACATTGACGACGAGGAAATTGATGTTATAACTCAGTTTGAAAAACTTACGGGATGCGATGTTAACTATACCACATTTGAGTCTAATGAAAATATGTACTCAAAACTTTCTGGTGGTGGTGTAAGTTACGATATTATCATTCCTTCTGACTATATGGTTGAAAGACTGATGTCCGAGGAAATGCTTTTACCTCTTGACTATAGCAATATACCAAACTATTCAAAGTATTTTGACAGTGAAAAATACGGTTATCTTATTGAAAACGGCATAAGTGATTATGCAGTAATTTACAATGTAGGAACAACGATACTCATTTATAATAAGAATCTTGTTAAGGAAGAACCAACAAGCTGGAAGGTGCTTTGGGATGAACAATACAAAGGCAAAGTCCTTATGTTTAATAATCCAAGAGATGCTTTTGCAGTTGCACAATTCGCTCTCGGTCAAAGCATCAACACTACCAATATGGCTGATTGGGATGCTGCGGCAGATTATCTTTTAGAGCAAAGACAAACTGTCAAGCCTGAATATGTGATGGACGAGGTCTTTATTAAGATGGAAAGTGGCGAATATGCTTTTGCCACATACTATGCGGGCGACTATGAGCTGATGGTTGAAAATAACCCCGATTTAGGATTTGTTTTCCCCGAAGAAGGTGTAAACACATTCTATGACGCAATGTGTGTTCCAAAGGGCTCACAGAACAAAAAGGGTGCAGAGGCTTTTATCAATTTTATGATGGAGCCTGAAATAGCCCTTGCCAATGCAGAGTATATTTATTATGCAACACCTAACAAAGCAGTTCTCGAAAATGAGGAATATTCCCTTGCAGATAGTGAAGCGGTTTATCCTGAAAATTTACAGAATACACAGGCGTTCCATAATCTTCCAATTGACACCTTACAGTATATGAATAACCTTTGGATGAAAGTTAAAGGTGAAAATGATGCAGGTGGATTGTATATTGGCTTCTTCTCTGTGATAGCAGTTGTTGTGGTAATTATAATTGCACATATTTTAAAGAAAAAGAAAATGGCAAAATACTATAATGTATAAAAGGTTTGGCGGGGTCTTGACCCCGCCGTTGTCATTATAATATAATTACATTGGTGAATAAAATGACAGAAAAACAAAAGCGATTTGAAGAATTAGCCTCTCGTTCAAATGAAAAGGGATATGCAGTTTATTCCGATTTTCTCGGGTTATCCGAAATATCGGAACTTTCTTCTATGCGATTTTCTGTGTCGACAAAGCTTTGGGGTGGCTATGAAAATTCTGAAAGATGCGTTGCTTGTTTTGGTGACAGAGAATATTTTACTGATAACGCTGATTATCCTATCAAATGCATACTCATAAAACCGGTTAATCAAAAATTTGCCGATAACCTTACGCATCGTGATTTTTTGGGTTCACTTATGGGGCTTGGAATTCGTCGTGAAATGCTTGGAGATATAATTATCAGCGAAAATTGTGGGTATCTTTTCTGTGTTGATACAATAACCGAGTATATTGTTCAGAATCTGACTCAGGTAAAGCATACAACGGTGGAATGTAGCATTACGGAGAAAATCCCCGAAAATGCCCTGCCACAACCTAAAAACTATGAAATAATAGTATCGTCTGAAAGACTTGATGTTATTGTTTCTGCAATTTACAAAATGTCACGCAGTCAGGTTTTGCCACTCTTTCACACGGAAAAGGTATTTGTGAATGGTGCAGTCAAAACAAGTCCGTCAGTTGCGGTGAAAAATGGGGACAAAATCTCTGTCCGTGGTTTTGGCAGATTTGTTTATAAGGGTGTGCTTCGTCATACGAAAAAAGATAGATTTGTAATAAGTGTGGAGGTGTTTTAAGATGATTACAATGGACCAAAAACTTCGTGATGTCCGTGCTGACAGCGAGGCGAGTTTGCGACTTGAAAGTTATTCATCCGTACCCGAAATCAACAGACTCCTTCGCCTCTTGGAGCCTTTTAAATTCAGTACCCTTGAAAAACTTGCTCCTAAAGGATTAAAAGGCTTTACAGAAGATTTGGTAAACTTTTTCAATGGTAAAGATAATGCTGTAAAAGTTGATGACCCTCGAAGTGTTTTGTTGTGGGACGAAAAAGATATTCCACTTTATGACGGAAAAAGAAAACCGTATATTGTGCCATTTTTACTTAAAAACAAAAAAGCCCCAGCCGTAGTAATTGCACCCGGCGGAGCATATCTTAATGTCTGTATGAAACATGAGGGCGTTGAAATTGCAGAAAGGTTTAATCAGCTTGGATTTCACGCATTTGTTGTGTGCTACCGTGTGTCGCCTTGTCGTTATCCTTGCCCACAACTCGACTTTATACGAGCAATTCAAACTGTAAGAAACAATGCAGAAAAATGGGGAGTAATCGAAAATCAAGTTGTCGCTATGGGTTTTTCTGCTGGTGGACATCTTGTTACAAGTATCAGCGGTGTTTATAACGAGTTGAGAGAAATGACGGGGGACTTGTCCCATATAAACGGAAGACCTGATGCTGTAATAGGCGGATACCCTATGATAGACCTTAAATGCAAGGATTTCGGTATTACTTGCGACAAGATTTTCCTTGGTAAGGATTATAGTGAAGAGTTGTCCCACAAATTAAGCGTACAGAATCTTATTGATGAAGATTATCCACCAATGTTTCTGTTTTCAATGAAGAATGACCCAATAGTGCCACCTGAAATGAATTGCCTTGTTGCTGAAAAGGTGATGAATGAAAAAGAAGTGCCAAACGAGGTGCATATTTACCGTGGCAATATCCACGGGTTTGCCCTTGCAGATGGACTTGAAGCCGGACAGTGGGTAAATCAGTCGATAGAGTTTCTTAAAAAGAATAATGTTATATAAAATAAGACCACTTGATAATTTCAATGTTTAATCAAGTGGTCTGTTATTTAGTTTTTCTGTTTGCTGAGTACTTTTACTGCTCCTACAACTGATGGTGCAAGTATAATATTTATTGCGAGTTCAAAAAGGAAATTTATACCCACAAGACCAACAAGCATATAGGTGAGGGCGTTTTCGAAACCTAAGCCAATAGCCCATTCTTTAATTGTGTCAAAGAAAAAAAGCCTACAGCCTATAAGAAAGATTGCTGTGTTGGTAACAGGAACAAGAATTGCTGAAATAATAACTGCAAAATAGTTGTTAGTTTTCTTTAGCACTTCAAAAGCAATTCCACCTACAAAACCTGCAATAGTGCCCTTAGCAATTACCGTTATAACAGTACCTATAGGATTAATGGGGAGAAAAGCAGCAGCATCGCCCGAGAGAAGAACAACTACGCCGAATACGAAACCCAGCCATGTGCTGACATGTTTTCCGCCAAGGGCTGCACCAATGACAATAGGGATAAGCACAAGTGAAACTGAAAATGTGCCAAATTTGATTGATGCACCAATGAATTGAAAAACTACAACAATAGCGGTAAGAATACCCGTAGTTGCAAGTTTGACCGTTTTGTTACGGTCAAATTTTTTGTTTGTCATTTATATTCCTCCTTGCTGTTGCTCACTGTGGATGCAACGCAAATAATTGATGAATAAATGGTATCTAATTATTCTTTTCGTAAATTACTTTAAGTCCTTTTAAGATAAGGTGACGGTCATATATAATATCTCTTTTACAAACCGGAGCCAAAAAGTATGAAAGACCTCCTGTTGCAATAATTGATGCCGGTTCACCGAGTTCATCTGCAAATCGGTCGAGAATTCCGTCAATCATAGCGGCAGTACCGAGTACAATACCACTCTGCATACTCTCAACTGTGTTTGTGCCACAAGCTTTTTTAGGTGGCTCAAGACTGATTGTAGGAAGAAGTGAACTTGTGTCCGTAAGTGCTTTAAGAGAAATTTGCACACCGGGAGCAATCATACAACCACGAAAACTTCTGTTTTTATCAATAGCACAGATTTTTGTAGCAGTACCCAGGTCAATTACAAATGCAGGAAGAGGATAATCTGCTACCGCACCAACTGCACCTGCTGCAAGGTCAGCACCAAGTTGAGCAGGATTGTCAATTAAGATGTTAAGACCTGTTTTAACTCCGGGAGATAGAATTAAAGAGTCCTTTCCTGTAAGTTTTTTAATGGCATTTGTTACGGACTCTGTAATTTCAGGCACAACGGAAGAAATTACAACACCATTGATGTTGTTAAAATCAATTTTATGCATTACAAAAATATTGGTGAAATCCATAGCATACTGGTCGTCGGTTTTCTGCCTTTCGGTTGCAAGTCTTGCACTTACAGCAAGGTCATCACCCTTAAAAAGACCGATATTTATATTGGTATTTCCTATATCCATTGTAAGAAGCATATTATCACCTCACAAATCAATGAAAATATTATACTCCAAAACTGTTTGATTATCAAGTGCCATTGTGATACAATATGGTCAGGTGGTGAAACAATGATTTGTAATCTTTGTCCAAGAAAATGCAATGCAGAAAGAACTGAATATATTGGCAATGGCTTTTGTAAAATGCCTTATAATCCTATGTTGGCCCGTGCAGATATACACAAGTGGGAAGAACCTTGTATAAGTGGCGAAAATGGCACAGGTGCAATTTTCTTTTCGGGTTGCAGTCTTAAATGTTGCTTTTGTCAGAATTATCCAATAAGTCACGAAAACAAAGGTGAGATAATTACAACTGAAAGACTTGTTGAAATTATAAAAGAACTTGAAAATAAAGGCGTTCACACAATTGATTTTGTAAATCCAACGCACTTTTCACATATTATAATTGAAACCCTTAAAAAATACAAACCGTCAGTTCCCGTTGTGTATAATAGTTCGGGATATGATAGTGTTGAAACCTTAAAACAACTTGAAGGTCTTGTTGATGTTTATCTGCCCGATTTTAAATACTTTAGTAGTGAAAAGTCATTGAAATATGCTAAATGTCCCGATTATTTTGAAAAGACAAGTCAGGCAATTCTCCAGATGCACCGTCAACAACCTCAAAACCAGTTTAAAGACGGAATAATCCAAAAGGGAATTATTATTCGTCACTTAATTCTTCCTGCCAATGTGGAAGAGAGTAAGAATATTCTTTTGTGGATAAGCGAAAATCTGCCAAAGGATACATATATAAGCCTTATGAGCCAGTATACACCATATGGTGATATTAAAATTTTTAAGGAATTAAATCGCAGACTTACAACGGCAGAATATAATAAAGTTGTGGATTTTTTTCTTGATATAGGTCTCAAAAATGGTTTTATGCAGGAAAAATCTTCAGCCAAGACGCAATATATACCTGATTTCGATATGACAGGTATAAAATAATATTGCAATAAATAATAATTGGTGATAAAATATTAAATCATAATTAAACGAAAGAAGGATTTTAAAAATGAAAGGCTTTTTCAAAGAATTCAAAGAATTCGCTATGCGTGGTAATGTAATTGACCTTGCAGTCGGCGTTATTATCGGTGGTGCGTTCCAAAAAATTATTAACTCACTTGTAAATGATATTATTATGCCTCTTATCGGTCTTGCATTAAAGGGCACAGATTTCGCTAGCAAGTTTATTGCTCTTGATGGTGGCGAATATGCATCTCCTGAAGCAGCAACAGAAGCAGGTGCTGCAATTCTTACATACGGTAACTTTATTTCCGTTGTTCTTGATTTTATTATTGTTGCATTTGTTATTTTCTGTATGATTAAGATTATTAACAAGGTAAGAGCAAAAACAACTAAAGAGGCACCGGTAGTGGAAGAAGCACCTACAACAAAGATTTGCCCATTCTGCAAGAGCGAAATTGCTATTGATGCAACAAAGTGCTGCCACTGTACATCTGATGTTGAATAAGGTGAATTTATGAGTTTTAAATTAGGCTTTATTGGTTGCGGTAATATGGCAACTGCCATCATAAATGGTGCGGTTAAGTCAGGTTTTCTTAGTGGTGAGGATATTTGTGTTTGTGATACAGATACTGCCAAAGCAGAGTTGCTTAAAGAAAGTTTTGGTGTTAATGTGTTGCCATCTGCAAGTGATGTTGCCGAGAATTCATATGCTGTTGTTTTGGCAGTTAAACCTCAGGTTTTCCCTGCTGTTTTGCCACAAATTAAAGATAGTGTTACAAAAAACGATACTGCAGTTATTTCCATAGGTGCAGGTAAAACTCTTAACTACATTGTTTCGTTCCTTGAGGATTTTACACCTGTTGTGCGTGTTATGCCTAATATAAATGCAAAAGTTGGTGCTTCTATGAGTGCCATTTGCGGTAATCAGAATGTCGACGATGACCTTTTGAGTTTTGCAAAAGAGCTTTGCAGGTCATTTGGCGATGTTATAGAATTACCTGAAAGTCAGTTCTCGATTTTTGGCGTGATTGCAGGTTGCTCTCCTGCCTATGCTTTTATGTTTATTGATTCAATGGCTCGTGGAGCAGTCCTGAATGGAATGAGCAGGGAACAAGCACTAAAAATTTCTGCACAAGCTGTTTTGGGCAGTGCAAAAATGATTCTCCAGAGCGAAGAAAATCCATGGGCACTTATTAACTCTGTCTGTTCGCCCGGCGGAACAACTATTGAAGGTGTTGCAACCTTGCAGAACGAAGGCTTCGATAAAGCAGTTATGAATGCTGTTCAAGCATCTTTTGAAAAGGATAAAAGACTTTAAGGGAGAGTAAGATATGCCATATATTGATATCAGTACAAATGTTACATTGAATGATGAACAACTTGATAATATCAAGTACCTTTGCGGTCGTGCAATTTCACTTATACCGGGAAAAAGTGAACAGTACCTTATGGTTAAAATTGCTGATAAATCAAATCTTTGGTTTCAGGGTGATGATTCACCTGCCGGAATGGTGGAAATAAGTCTTTTTGGTAAAGCATCAAGAGAAAGTTGCGAAACGTTGACAAAGGAAATTTGCAATATTCTTGAACGAGAAGCGGATATATCGCCACAAAGAGTATATGTGAAATATCAGTTCGTGGATAACTGGGGATATAATAAATTTATGTTTTAGTTTATGATGGCAGGTAATGGTAAATTATCTGCCATTTTTCACAACAAAATCGCTAAAGTTTTGTGCTTTTTGTCATAATATACAAAAATTTTTTTTCCAGTATTTTCTTCTTGCTTTTTTACAAACTCTATTGTATACTTTAAAAAGCGATATAGCGAAACACATAAAGCAAACTAAAAGATATATAAAAAATAGGATTTTAATTTAAGTAGGAGGATTAAGCAGATGAAACAGTATTTTGCACCAGATTTTGATGTAACAGTTTATGAAATCGAAGATGTAATCACACTTTCAATCGGTAACAGTGACCCTGATACTGATGCCGGTATGGGAGAAGGTTGGTGGGGTTAATCCCTTCAATCACTTTACTCGAAAAGAAAAAAATAATTTTCCCCCGAGGTACTCCTCGGGGGTTTTTATTCAAACAAATGAGTGGATAAGTATCTATCACCTAAATCGGGAAGCAGGACAACTATTGTCTTGCCTTCCTCTTTTTTTGCTTTTTCAATAGCAATATGAAGTGCAGCACCTGATGAAATACCCACAAGTACTCCCTCTTTATTTGCAAGAAGTCGAGATGCAGAATACGCCTCGTCACCCGAAACATTTGCAATTTCATCAATTATATTTACATTTAAAACATCTGGGATAAATCCCGCACCGATACCTTGAAGCGGATGCGCTCCTGCCTTGCCACCTGAAAGAACAGGCGAGTCAGAAGGCTCAATACCGACAATCTTTATATCCGGATTTTTTCCTTTAAGGTATTCACCCGTGCCTGTAATGGTACCACCTGTACCAACACCTGCAATAAAGATGTCAACCATGCCGTCTGTATCCTTCCATATTTCAGGACCAGTTGTTTCAAAATGTGCCTTTGGGTTAGATGGGTTGACAAATTGTCCTGCAACAATACTGTTAGAGATTTCACGAGCAAGTTCTTCTGCTTTCTCTATTGCTCCATTCATACCTTTGCTACCATCTGTAAGGACTAATTCTGCACCATAGGCGGCAATAAGTTTTCTGCGCTCAACAGACATTGTTTCAGGCATTGTAATAATAAGTTTATACCCCTTTGAAGCAGCAACACTGGCAAGACCTATTCCTGTGTTTCCGCTTGTTGGTTCAATAATAACAGAGCCTTTTTTTAGAAGACCTTTGTTTTCTGCATCTTCAATCATTTGGAGAGCAACTCTGTCTTTAACACTACCTGCGGGGTTAAAGTATTCAAGCTTTGCATAGATTTTACTTTTAAGACCAAGTTCTTTTTCTATATTGCTAAGTTCTAAAAGAGGAGTTTTTCCGATTAATTCGGATACACTTTTATACACATTCATTTTCAGTACCTCCGTTAAAGTCTAAGCTTATTATATAATAATATATCCTATTTTTCAAGAAAAAACAGCCTGTAAGGTTTTCCCTCACAGGCTGAATGCTTTTAGTGTAATCTTATTTTGATTTCTTTTTCTTTGGGTTCATAAGAAGCATACCGATTGCCATAATTACTGCGAATACGATAAGGTAGAAAAGAACTGGGCATTTAAAGCCTTCACCTTTTGCCTTTGCATCAATATATGGCATATAGCCGTGTGAGTAGATTGCAGCAAATACCATAAATGCAGAACCGATAATTCCAAGTGCCGGGAGAACAAATCTCTTAACAGCAGGAAGATTCTTTTCTTTTCTCATGAACTGAATGAACATTGGGATGTAAAGAGCATAAATTGTGATGATTGGAAGTTCTGATGAGTCAAAACTGAATTTTCCAAACCAAGGTGTTGCGGTAAGGTTTGCACCGTAGAAGTAAACAAGCCATGCACCAACGATAACAAGACCAATAATACATGAGTTTGAAGGCATACCTGATGCAGGGTCAACCTGTTTCATAAGGTCGGACTTTGGACCGTAGCCACGGACTGCAACTGAATACATACCACGGATAGTACCGATAAGAAGACCGTTGAGAGTACCGAGGCAAGAAACTGCAACGAAGAGGTTAAGAACATTACCAAGAACATTACCGAAAACTGTGGTAAATGCAGGAGCAGTACCTTCTTCAATAAGTGTCTTAACAGGAGCACCACCAGCAATACCAATGTAATAGAAGAGGTAAATTGCAATGATGATTATACCACCAAGAACAAGAGCGATCGGAAGATTCTTTTTAGAATCCTTGATTTCTGAGTTAATTGATGTAGCAAGAATCCAACCTTCATAAGCAAAAGCAGTAGCAACAACTGCACCGAAAAGAACAGAGAAGTTACCTGTGCCTGTAGCAAAGTTAGAGGAAAGGATTGTTGCTGGCTCACCGGCAATATTGTGTGTAAGACCATAGATTGTACCAACAACTGCCATCAAAAGAAGTGGAATAAGTTTGATAAAAGTTGCACTAATCTGAAGTTTACCGGCAAGTTTTGAAGAAAGTGTATTAACTGCAAAAACAAGGATAAGGATAAATCCTGCAAGTAAGAAGGTTTCTGTACCTGTTACAGGGTCGCCTGCAAGTTGTAAGTCAGGGTTTACAGATACCAAGAATGTAAGGAAATATCTTGCAGTAAGCCAAGCAAGAACAGAAGTCATTGCAGGCATATAGATTGTTGTTGCAAACCAACCCATAAAGTAAGCATATTTGTTACCGATAGTTGCTTCCGCATAGTCAACAAGTCCGTTAACTTTTTCATACTGTTGAGCCATTACACAGAATGCGAGAACGCAGAAAATCATAACTACGCCACCGATAATCCATGCAATAATACCCATTGGCATATCGCCACTCGTTTTCTCAAGAATTGCTTGTGCCTTAAAGAAAACACCTGAGCCAACAACAGTACCTACAACCATGCAGATAGCCATTAAAAGCCCATATTGCTTTTTAAGTCCGTTTCCATTTTCCATAATGAAAACCTTCCTTCCATATTTAATATACACTCAATTATATTCCTTTTGTGTATAATTGTAAAGTGAAAAAATGAATATTTTTTGTTGATTTAGTATGATTTTTGTGTTTTTTAAAGGTTAAAATAATTGATAATTTAAGGGCAGTATAGTAAAATATACAAATAGGAGTGGTGTTATGACTTTTGAAATCGTTAAAAATCAATTTGTAAAAGACGGAAAACCTGTAAAACTTATTTCAGGTGCAGTGCATTATTTCAGAAATATGCCCGATACTTGGGAAGATATTTTTATAAAAATGAAAGCCATGGGTTGTAACTGTGTTGAAACTTATTGTGCCTGGAATATGCACGAAAAAGTGCCCGGTGAATACGATTTTACAGGAATTTTGAATATAGCAAAATATATTGAAACAGCACAAAAGGTGGGACTTATGGTTATTGTAAGACCTGGCCCATACATCTGTGCAGAGTGGGAATTCGGCGGACTCCCATGGTGGATTCAGGCAGATGAAGATATGGAAATCCGTTGTATGAACAAAAAGTATATTGAAAGATTTGATTTGTATCTTGACAGACTTTGTGCAGAGATTAAACCATATCTCACAACTAATGGCGGACCTGTTATAATGGTGCAATGTGAAAATGAGTACGGTTATTACGGTGATGATAAAGAATATCTTAACTACTTAAAGCAAGGCTTTATCGACCGTGGAATTGATGTGCCATTGTTTACATCTGACGGTACAAGTAAGAGCGACTTGCTGGACGGAACGATTGAAGGATGTTTGCCAACACTTAATTTTGGTAGTCGAGTGGAAGAAAATTTCAAAGCACACGACGAACTTTTCCCTGACACACCTAAAATGTGTATGGAAATGTGGAATGGTTGGTTTGACTCATGGGGTGATGAAAAGCACCACACAACATCAGCGGAGGACTACGCAAAAGTTGTTGATGATATGCTCACTCGTGGTAGCCTTAATATGTATATGTTTGTTGGAGGAACAAATTTTGGTTTTACATCGGGTGCTAATCATTATGAGAAATTTTGTCCTGATGTTACAAGTTATGACTATGATGCAATGCTTACTGAATGTGGCGACATTACACCAAAATATATGGCAGTAAGAGAAGTTATCAAAAAACATATTGGAGAAGAATTACCGGAAATTCCCGCAAATCGGGATAAAAAGGCTTATGGTAAGTTTAAGTTGACCGAAAGCGAAGGCTTTTTTTCTGCATTACCTGAACTTGCAACTCCTGTTCACTCGGATGTTCCAAAATGTATGGAAAAATACGGAAATGGATACGGATATATTGCTTACAGAACAGTTTTAAACCGTGATTACGAAGATGTTGTTCTGTCATTTGAAAGAATCGGTGACCGTGCACAGATTTACATAAATGATAATCTTGTGGACATCCTTTATGTTAATGACCTGCTTGAAACAAAGATTTCTGCAAAGGCAGGGGATATTCTTACTGTACTTTGCGAAAATATGGGCAGAACTAATTTCGGACCTAAAATGATGTACAAAAAAGGCATCGCAGGAAGATGCTTGTTGGATAAGAGAATTCATTTCAACTGGGATGTTTACACATTACCTATGAATAACCTTGATAGATTGTCGTTTGATAAAAAGGATTTCAACGAAAAATCAGCGTTTTATAGAGGATATTTCAGTATCCAGAATCCAAAGGATACATTTTTAAAACTCGACAGCTTCACAAAGGGATTTGTTGTTATTAACGGTTTTAATATTGGTAGATATTGGGAAATTGGTCCGCAACAGACCTTGTATGTACCTGCAAGTTTGTTGAAGGACGGTGAAAATGAGATTATCATTTTCGAATCTGATGGACTTAAAGGTGAAGCAGAAATAGAATTTGTAGATACACCAATTTTGGGATAGAAGTAAAGGAGGGGCAGAAAATGACAGAGAAAAAATATCTTTGTATAGACTTAAAATCCTTTTTTGCCTCTGTTGAGTGTGTGGAAAGGGGACTTAACCCACTAACCACAAATTTAGTTGTTGCCGATAGGGCAAGAACAGAAAAAACCATCTGCCTGGCAGTGACACCATCTTTAAAAGCCTATGGAATTCCCGGTAGAGCAAGGCTTTTTGAGGTTGTGCAGAAAGTAAAAGAGGTAAATCAACAAAGACTACTTAATGCACCAAAAAGAACATTTATTGATAAGTCTTTTAACTCGGAAGAATTGAATAATAATCCGGGTCTTGAACTCGATTACATTGTTGCACCACCAAGGATGGCATATTATATGGAGTACAGTACCCGTATTTACAATGTGTATCTTAAATATATTGCACCCGAGGATATTCATGTTTACTCCATTGACGAGGTTTTTATTGATATCACTCATTACCTTGCAACATACAAGTTAAGTGCTCACGATTTTGCAAGAAAACTCATTCAGGATGTTCTTCAAACCACGGGAATTACGGCAACTGCGGGAATAGGAACCAATATGTACCTTGCCAAGATTGCTATGGATATTGAAGCCAAGCATATTCCTGCTGATAAAGACGGTGTGCGAATTGCAGAACTTGACGAAATGAGTTATCGCGAGAATTTGTGGTCACACAAACCTATTACAGATTTTTGGCGAGTGGGAAAAGGCTATGCTAATAAACTTGAACGCTATGGTATGCGCACAATGGGGGATGTTGCCCGTTGCTCACTCTATGACGAAGATTTACTTTACAGACTTTTTGGCATCAATGCCGAATTGCTTATTGACCATGCTTGGGGTTGGGAACCTTGTACAATTAAAGAAATCAAGGCATATAAACCATCAACAAATAGTTTAAGTTCAGGTCAGGTTTTGCAAACACCATATTATTTTGACAAGGCAAAACTTGTAACAAGGGAAATGGCAGAGGCAATAGCTCTTGAACTTGTGGAAAAGGCACTTGTGACAAATCAGGTTGTTTTAACCATTGGATACGACATCGACAATTTAACAGATGACAACATTCAGTACAAGGGGGATGTTGTAACTGATTTTTACGGACGAAAAGTGCCAAAACAAGCTCATGGTACCGGAAATATAAACCGATATACTGCATCATCTAAGTTAATTGTAGATACCACAATGGAACTTTACGACCGAATTGTGGATAAAAGTCTTCTGGTGAGAAGAATAACTATTGCAGTTTGTAAATTGCAAAGGGAAAAAGATGTGACAAATAATCAGGTTGAGCAACTTGACCTTTTCACAGATTACGAAAAGAAAAACAAGCAAGAAGAGAACCTCCAAAAAGAAAAAAAGATGCAGGAAGCCGTTTTGAGCATTAAAAAGAAATACGGCAAAAATGCAATTCTCAAGGGAATGAATCTTGAGGAGGGTGCGACTGCAAAAGAGAGAAACAGTCAGATTGGTGGACATAAGGCATAAAGGAGTGTGACATATGCAGGAAAAATATGATGATATAATTAATCTTCCACATCATCAGTCAAAAAAACGACCACATATGTCACTCTACGACCGTGCAGCACAGTTTGCACCATTTTCTGCCCTTTCAGGTCATGACGATGCAATAAAAGAAACTGCAAGGTTGACTGACAAAAGAATTGAACTGGATGATTACGACAAAATGTTGTTGGATAATAAGATAAATTTTATTTTTAATCATATCACGGACCAACCTGAAATCACAGTGACATATTTCATTCCTGATACCAATAAAGAGGGCGGAATATATCTTGATTTTGCAGGGAATATAAAGAGATATGACTATGTTGAAAGAAAAATTTATTTTACTGATAAAACAGAAATCCTTGTTGATGATATTATTGAAATCAAAAGCGAGATTTTACCGGAAAATACAGAAGTTTTGTAGGTGATAATATGACAGAATTCAGATGGGCATATATTGGCAGTGGTAGTATTGCAAAAAATACTGCTATGAATATTAAAAAAGGAAATCACAAAATAGTTTCCGTTTATAGTCGCACTTACAAAAAAGCAAAGGCTTTTGCAGACAAATACAATGCACAAGTGTTTACAAGTTTTGAAGATGCAGTAAATCGTGATGATGTTGACGGAGTATACATTGCAACACCCCATACATCCCATGTAGAATATGCAGTAAAAGCTATGAAAATGGGAAAGCCTGTCCTTTGTGAAAAGCCCGTTGGTGTGTCAGTAAAAGATGTTGATATTTTAATAAATACAGCAAAAGAAACTGATACATATTTTTGTGAGGCTATGTGGACTTGGTTTTCACCCGTTGCATTAACTGTTAAAGAATGGGTGCAAGGTGGGGAAATCGGAGAAATCAAAGATGTCGTAATAAATTACGCTTTTCCCGGAATTAAAATGCCAAAGGATTCACGAGTGCTTACTCCCGAAACTGCAGGTGGTGCGTTGCTTGATATTGGAATTTATCCAATCACATATTGTTATAATCTTTTTGGTGTGCCAAAAGGGATTAAATGTGATGGAGTAGTGGAAAACGGTATTGATATAAGCGAAATTGTTGTTTTAGATTATGGTACTTTCAAATGCACCTTGAATATGTCCCTTTGCAAGTTGAAAGAGAATTGCAAGATTATAGGTGAAAAGGGCAAAATAAGCCTTCCTATTTTCTTCCACATGGCATCAAAAGTTAAAATGAAAAATGATAAGGGCAGAAAAGTTTTTAGAGGTAAAACTGACTATATAACAGAATTTAACTGTGTTGCCAATGAAATAAAAGAAGACAAAAAAGAATCCTCATACATACCATTTGAAGCAACAAGAGAATGTATGAAGATTATGGATGAATGCAGACGACAGATGAACCTCGTTTATCCCTTTGAAAAGTAAATAATAAAAGAGAAAAGGAAGGGTAACAAATTTGTTATCCTTCCTTTTACCATAGGAATATATCAATTAGATAGTATCGACATAATCACAAGCAGCGAGGGCTGCAACAGCACCATCACCTGCGGCGGTTATTACCTGACGGATAGTCTTTGTTCTGCAGTCACCTGCAACAAAAATACCTTTTGCATTTGTTGTGCAAGATTCAGTTGCATCAACATAGCCACGACCATCAAGGTTAACAACATCTTTAAAGTTCTCATTCTGTGGAACAAGACCAATTGCAACAAACATACCGTCAAGAGTTAAATTCGAACTCTCCTCTGTTGCAACATTTTTAATAGTAATTCCTTTGAGTTCATTCTCACCAATAAGTTTCTGGACCACTGTACCGAGAATAATCTCAACATTATCTTTACTCTCAAGTTTCTCAACCAGTTTTTGTTCACCTGTAAAGAAATCAAGATTTTGAATAACATAAACTTTTTTAGCGAGGTCTGAAAGAAGAATTGCCTCCTGCAAAGCAGAGTTGCCACCACCGATTACTGCAACTGTTTTGCCTTCATAGAAAGCACCGTCACAAACTGCACAGAAAGAAATTCCTTCACCGATAAGGTTAGTTTCGTTTTCGAGTCCTAAAAGTCTGTGCTTTGCACCCGTTGCAATAATAACAGATTTACCCTCAAATTCGCCTGAATCAGTAACAACTGTTTTAATGTCACCGTCTTTGATAGAAAGAACTTCGGCACATTCAACCTCTGCATCTTGATTAAGGACTTGCTCAACAAGTTTTTCTGCAAATTCGTTACCTGTTACTTCCTGAAAACCTGGTATGTTCTCAACTTTTGGTGAATAAGTAATCTGTCCACCAAAACTTGCTTTTTCAATAACAAGAACTGTTTTGTTTGCCCTACGAGCATATAGGGCGGCGGTAAGCCCTGCAGGACCACCGCCGATTATTATAATGTCATACATAATTATAATCCCTTAAAATCAATTAAACATTCAAGAATTTCTTAATGTCAGAAACTCCTGCATATTTTGAAACTGCACCATCTTTAACCACTACAAGTGTTGGTGCTTGTTTGATACCAAAATCGTTAACCAAGTCAACATGTTCATTAGCAAGGAGTTTTTCGTAAGCAACACCTGCCTTGTCAAGAATTGCACAAGCAATCTTACAGTTAGGGCAAGTAGCAGTTGTGAAAAGGTATGTGCTGTCTGCAACCTCTACAACTTCTTCTGCTTCTGCACATTCACAAACTGCATTTTCTGTAACATCGTGAGTAAGGTGTGAGTTAGCAATATCGTAAACTTTTCTGTCCTTGTATTCTTGAGCCTTACCGTCGTTCCAGTTCTTAACAGGACGATAGTAACCGGTAATTCTTGAATAAACTTCAGCTTCTTCACCACAGTGTGGACAAGTGAATGCCTCACCTGCAATATAACCGTGATTCTTACAAATTGAGTAAATTGGTGAAATTGAGTAGTAAGGAAGTCTGTAATTAGAAGCAATCTTCTTAACAAGACTTGCACATGACTGCCAGTCAGGAAGTTTTTCGCCAAGGAATGCGTGGAATACTGTACCTGATGTGTAAAGTGTGTGAAGTTCATCCTGCATATCAAGAGCAGTGAAGATATCCTGTGTGTAGCCAACAGGAAGGTGTGAACTGTTTGTATAGTAAGGTGTTTCGCCTTCTTTTCTACCTGCAGTGATAATGTCTGGGTAGTATTTAAGGTCGTGTTTTGCAAGACGGAATGCAGTTGACTCTGCAGGAGTTGCTTCAAGGTTATAAAGGTCACCGTAAAGTTCCTGATAGTCAGAAAGTCTTTCTCTCATGTGGTTAAGAACATCTTTTGCAAACTGCTGTGTCTTTTCAGTTGTCATATCAGCCTGAATCCATTTTGCATTAAGACCAGCTTCGTTCATACCAACAAGACCGATTGTTGAGAAGTGGTTGTTGAAAGTACCAAGGTATCTCTTTGTGTATGGATAAAGACCTGCATCAAGAAGTTTTGTGATAACATCACGCTTAACTTTAAGTGAACGAGCAGAAATATCCATCATCTTGTCAAGACGAGCATAGAAATCAGCCTCATCCTTTGCAAGGTAAGCGATTCTTGGCAAGTTGATTGTAACAACACCAACCGAACCTGTTGATTCACCACTACCGAAGAAACCACCTGACTTCTTACGAAGTTCACGAAGGTCAAGACGAAGACGGCAGCACATTGAACGAACGTCTGAAGGCTCCATGTCGCTGTTGATGTAGTTTGAGAAATAAGGTGTGCCGTATTTTGCAGTCATTTCAAAGAGAAGCTTGTTATTCTCTGTTTCTGACCAGTCAAAATCACGAGTGATTGAATATGTTGGAATTGGATACTGGAAGCCACGACCGTTAGCATCGCCTTCAACCATAACCTCGATGAAAGCCTTGTTAACCATATCCATTTCAGCTTTACAATCTTTATATTTGAAGTCCATTTCCTTGCCACCAACAATACAGTTGAGTTCTGCAAGGTCATTTGGAACAGTCCAGTCAAGAGTGATGTTTGTGAATGGTGACTGTGTACCCCAACGAGATGGAGTGTTAACACCATAGATGAATGACTGAATGCACTGTTTAACTTCTTTGTATGAAAGGTTATCAACTTTTACGAAAGGAGCCAAGTATGTGTCGAATGATGAGAAAGCCTGAGCACCTGCCCATTCATTCTGCATAATTCCAAGGAAGTTAACCATCTGGTTGCAAAGTGTTGAAAGGTGAGCAGCAGGAGCAGATGTGATTTTACCCGGAACACCGCCAAGACCTTCCTGAATTAATTGTTTAAGTGACCAACCTGCACAGTAACCTGTAAGCATTGAAAGGTCGTGAATGTGAATATCAGCGTTTCTGTGAGCGTTGCCGATTTCATCATCATAAATTTCAGAGAGCCAGTAGTTAGCAGTAACTGCACCTGAGTTTGAAAGAATAAGACCACCAACTGAATAAGTAACTGTTGAATTCTCTTTAACACGCCAGTCGTTAACATTAAGGTAGTTGTCGATAATAGCCTTATAGTCAACCATTGTTGCATTAAGGTTACGAACTTTTTCTCTCTGACGACGGTAGATGATATATGCCTTTGCAACGTCATCATAACCTGCCTTAATAAGCACTGATTCTACACTGTCCTGAATGTTTTCAACGGAAATTGCCTGGTCCTCGATTTTTGGTTCAAACTCTGCTGTAACTTTGAGTGCAAGGAAATCGATAATGTCAGCATTGTATTGCTTGTTACAAGCGTCAAATGCAAGGGTAATAGCTTCTGCAATCTTTTTAAGGTCAAAAGATGCTATTTTGCCGTCTCTTTTTACTACGTTATACATATTGTGCCCTCCTGTTGATTTTGATTTTTTGTGCATTAAAGGTAAGTCTCGCTACCCATTACGCACAGTAATTTTTTGGTTAGCGAGACTTATTATAGTACATATCTTGTACATTGTCAATAGGTTTTTACACAATATATTGTGTTTTTTCTTAAATTCCTCGAATTTCAACATTTGGTATAATTTCTGTTGCTTTTTTCTTCATTTCTTTAAGCAAATCAACGGAAACCGGCTCTAAACCAGCCTTTATAAGGTCGCCTGAGTCCACAAAATTCTGTAAAAAGTACTTGTGTGCCCCTTTAATCCATACCACAATATCTTGTATATCCTGGAGAGTGTGAAATCCGTCAACAATAGTTGTTCTAAATTCATAATCCACTTTATTCTGCAATAAAAAGTCCACACTTTTTTCAATTGACATCATATCAATGCTGTCCACACCTGTTGTAGTCATATATTTTGCCTTACTGTTTTTAATATCCATGGCAACATAATCCACAAGACCATTCTCCACGAGCGAAATAAGTTTTTCGGGAAAACTGCCGTTAGTATCAAGTTTAACAAAATACCCCAAATCTTTTATTTTGCCAATAAATTCTTCAATACCATCTTGTAATAAAGGTTCACCACCTGTAATTACAACGCCGTCAAGAATACCTTGTCTTTTCTTTAGGTATGAAAGGACTTCGTCTTCATTTATATATGTATCTTTGTCAATGTGAGTTACAAGTGCTGCGTTGTGGCAGAAAGGACAACGGAAATTGCAACCGGGGGTAAAAATAATACAAGCCACCTTGCCCGGATAATCTAAAATTGTTAGTTTCTGAAAACCGTTTATATACATATTTATTTCTCCTTGAAATTTAACTAATAATAGAATAACACAAACAAGCATTAAATAAAAGAAAAAAATAAATTTGACTATATATAGATTTGAGTTATGAAATTATTTTTAGGGTATTGAGGAAAAATTTCGTAAGTGCTATAATATATACAAATAATATATAAGATGGGAAAAGATAATGAAAAAGTATAAAGGACTGATAATAATGCTTATAATTTCTCTTTGTCTTTTTGGTATTTGTGGTTGTAATGGCGAAAAGTCTAACGAAGAAACAAAAAATTCTTATGAACAAATCACACCACAACAAGCAAAAGAATTAATGGAAAAAGAAGCTGGTTATATAATTATTGATGCTCGTACACAAGAAGAATTTGATGAGGGACATATCCAAGGGGCAATTATGATTCCCGAATATGAAATCGCACAAAGAGCAGAAAAAGAATTGCCCGATAAAGACCAATTAATCCTTGTCTATTGTCGTAGTGGCAGAAGAAGTAAAATTGCTTCACAAGAACTTGTAGATTTAGGATATACCAATGTCAAAGAATTTGGCGGAATAATTGATTGGCCTTATGAAATTGTGTAAAATACAGATATAAAATGACTTTGAGGTGTTTTTTTAAATGAGCAGTTTTGAAAATCTAAGAATAGTTGATAACTTTTACCAGACATCGTTGTTCTTTCCGATGCCAACAGTGGTAATCAGTACACTTTGTGAGGACGGCACAACAAATTTAGGACCATACTCACTTGTTCAACCTTATTACGTGGCAGGGAAAGATTATTATGCCATGCTTCTTTGTTGTCGTAATTCATCAAATACAGCGCAGAATATTCTTCGTAATGGTAAATGTGCACTCAACTTTATTGACGACAACCCCAAAACCTTTAAAGAGGCAGTTAAACTTTCTTGGCCTGGGGATAAACCTGAAGAAAAGATGCCAAAATGCAATTTTAAACTCGAAAAGAGTATGATTGAGGAAGAAACAGGGGAAACTCGTCCGATGGTTATGACAGATGCCATTGAGGTTATTGAGTGTACCTGGGTTCGTGAACTTGACGGTGCGGATAAGGATTTGCCGGGCGAACTCAATGGCTACGAGGGACCCTACCACGATTTTAATGGTATAACAAGCAAATTTGGTGCTCATTTCATTCTCAAAATTGATAAAATTCTTATGAAGAAGAAATATAGCGATGCAATTATCAATGGTGTTAAATCAAAGGATTTCCCTGCACTTCCTGTTGACTATGGATACCGTGACAGTAAGAATTTCTGGTTCCACAGAAAAAGAAAAATGAGAGCAGAACTCCTTCAAATGCGCGAGGCTTCTTTGGAATCAGTCCGTTATGCTGCAGACCGAGTTGATGATAAAATCAAGTTTACAGATGAAGCGCTTAAAACTGTTCTTGCTGTGCCGAGAGTGTTCTTGCCACTTGTTCTCAAAGGCTGTGTTGATTGGGCAAGAGAGAATAATGTGGAGCTTATTACAGAAGAACATATGAAGATTATCAACGATAAACGAGCAAAAGAAAAATCGAAGAAGAAATAAGGGGTGATAGTTATGAAAAAAATATTTAGAAATCTTGTTGCAATAGTACTTTGTATTTCAATTTTTGGTAGTACACAGGTTCTCGCTTGTAGTACAAATAAAACAATAGGCGGATTTTCAACAATAATTGATTTTATGAACAGATTTGTAAGCGTTTTTACAGGGGATAAAAATGAAGATGCAGATATGGATATAACCATTGAGCAGGGCGAAATATTTAAAGCGAATAAGTATTTTAAGTCATCCCACGCATCAACTATTGTTAAAATGCCTGACGGAAATCTTATGTCCGCATTTTTTGCAGGTACTGCTGAGGGTAATGCAGATGTAAGAATCTGGTATAGTATTCACGATGGTGAAAACTGGAGTGAACCAAAACAAATGGCATCTCAAGACCCGGTTGCTCATTGGAATCCTGTGCTTGTGAATTATGGTAGTTTCGTAAGACTTTATTATAAAGTTGGTATGGAAATTCCATATTGGGTTACAAAATATACTGATTCTTATGACTGTGGCAAGACTTGGAGTGAACCACAGGAATTAGTAACAGGTGATACAAGTGGTGGCAGAGGACCGGTTAAAAACAAAGTTCTCATTACATCGGATGGAAAGATTATTGCTCCAGCATCATCCGAACAAGGTGAATGGAAAGCATTTTTTGATATTTCCGAAGACGGTGGCAACACTTGGACAAGAACGGACTTTGTTGTTGCAAAGGATAGCAGAGGAAAAACAGTTGGTATGATTCAGCCAACTCTCTGGGAAGATAAAGATGGCAATATCCACGCAATGTTCCGTACAAAAGCAGGTTGGATTTATCGTTCGGATTCAACTGATGGTGGATATACTTGGTGTGATGCTTATAAGACGGACCTTATGAATAACAACAGCGGTATTGACTGCGTTATGACTGATAATGGTTGGCTTTGGCTTGTGCATACTCCTGCAGGAATGAAAGTTAGAAACAGATTAGTTCTTTCCGTTTCCAAGGATAACGGTGAAACCTGGCAGGATGTAACAACACTTGAATACAGTATAAATCTTTTTGCTGAGTATTCATATCCTGCAATTATTGAAGATGGTAATAACTTGTATATCACATATACATATAATAGAAAGACAATCAAATATGCTTTCATAGAATTCTAAAAGAGAAACACCTCACGATTTTCGTGAGGTGTTTCTCTTTTAATATTTTTTCATAGCATTTTTAAGTCTGTTGTTATTCTGTATTTCCCAAACAGGTACAATCAGTCCGCCTTTTAATCGCATTGAGTTTTCGTGTAAAGCACCGTAGAAAGCAACTTTGAAATCACAATGCTCACTCATTTTGCATCTTGCCTTGTATGTGTCATATAGTTTGTAGGCATTTCCCCACATATTGAGGAGTTGGAATAAATCATATTCTCTGTCTGCCCACATTGAGCCACAAGGGTCAATAAAGCCTGTCAGCTTCATATTCTTTGGGTCAACCATAATATTCATAATGTTAAGGTCACCGTGAATAAGCACAGGACTTTCAGGCTCGTCAACAATTTCCTTGAAGATATCAAGACCACGACAAAGCAAATCGTAGTTTTTCCTACTGTATTTGCCCTCATCCATTAACTTTTTAAGTCCCGCAAGGTCACGGGAAACTTTGTTTTCTATGTAAAAGTCCTTCCAACTGTCATAAATTGCGTTTTCAAGGTAACCAAATTTCTCGCCTTTAACACTATGCCATTCCAACAGTCCATCAACAACCTCACTGGCAAAGTGTTGCTTCTGCTCTTTGCTTTTAAATAAAAATGTTGGGTCAAGTGCATTTTTGCCCTCAATAAAACTCATACATAAAAGGGCAATTTCATCATCGCTATATGTAAAATAAACTTTTGGCATTTTAACAGATGTGTTTTCACCAAGAATTCTTAATTGCTGTGCTTCTGTTGTTTCCATACCTTTAATATAGTATGCTTTGAGAATTATGGTTTCACCATCTGTTTTGGTGGCTTTGTAAACCTTACCAAAACTACCGCCACCAATGAATTTAAGTTCATTTACTGGTGTGTTAAGTTGCTTTTCAGCAATCCTTGGTATCTGCTCAAGTAAAAATTTATCGTTCAAGTTCATTTTCCATACTCCTTATTCTGTTAAATACCTTTTTATATGCGTCACGACTTTCGGGTAAAAAAGACACTAACTGAAAACAGTGAAACATACCATCATATTTATAAAGCTCAACATCCACATCCGATGCTTTCATTTTTTTGAAAACTCTGTCGTTGTCACTTTCATCCATTTCTGCACCACCACACACAAGAGTTGTGGGAGGAAAATCCTTGAAATCTGCAAAAATAGGAGAAACATAAGGGCTTTTACGGTCAATGTTTACTGCATAGGCAGAAATTCTGTGGAGATAGTCCCAATTTTCCTCAATGGACTTGTGTTTTGCAATTCCACCAATTGGGTCAAGATAAGCATTTTTTACTCTTGATTCACCACTTGATGTCATATCTGCCCAAAGGGAGAAACACACAATCTGCGATGGTAAGGGATAAGAATTATCACGCAACCATAATGCGGTAGTAACTGCAAGATTTGCCCCTGCACTGTCACCAATAAAAATTACATTTTCGGGCTTAATTCCCTTTTCTAAAAGTTCAAGATAAACATCTTTTGCATCATATAACTGTGCAGGATGTTCATACTGTGGAAAAGTTCGATAATCAACATTTACAACAGTTGCACCGTCAAGAAGATTACTGTATTTTTCAGCAAGTTTGCGATACATATCAATAAGTTTTACCTTGAAACTGCCACCGTGCAACATAAGGATAACCTTTTCTGTGTTGCAGTTTTTGCTTTTTAATATTTCATAATAGCAGTTGACGGATTTGTGTCTTTCAAATGTAAAATCTTTTGAGGGTTTATAGTGGGACTTAACATTTTTTGTCTTTTTTCCTGCTTTGTTGGAGATGTTGGTATTGTCAACAAAAGGAGAATGAAAAACACCACGCAAACAAGTACATAAAACACGGGATATTATAGATTGCATATTCTCACCACTTTTCAAGAAGAAATAAAACCCAAGACGGATTTTGCCTTGGGTTTATGCTTATTTATTATTTGCTTTTCATTCTGATAATATCTCTGTAGCTAATAAGTTCAACACCGTGAGCGTTGAGGTATTTTTCAGTTTCAGGGTCTTTGATAACCTGATATTCCCAAACTCTCTGTTCCCAGAGTGGAACAATTTCTTTAAGTTCATCTGTTTCAAGTGCAGGATGAACATAAGTTTCTGTAATTCCGTCAGGAATGTTACACCAGATATCAAGAATTTTCTTTCTGTAGCTTTCATAAGAATCTGTTGGCATTACATCCCAGTCAGGGAAAAGAAGATAATCAGGCATAATTACATTGTATTTCTTACCCCAAGTTCTTGAAAGGAGAGTACAAGCAGACCAGAGTGGGTATGGTGCTCCTCTTGGAGTAACACGCTTGTCAGCTGATGTGAACATACGGAATGCGTAACCGTAATCACCACATACACGGAGTGTAAGTTTGAGAAGTGAAAATCTGCCTGTAAGATGTCCATATAATGAACCCATGTGATTGTCAACATGGGATGGTTTCATACCCCATTTGTGAGCAAGGTCAATCTGTGCACGGATTTCTGCTTCAATTTCGTCATATTTGCCGTATTTGTCAGCCTCTTCACCACTGCGCCACATATATCCTTCCTTATCGTGAAGACTTGGACCATTTGTAAGTGCTTTCCAACGATATGTATCCCATTCAGCAGTTGTTGTAAGGTGAACACCAATTGCATATTCAGGGTGCTCAATTGAAAAGTCAACAGCTTCTTTTGCAGCAGGACAAGGCATCATAACAGTTGATGATTTAAGTCTGCCCAACTTAAAAAGTTCAAAAATTGCTTCATTGGCACTGTGACACATGCCAAAGTCATCGGCATTTATCATAAGATACTTTGCCATAATAATACCCCCAAAAAATTAGAGAATAAATATCTCTTTGTAATGATTTGATTATAGCACAGAATATGGTTACTGTAAATATACAGATTGAATAAAATTTTGAAGGTGATATAATAAAAAAAGAAATATAAATTTTTGCTTGACTCTGTCGTTGCGTCATAGTGTATATTCCTATATGCGAGGTGATTTAATGAAATTGCAAATAAACGAGTTTGCCAAACTCACAGGGGTTAGTGTACGCACATTGCATTATTATGATGAAATAGGACTTTTAACTCCTGCCGAAGTTGACGAGTGGACTGGGTATAGATTTTATGATGAAAACTCCATTGAAAGAATGCAACAGATTATGTTTTATCGTGAATTGGATTTTTCTCTAAGAAGCATTATGGATATTCTATCATCTCCCGATTATGACAAACAAAAGGCACTTGATGAGCAGAAAAAACTCCTGATTCTTAAAAAAGAACGCTTGGAAAAACTGATTTCTGCCATAGATAGTGCAAAGAAAGGACAAAACATTATGAACGCATTTGATAACACAGAAATTGAAAACTACAAAAACGAAGTGAAAGAAAAATGGGGCAATACCGAAGCCTATAAAGAGTACTCGCAAAAAAGTAAGGGATATTCAAAGGATAGTTTCAACGCTTTGGGCGAGGGAATGGAAAGCATCCTCGAAGAATTTGCAATTTGTATGAATAGTGGTGTAGCTTACAACTCGGAAGAAAGTCAAAATCTTGTGAAAAAATTGCAAAATTACATTACAGAAAACTTTTACACCTGCACAAAAGAGATTTTAGCAGGTCTGGGTCAGATGTATGTTGCCGATGAAAGATTTAAAAACAACATCGACAAGCACTCCGCCGGCACAGCAGAATTTATAAGCAAAGCAATAGAGTATTATTGTCAATAAGAAAGCAGAAAGGAATACTCTCTGCTTCGAGGTTAGTGTTAAACATAGAACAAAGGTTTTTTAAAGTTAAATGCATAAAATAATATGTGAATTTCAAACTATATCAATAAAATAAAGAAATTATAAACACTAATAAAAATAGCGTACGGAGGTGGATTCCCTGTACGCTGTTTTTTGTTGTGCAACTTAGCATTGTAAAAATGCAACTTATGCCTATAGGTATTGTAAAATAAACAAATGCTTGTTAAAGTGTATTCATAGGGGGCGATAGAAATGAAGTCTATTGAAATAAATAATCTTACTAAAATGTACGGAGATTTTCTGGCAGTAAATAATATTTCTTTTTCCGTAGAGAAGGGCAGTTTTATTGGTTTTTTAGGTGTAAACGGAGCAGGAAAATCAACTACAATAAATATAATGTCAACATTACTTGCAAAAACAAGTGGCGATGTTAAAATTTGCGGATACGATTTATCTCAAGGTACACAGATAAGAAAAAATATAGGTGTAGTATATCAGGAAAATGTCCTTGATGATTTGCTGACAGTTGATGAAAATCTTGTTTGCAGAGGTGTACTCCATGGTGTTTCGAAAAAACAAGCACAAGAAAAAGCTTATGATTTAAGCAAAACCTTTGGAATTGAATCAATACTCAGGAAAAAATATAAATATTTGTCAGGTGGACAAAAAAGACGGTGCGAAATAGTGGCAGCACTTATGCATACACCACAAATTCTTTTTCTCGATGAGCCAACAACAGGTCTTGACCCTGCAGCTCGTGTTGAAGTCTGGAATACAATAAAAATGATGCGTGAAAAAACAGATATGACGGTTTTCCTTACTACTCATTATATGGAAGAGGCAGCACAAGCTGATAAAATAATTATTATTGATAAGGGAGAAATTATTGCAACAGGTACTCCGTGTGAACTTAAAGACCAATATGCATTTGACTGTTTAAAGATTTACACAACGGAGAACCTCGAGTGTCAGTTGAAAAACCTTGAATATAGCAGACAAGGAAATCAAGTAGTTGTAAAACTTTATAAAACAAATGATGCATTGGAGATACTTGATTCAATAAAAGGCAAATTTACCGGGTTTGAAGTAATTCAGGGAACCCTTGATGATGTGTTTTTAAATGCGACAGGAGGATTGTTATGATACAGTATATGCAATTGGTTAAAAGGAATTTATTGATATACCTGCGAGATAAGGGTGTTGTTTTTTTCTCGTTATTATCAATGTTGGTGGTTTTATGTCTTATGATATTCTTTTTGGGGGATATCAATATTGATATGCTTACAGATAAACTTTCACAACTGCCAAATAGAAATGCTTCACAAGATGCAACTAATTCATTTTTATTGATTTTGGCGTGGACAATCGGCGGAATAATCCCCAATAACGCAGTTATGGTTACATTGTCGTCATATTCTGCTATGATAAAAGATAAGAATAGCAAACGTAGTGATGCAATTTACACCTCGCCTGTAAAAAGGATAATTATTGCACTTTCATACATAACATCAACTTGCTTGGCATCAATCATAATATGTTTTCTTACATTTGCCATAGCAGAAGTGTACTTTGTGGTAAGAGGTGCGGAAGTATTATCGCTTATTGCACATATAAAGGTTTTATCAATGATAGTATTAAATTCTTTTTCATATTCTGCTATAATGTATTTGTTTGCAACACTTGTAAAGACAGAAAGTGCCTGGAGTGGATTTGGCACGGTAATTGGCGCGATGGTAGGTTTTTTCGGCGGAACATATATGCCTGTAGGTCAGCTTTCGCCGATACTTCAAAAAGTGGTTAAAAGCACACCTGTTATTTATAGTACCTCTATGTTTAGAAATGTCATTTGTGAGGATATTTTTGATATACTGTTTTGTGGTGTACCGAAAGAAATATCGGGTGTTTATAAAGAAACAATGGGAATAAGCATAAGTTTATTTGAACAAAGTGTTACACCTTTGGTTTGTTGTGTGATTCTACTTGTTTCTGGAATTATATGTCTTACATTGGGTATGTTCGTTTTAGAATTAGGAAAGAGGAAAAGTGCAAAATGAGGATAACTGTTGAAACACCAAAACCAAATGAAGAAGATGAAATCATAATAAGATGCCATAGAGTGGATGAGGATTTGATGCATCTCATTCATAGATTTAAAGAACGAAGAGATGGAATTACTGCATATCAGCAAAGAGAAATTATAAAACTTTCGCCTAAGGATATTTATTATTTTGAATCTGTAGATAACAGAGTATTTGCATGCTGTGAAAAACAGGTATATGAAGTAAAACTTAAATTGTATGAACTTGAAAAAACATTATCTAATAGGGATTTCATCAGAATATCAAAATCCGTAATTGTAAATCTTGACAGAATAAAATCGGTCTCACCTATGCTGAATTGCAGACTGGAAGCCTATCTTCAAAATGAAGAAAAAATAATAATTTCAAGACAGTATGTACCGGCGTTAAAAAAATCATTAGGAATATAGGAGTGAATAATGTGAGAACTATAAGTGAATTTCTTAAAATGTTTACATATATAACAACCGGAACTGCGATTGCATTTGCCGCATATACAATGGTGGTTGGGTATGAGATGGTAGCAGTATATTCAGTGGCAGAGATTCCAATAGTGGGAGCAATTATGTCACTTATTACAACCGCAGTAATGCATCGGGAGTATTCCACCAATAAATCGATGATTCTTGCTTTGGTGTGCCACTATGTTTTTGTAAGTGTTTCAATGGTTGGTTTGGGTATTCTTTTTGAATGGGTTCGTCCCGTGCCTAAAGAGATTGCTTTAATGCTTGTTTGTGTAGTATTTGTTTATGCATTTTCATTTATGATGTTTTATATTTCTCTTAAAAGAGAGGCTAATCAGATAAATACCGCATTAAAGGACCGTCTTGACTCGAAGGAAAAATAAAAAGGTTTATTATATACTTCATTGTAAAATTTTCATTTTTGACCTAACAAAACAATATTTTGTAGACTATATATGAAAGTATTGTGCAAGGGCTTTTACTGTAATTTATGAACGTATATGTGTAAAGTATGCAAATATGGTTGAACAAAAAATCTTTTTAGCCTATAATTGCATCAACCGGTAAGAGGAGGGGTTAAAATGAAAATCAGACTTAATATCAATGACGGAGATTACGAAAGAATTCATAATGAACTGATTCAGCACGGAATAGAGCCTGATGATTCTGCCGAACTTGTTTTAAGTAAGGTTAACGGATTTGCTGAAAAACTTGTCGTTAAAGATACTTCAACAAATGAACGAGTTATCGTTTCATGTGATGATATAGTTTACATTGAATCGTATGGGCATATGATAAATGTTATTACTGGTAATGCCGTATATTATGCAAATGAGCGACTTTACAAGCTTTCGGAACAGCTTAACAAAACGGATTTTCTACGTATAAGCAATAGCGTTATAGTTTCCAAAAAGCACATAAAGAAAATAACGCCAACTCTTTCAATGAAATTCATTTTAACACTCTCTAATGAGTCCCGCGTTGATGTAACCAGAAGTTACTATCATTCTTTTAAAGAAATATTTAAGATTTAGAGGAGATGTAGAATATGAAAATTTCACTATTTGCAGTTGTAACGGTATTTGTAGTATTGCTGTTATGTTTAATGGTTTTTGTTTACTTCCAGATATATAAGAAAAATATTAACAAAGCTCTTGATAGTAGTTGTGAAAAACCCAGGCAGATGATTGAACCGTATAAAATAGTTTATGTATTAGTTGTATTTTTAGTATCTGTTGCAATAACTGTAACTGGTGTTGCAGGACTTATGTACTCGGAAGATTATTTTCAATATGAAAAAGATACAATGGAAAATGAGGCAAGTCGCACGGTTTATATTAATTATCATGTGGAATCAGACGGACCTCGTATAGTTGACTCTACAGATGCCGAAACAATAAAACAGATAATATCTCAAAAGTATCCCGCTCAAAGCATGGAGGTTATTCATGTGTACGGTGTGAATGGAGGACTCTTTTTAAATGGAAGGCCTGTTAATATATTTGCAATTCCCAAAGAATACAGTTCGTTTGTGGGATTGGACAAAATGGAAGATGACACAGTATACTTTAATAATGAGGAATATAACCAAATAGAGTTTCAGATTTCTGTAACAAAAATTGTTGATGGAGGGTTTGTTTCGGATAAACTTGAAAAAATGACTTTCAAGGCAGAAAAAGGGATTTCTGACAAATCACTTATTGCAACAATAAAAAGAGAAAATATGACTCCAAGTGCATTAGAAGACCCTATGTGCTTTGTTACTATGGATACATTTTACAATATTGCATCAGTATTGGTTGAGAGCGAAATAAACAGCGACAAGGACTTAGACAAGTATAAAGGGGTAATTTCTACGGAGGGTATTTATATTTGTGTTGACAGATTAAGTTATGTAAATTCGGTATCCTCAACACTGATACAGCAAAATTATAATGCATATGCACCTATAGATGCGTTTGAAGATTTTGAAAAGAATATTTCAGAGTCATTTATAATACTTATACTTTCATCAGTAGGCCTGGTTGTATTATCATCAGTAAACATTTATTTTACAATCAGGACAGTAAAGCGGATAAAGAATAAAGAGGAACAGCTTTAATGGAGAATAAATCTCTTTATATTTTGAATAAGACAAAAAAGATTAAACAATTATTAAAAAGGTAGGGTGTTATTGATGAAAAAGAATAAAAAGATTATAATAATTATTGTAGTTGTTATGTTAATTTTAGCATTAGGGGTTACAGCGGTTTGCCTGTTTGGCAATAATGACAACAAATTGAAAATGAATAAAGATATATTGATTGGTGTGTTTTTGACAACAGATTCAGTTTTTGAAAGTGATTATTATGCCGGATTAAAAACTGAAGATAATAAGTATTATGCAACTATGACTCAAAAAGGGGTTGGCGAAGAAACAGAAGAGAACTCTGCATATGTGTTTGAGGGTCTTATTGGTTATGGCTTTTATAATGGTTTTCTTGAACTAGATATTGATACACACTCTAAATTCAGTTGCTTTGACAATGCTTTTTGCAATCTGGAGATTTCGGGAGACTTTGCAAATCGTGTAATGAATGCAACGGTTTATGTGTATGGGAAAGAAGTTAGTTATTGTATTAATCCTATTTATCAGGATAGTGAAGGCAAAGTTTATACGGTTTTAAGTGGCGAAGGAACTAGCATTCAGGGAAATGGAGTTTCTGTAACAGAGCCTTTTTCTAACAGTGTATGGGTTTTTGATGATTTTGAAACAGAAAAACTAACAACAGAAATAAATATTGAGGTAAAACACAAGGACCTTGTAAAAGAAACAAGTTTTACACAATTCACAAAGGATAACAGAATAATCAAAACAGATACTTTTAAACTGGGAGAAACTCCAAAAGAGTATCCATTATCGGGAGATGTGGATTACATAATTGTAGATACCGTTTATACAGATACGGATGGCAATGAATATACAGAAAAAGAGTTAGTGAGAATAGGCGAGGATGAGTTATATTTATATACACTTGATGATGACGGAATATATAGCAAATGGTATTTGTAATAAAAGATGGTATATTTTGTAAAGTAAAGAGGTTTAATAAGATATAGAGGATTAAAAAAAGCATGGTTTTCTGAAGAATCCAATTTAAAAGGAAGGCCATACTTTTTATTTGGTTGTTATATAAGATTTATGGTGGGATTGATAATGAAGTGGTTCAATAAGTTTTACAATCGTCTTATGGTTAGTGCAGTAAAAAAAGCGCCGAAAATACGTGACTACAAAAAGAAATTAACAGCAGAAGCGAAACAAACAAGTGTGATAAAACAAGGATTCACATTACTGTGTCCGGCATACAAAAAGTATTATTATTGCGATAAAACATCGGGAGAAGGATACTTTTTCCGATATAAGCCTATTAGAGAAAAGGGAAAGTATCCTATTGTTATTTATCATCACGGTAACGGTTTGAATCGTGCAGGAAAGAATAATATGCAGATGCGTGAGTTTTCCTGGTTAAAGAAAAATCTTAATAGTGAAAAATGTCATCAAGTTGCAATTCATCTGGATGTTTCTTGTGAATATAACACTACGGCACATAGCCGTGCATTGAATGGCATTATTGAATATATTCAAAATACATATAAAAATGTAGATTTTGACAGAATTTATCTTGCAGGTACTTCTCACGGTGGCTATGCCAGTGTTTATGAGGTGTTAAGAAATCCTGATAAATACGCTGCAGCAGTGATTTCAATGGCATATACCTTTAATGAGGTAGTTGTTCCTGCAGAGAAAATTAGAATAAATCCGTTTGTCCGTTGCCTTACTGACGAGGATTATGAAACTATTGCAAAAACACCGTTTTATATATCTTGGGCAAAGGATGATGACAATGGTATTGTTAAAAGTAATGAGCTTTTGTTAAAAAACCTGAAAACAAACAATGCAAATGTGAACTTTAAAATATATGATAAAGGTGGTCATACCATAGCATCAAGATTTTTTAAGAATGAGGATTGGAAGAATTGGATGTTTGCACAAAATAAATGATTAGTAACCGAAATTTAAAACGGACACAAATTTCCGTTAGTTTGGTGAAAAACTTATCGAAAATGGCAGAAAAGCGTGGTTTAAAGCCATAAATTTATTTTCAGATAAAAGATAATTAATTTGGTATAAAAGGGGAATGTTGCTTTTACGGGGCTGTAATGATAGAATGGTTTTGACAGGAGGTGCTGAGTGTAATGCTATTTAAAATTGGAAAAAAACAAAATGCAAACAAAACTACCAATGAAGAAAACAGTACAAACGAGATGTCGAGCATGAAGCATATTACCATAGGTAGAAAGTATAACGCAAATAAAGTTGCCAATGTTGAATGCAAAAAAAATGAAGAGTTGGAAAATATAGAAATTAAAGGACAGTGTTTTTTGCTGATTTTCCTGAAAAGCGGTTCTCTTACATTCTGTTTGAATGGTGTGGACACAGTCTTTTCTGCTCCGTCATTTATCTGTTTTGATGAAACAGAAAATCCAATTTGTGTTTCAAGCGACAAAGCAGATTATTATTGTATATATTTTCATCCTAATTATCTTAATGTTAATATGACTTTTAAACTTTTACGCTCTCCAAAATATAAAGATATTGCGAGTGCACATGATTTGTTTATGTTAAAACCATTTCTCGACAAATGTTTCAATGTACCAGTTTGTGAAAGTTATATAAATACTATAGAAGATGCGTGTGTTCAAATGCAAAAGGAGTTATTAGAACAGCGTGACTGGTATTGGTCGTGCAGAGGACGCTCTCATTTTATGATTGTTATACTTGCACTTGAGCGTATGTATGAAATGTATGGATATGAGAAAAAAGTAATAACCGAGGAAACCAAGAAAGAGATTTGTGATGCCAGATTAAACGATGCAGTTGTTTTTATTGAAGCAAACTATATGAAAGATTTAACACTAACACAAATCAGTAATGCTGCCGGTATTAATCATGCTACATTAACAGAGTTGTCAAAGCAGTTTTTAGGTGTAACAATTATGGAATACTTAATGCAACACAGAATAAAAGTGGCAAAAAAGGAGCTTACTTTCACCGGGGTTCCCATAAAAGAAGTTGCAGCACTTTCCGGGTTTAAAACAGTCCAGCATTTTAGCAGAGTTTTTAAAGAGGCAACAGGACAAACTCCGGCTGTTTTCAGACAAGAAACGGTTGAAAAACGAAAAACTGAATTAGGATTATAACAAACAAATTTCTATAAGAAATTAATATAAAGGGAGAATTATTATGAAAAAAACAATTACTAAACTCTTATCACTTATGTTATCACTTGCTGTGATAATAACAGGCTTGCCTTTGCTTGGCATAGTTGCCAACGCTGAAGAGGCATTACCATATTCAGTTGGCGATATTATTGAATTTGGTTCTTATCCGCAAAGCGAAGTAACAGATGAAGCTCTTATTGAAGAATTAAATGCACAAGAGCTTGAATGGAGCTCATACGATTATTATTCAGGGACACTTGATGAACAAACTCCCGGAGATTTTATGAAGTATGCTGATGTTACATATGACGGCAACAAATATCGTGCGGTCACATTCACACAGTATAGGCCTATGGCTACAGTTTACACAAGTTCAGATACATTTCAAGAGGATAATGGTTATTATGAAGATACTGTATACTGGTTTGAGTATGAACCGATTCAGTGGTGCATTCTTGACCCTGATGAAGGCTTGGTTTTAAGTGAAACAATAATAGACTCTCAGCCATATCACAACACTGTATTTGCAGAATATGACAACTATTATCAGGATTCATCGTGTGAAAAACTTGCAAGTGACTACGAGGCAAGTTCTATAAGAGAATGGCTTAATAATGATTTCTATAACACAGCATTTACAAGTGAAGAAAAAACTGAGATTTTTAATTCAGAACAGGATAACACTTCACCATTTGATAGTACTTATGACGGCGAAACAACTTATGACAAAATCTTTCTTTTGTCTTATGATGACGCAATGAATGAACAGTATGGTTTTATTTCTCAAAAATCAGAAGATGAGTCCCGTCGTGCAAAAGGAACAGACTATGCAAAATGTCAAGGGCTTTCTACGGAAAATATGTCTAATGTATACTTTTTCTGGTGGTTACGTGCACCCGAGGAATACGGATGTGCAGGCTTTATCGCCGGAGATGGACAGTATACTCCTGAACTTTTCGCACCTTGCTGGACCTGTTTTGGTGTTCGTCCTGCTATGAAAATGAATCTTAATCAGAATTTTGATGTAAAAGGAATTGAAGAGAGATTCAGCATTATGACTCCATCAAGAACTGAAATTCGCTACAAAGACGGAATTGTTCTTCATGCGGAAATTGAAGGAACTGCTCCGGTAGGTTCTTATGTAGAGTGGGTTATATATGATGATTCGTTTTCAACACATACTCTTGATGACGGATATGCATTTGAGCTTGTATCAGAAAACAAAGGCAAAACAGTGGTTGAAGCAAGATTATATGATGAAGACGGAAATCTTCTTGCAAATGACAGTATTATTATGAATTCAAATGCAGGATTATTCCAGAAACTCATAGGAATATTCCGCGTGCTTTTCAATAAAACAACAATTTATAGATATTAAGAATTATGTTGTTTTGTCCCAATTCAGCGAGAAATAGAATAAAACCATAGGGGGATTGAATATGGAACAATTTAACATAGACATAGTAAAAAAAGAAGCACGAGAATATATCAAAACTGACCGGCGATGGCTATATATGGGTTTAGCGTGTCTTCCTTTAACTCTTTTAACAAATGTCATCCTCGGTGGTGCGGGCATTATAGAGAGTTTTTTAGAGGAAAGCATATTTGTCGATTACGGCTGTTCTTTAGGCTCAAGTGCTATTACATGGTTGCTTATTCCGTTTACAATCGGTATGACGGGATATTTCCTCAATCATCTTCGCGGGCTTAACCCTGATTGGAAAAGCATTTATCGTGAGGGTGCTGACAATTTCGGGAAATACTTTGCGGTTGGTGTTATAAAAGAGTTGATTATAATGTTGTGGACATTTGTATTTATTATTCCCGGCATTATTAAAAGATATGAATACTATTTTGTTAATCAGATAATTCACGATAATCCCAATTTAGACCATAAGCAAGCAAGAGATTTGAGCAAAAGAATGACAGATGGTTCCAAGAGTGACCTTTTCATTTTGGACCTTTCCTTTTTGCCTTGGATTATATTGGAAATCATAACCTTAGATATTGCAAGTCTTTATGTGTTACCTTATATGCAATATACTGCTGCAATATGTTACGAGAAATTCAAACAGAACGTAATCGCAACAGGTGTTGCAAGTCCTGAAGAATTTGGAATTTATCCTATGGTTGAAGAAATTTCTCAATTTGTTGATGATAAGGAGTGTTGATATGAAGAATACAATTAAGATTGTTGTAGTTTTTATAATTGGAATTATAGCAGAGATGTATCTTTTTTTGCAGCAACCGTATCTTGAGAAGGAGTTTCTTGGATATCTTGACGGATTCTATGTTTTGTTTCCAGTGATGATTACACCGTTAATAGGATTGGTGGTAGGTCTTTTGACTAACAGCAATATCAGGTATGGGTTTGTTGCCGTTACACTGGTTTTCTCAATTCTGTTTATGGCGATGTATTGCGTCGGAATTGATGGAATTGTCGTGGTATATATACTCGCATATATGTTCAACACAGCAGTAGGCATAGGAATAGGTCACGGTATAAGAACAGTTATAACTTCAATAGCGGAAAAAATCCGTGAACACAAAAGCAAATAAGATAATCGTATGTGATTATCAAATGGAAAGGGGTTCATTATGAAAAGGAGTAAGGAAAACATAATTAACAATATGAAAGCCTCAGCATTTGGCGGTAAATTGCAGATAATAAGATTTATACTTATCTTATTGCCGATTGTATGGATATGTTTTCCGATGTATGATTATGTGAAAATTGATTCAGTTGATGCTCCTGCGGAACTTGGCGTAATTTCATTTATTACACTTATCCAATCAATTTTTAACTCTATAACAAAGACAGATACCGGTGCCGTAACCTTAGATGTATGGTTGTCAGATAAAGTATATTTTTGCACACTCATTTTAATTGTTTGTATTATTGTATTTTCACTTGCCGGGCTTATAATTTCATTGTTTTCAGTTGGCAAAGGTGCAATGATAAGAAATATGCTATTCCAGGTTATTTGCCTTATAGTTGTAATAGGTTTAGGTTATCTGCCACTATATTACAGTTCAGACCCCAATGTCGGTTTCAGTTCTTCTATTGGACTCAGAATGGTGTCATTAACTTATTGTCTAATTATTGAGATGCACAGACAGGTTGATAAGAAACTGAATGTGACAAAAAACGAAAAACACTCATAGAAAAATTTCGCAAAAGTAAAGTACATTAGTAAGCTTATGCGAATATTATAATAAAAACATAAAAGGAGAATTATTATGAAAAAAACAAAGCAATTTATGTCAGTTTTATTGGCGTTGATAATGATAATCTCAATTATTCCAATGTCAGTAATACCCGCAAGTGCAGAAGATATACCGACATCAGGTACTTGTGGTGAAAATCTTACTTGGGAATTTGACCCATCCACAGGCACATTAACTATTTCAGGCACGGGAGAGATACGTGGCTATCCCTACAGTACTACTGATAGAACATATAATCGTCCTTGGGAAGGATTTAAGGATAATATTACTTCAGTTGTTATTGAATCAGGTGTAACATCAATCGGGTATAATGCATTTTGTGAATGCACGAATCTTACAAGAGTAACAATCGGTAACGGTGTAACATCAATCGGGGATTATGCATTTGGTTTTTGTATAAGTCTTGCAAGTGTAACAATTCCTAATAGTGTAACTTCAATTGTTAGTAATGCATTTTATGATTGCAGAAGCCTAACAAGTATAACAATCCCTGACAGTGTAACATCAATTGGTGAATATGCATTTTATAATACTGCATATTACAATGATACAAATAATTGGGAAAACGATGTTCTTTATATTGGAAATCATTTAATTAAAGCAGACGAAAGTATATCTGGTGAATACAAAATAAAAGAAGGAACTCTTGTAATAGCTTGTTATGCATTAGCAGGTTGTGATAACCTTACAAGTGTAATAATACCTAATAGTGTAACATCAATTGGTAATAATGCAATTTATTATTGCACAGGCCTTACAAGTGTAACAATCGGTGACGGTGTAACATCAATTGGTCGTCAAGCATTTAGTTATTGCACAAGCCTTGTAGATGTTTATTATAATGGTTCAGAGAATGAATGGGATGTAATTACAATAGACAGTTACAATGAACCACTTCTCAATGCGACAATTCACTTTGCCAAAACTTCTAACCCATCAGGTACTTGTGGTGAGAATGTCAATTGGGAATTTGACCCGGAAACCGGCACACTTACCATTTCGGGAACAGGTGCGATGACTGATTTTGTTGTAAAGGCTTCATCATGGCCACATCAAAATAACCGACCGTGGGAAGACTATAAAAACTCAATATCATCTGTAATAATTCAGGAAGGAGTAACAACTATAGGTGAATACGCTTTTTATGATTTACCTAAACTAAAAAATGTTTCCATTTCCGATAGCGTAACTAAAATTAGTTTTTGGGCTTTTAGAGAGTGTGTAAGTCTTGAGAGCATAATAATTCCTGATAGTGTGACAACTATCGACACTAGTGCATTTTATGATTGTGAGAGCCTTACTAAAGTTACACTTTCTAATAATTTAACAACAATTGGCGGACATATATTTTCTGGATGTGCCAGCCTTAAAGACATAACAATACCTGATAGTGTAGAAACAATATCCCAGTATGCATTTTATGGTTGTGAAAGTCTTACAAGTGTTAGAATTCCTGATAATGTAACAACAATTGGAGAGTTTGCCTTCGCTGAATGTACAAATCTTATAAATGTAATAACAGGGAATAGCGTTACAACACTTGATAAGTATGCCTTTTATGGTTGTTCTAAATTGGAAAGTATTGTAATTTCTAAAAGCATTGCTACAATAGGTGAAAGTGCGTTTGGAGGATGTGACTGTCTTACGGGCATAACTGTGGATAAGGATAATCAGTATTTTTCAAGTGATGAATATGGTGTATTGTTTGATAAAGAAAAGATAACACTTCTTCAATATCCAAATGGTAACCCAAGAACAAATTATGAGGTTCCTGGTAGTGTTACAACCATTGAGAGGCAGGCTTTTTGGGATAGTAAGAATCTTACAACTGTAGTGCTCCCTGATAGCGTAACATCAATTGGAATAGGTGCTTTTAGAGGGTGCTCAGGTCTTATAAGCATAATAATTCCTGATGGAGTCACAACAATTAGTGATAGTATGTTCTTTTATTGTTCAAACCTTACGGACATTACGCTTCCTGATAGTGTGACAGAAATAGGTATTTCTGCTTTTGCTAAATGTGAAGGACTTACAAACTTTGTATTACCTGACAGTGTTAAAATTATTAACACTCACGCATTTAATTTTTGCTATAATCTTGAAAGCATTACAATACCTGAGGGTGTTACATCAATTGGCAATTCTGCATTTGCTAAATGTGAAAGTCTTACCAGTATTACTATTCCAGATAGTGTAATTTCAGTTGGAAGTGCTCTCTTTGAGGACTGCACATCACTCAAAAACGTTACACTTCCTAAAAAAATGACTGCAATCAGCAGCCATCTGTTCAGTGGCTGTACTAATTTGGAAAGTGTTGTTATTCCCGATACAGTTACATCAATTGAATATGCTGCATTTGAAGATTGTACAAGTCTTAAAGAAATCATAATACCCAATAGTGTAACATCAATTGCAGATGATGCTTTTTCAGGATGTTCAAGCATTGAATGTGTTATACTTCCGGATGGAATAACAGAAATAGATTGGTATGTGTTTAGAAACTGCACAAGTTTAAAAAATATCACAATTCCAGATAGTGTGACAAAGGTTGGAAGACTTTCATTTTATAATTGTGTCAATCTTACAGATGTTTATTTTTGTGGTACAGAAGAACAGTGGAAGGAGATTGAGATAGATATTGCCAATAACGGCAACGACCCTCTTCTCAACGCAACAATCCACTATAATTATGTTGACCCAAATAAATTCACTGGCATTAAGGATAACCATTTCTACAAAAATGACGTAATGCAAAAAGCATATCAACTTGTTGAGTTTGATGGTGATTTTTACTACATCGCTGACCGTCATGAAATTGTTAAGGATAAGAAGGTTTACATCAAAGCAGAAAGAGTAGAAGGATTTACATATCCAGATGGCACACCACTCACAGCAGGATATTATGAATTTGACGAAAATGGTAAAATGATTATTCTTGATGGCATTGTTGGAAATAAGGTTTATAAGAACAATGTTCAGTTAATGGCATATCAGCTTGTTGAAGTCGATGGTGATTTATATTATATTGGTGACCGCCACGAAATCGTTAAGGATAAGAGAGTGTATATCAAAGCAGAAAGAACAAACGACTTAACCTATGCAGATGGTACACCAATCCAAGCAGGTTATTACAACTTTGATGCGGACGGTAAACTTATTATAGAATAACCTTATACTTCAAAATAGTTGAATCTATTTAAATGAGTTTTGAGGTGTAAATAAGCATAAAACGGAGTGGAAAAATGAATAAAAAAGATAAATCCGTAGTTGAAAAGATTGTTTTGCTCAGCGTACTTGGAATTATAACTATAGTTTTAGTTTTTCAATTTTTCCAGATTAAAATACTTAAAACACAAGTTGACAATCTGATAAATGGACTTGGTCATTCTTTTAATAGTATAGGTTCTTCCATTAATAACATAAGTTCTTCTATTAATGATATGGGCTCTTCTCTTGAGGAAAGTCTTGTCAAGCAGAACAGAATTATCAGTAGTGTGGAGTATAAATATGGTAATCTAAAGTCTGATAACAGAACTGCTGAGATTATTATTTCCGTAACACCAAAAAGCCACACAGAAGACACATCAATAAACATAAAACTGGGAGAAAGACTGTTGAATACAACAAAAACGGATGCGAATACTTTCACTGCAATTTATGAGGCTGATATTTTTGAATGTGATGAAGAGTTCGATTTTATTACAGTAACCGTAACAAGTAACGGTGTCAGCACAACGGAAATTGTAGAAGAATTCCGTTTTGATGATACTGCTCTAGATTGTATATATATTGGTTCACTTGTTGATGATTATCTTACATTTATAAAGTTTTCTGATGATATAGAATTGGATTATCCTCATAGTATGCGAATACAAGGAACGATATATGATTTCTTACCTGAGAGAATAAAGAATGCTCGTTTAGTTGTAGAAATTAATGGCAAGGTGTACGAAGATGTGTCCATTGATTTAAGTGAAGAGAATGCATACATAGAAAAAGAATATAAAATGAATCCGGACGACTCAGCTATTGCTTATGTGGTGTATGAAGATGCAAATTATGGATATAGTTATAAAGCGTATATCAAAACCAGATATGCTGAATCAAGTACACATTATGAAGTGTATGATGAGAGCGGTAATGTTATATATTAGGTTCCGGTGGAGAAAACATATTCTTATTAAAAGTAGAGAGGGTACATATGGTGAAAAAGAAAAATGCTATAATTATTGCAATCATTTTTGTAGTTGTAGTTGTGAGCCTTGTTGTAGGTTTTAAATTTAGTGATAAAATATTTGTTTTCAAACCAACGGATTATGATACACAAGGATCAACAACAGAAAACACTGTAAAGGATTTTACGGTAGAAAAAACGGAATATACGCCTAAAGAACCATTGCTTGCAACCGGTAAAGCTTTAACGGAAAAAGAAATCAAAGAATTTTTACCCGTTGCCAATGAAGTTTATATGGACTGGGTCAATCCCGGTCGAGCATTAAAAATTGATTGGGATAATGAATTCACAATTGATGGTAAAAGATGCAATCCGGTAATATCAGGTGGGCTAATCACTCTTGATGCAATTGTTTCAGAGGTACAGAATTTCTTTTCGGAAGAAGCATACAAAGAATGTATCAATAATATGTATCTTATGCATGAAGGAAAATTGTTTGTCTGTGGCCCTTATGGTGAGGGCGGAGATATCGGCTGGAATAAATTCAAACTTGAAATTATCTCAAGCACACCAACCGAATGTAGTTTTGTTATTACAGGATATTTGGAAGATGACCAACAGGAGTGGAAATATAAAATGAAGGTCATTGACGGCAAATGGAAATTCGTTGAGAATTATGAATGGGTTGTTACATTATCCACCGACAAGGGCAGAAATTATGAATGGGCTGAATAGTCAAACTACAAAGAATAATTTCAATAAAAATGTGCAGAGTAAAATCTGCACATTTTTTGTGTCTATGTGTGGAAATACATCAATTAAAACTAACTTCGCTAAAAATAAAAGCAGTTTGTTACTAAGATTTAATAGTGAAAACGCATCCGGAATTTAAGCGTTTACATATTAATATGCATTCTGTTATAGTTTAAGAAACGATGTCGTTTTTACATTTTGTTCATTGAAAATATTAAGGATTCTGAAAACGGTAAAGGCTATTATCCCAACAGTCAATGTCGTTTCCATTATTTTCAAGAATTTTATAGAATTTTCCAATCGTGTAATTGTATTTATATCTTTACTCAAATTCATAATATTATTCTCCACTTGTTAATAGAACTCCATGTGCAATTCCGGGTACACTTTCACCCTGTAAAGATGATGTTGTTGAAAGCAAAGCACCTGTCCCCACAAAAAGCACTTTGTTAAGTTCTTTTGACTGAAGTCTTTTCATAATGAAAGAGTTTACCACCGATGCACTGCAACCGCAACCTGACCCACCTGCATGCATATCCTGTTCTTGTAAATCGTAAATCATAAGTCCGCAATCATTGTGAACAGAAGAAATATCAATACTGAAATCTTTTTTGAGCAAATCAATCAAAAGCTCACTGCCAACTTTCCCTAAATCCCCCGTAAGGATAAGGTCATAATCTTCAGGCTTGGTATCTGTATCGTTCAAAAAACTCTGTATGGTTTCTGCCGCCGCCGGGGCTAATGTCAAGGGTAGACCATAAAAATAAAACAGGACTGCTTCACTTTTAACGAAACAGCCCTGCCATTATTTTGTTATTAGTGTTTGTTTATGCAGCTAATTATTCTTTTAACTTCACATATTTTATCAATATGTGTTTCATATATTATTCAGTATGCCTTTGGGTGCAACCCACCTTTAAATGCATAGCATTTTTATCCATTAAGGGTCATAGGGGTATCCCCTGAAAACGGCAAGTTGAGTCAAAGACTCCAACATAGCCAATGCTTGCTACCGTAAAAATGTAGAAGAAAATATAGGTTAGGATGTATGTAATGAATCCTAGCAGACCACTTGGAAAGCCGAGTGCATATTATTACTCCACCATCATATCGTCAAATTAGTGATAATCGTTAAACAACTGAAAAACTTATTTTATTGAACTTTAACTATTAAACACAATAACATATATAAACTTTTTTCAAATCTTTTCCAAATTGCCCAGCATAGAAAAGTGTGATAATATTATGTTAAGAAATCAATAAAATTTTTTGTTACATTTTTGATTTAAGCTGACTACATAATGAAAGCTAAAGAAAGTGGTCATTTTCTCCGTGGGGGTGAAGCAGTGAAAAGTGAAAAACAAGTGAATAAGCTTTTTGAAGAGTGCTATGCAGAGTATCGCATAAAACTTTTTAACTACTGCCTCGCAAGGCTTTCGGGAAACCGTGAAGAAGCAGACGACTGCGTGCAGGAAACCTTCACCTTGTTTTATAAGAAACTTAAATCAGGTGAAGAGTTTGAAAATCCGAGAGCGTTTCTTTACAGGACGGCAGATAATTTCGTCAATCGGCAGAGAGAAAGGAACGCAAAGGATTTAAAGCGTAATGTGTCCATTGACGAGGTTGAAATAAGTACAGAAACCGAGTTTTTTCAAAGGATTGACGAAATAGATTTTGAGGCCTTTGCAGAAAGGCTTATTTCCTGCCTTACTGAAAAAGAAAAGGAAATATATTCTCTGCGCTACATACAAAAAATGAGTGTTGAGGAAATGGCTGAAAGGTCAGGAATTTCACGACCTGCCATGTCCATGAAGCTGATGCGGTTAAGAAACAAAATTAAAGAAATAGTGTATAATACCGATTTTTAGAAAGGAGGAACGGTAAATGCAAACTGCAATAAAAAAAGAACATTTTCTTCATCCTGATTTTGAGGAAAATTTCAAATCGCTTATGTGCAGATATCTTGATTCTCTTATTGATGAAGAACTTACAAAAAAAGATGCAGACTTCGATTTTATTGATGAGTGTGCAAATGCAATCAATGCAATACGCGAAGATTTTGAAGGTTCTATATTACCTTTGATTTCAAAACGCAAGTTTATGGAAAATGCAGGTTTTACAAAGAAAAACAGTTTCTTGAGAATTGTTGCAGCAGCCTGTGCTGTAGTTGTGGCAGTTACGACGCTTAACACAACTGTTGAAAAAACAACTGATATTAATATGCTTAAATCTGCATCAAATTGGGTACAAAGCTTATTTGCCCACGAATTTACAACGGAAAATTCTGAAGAAAATACAACTGAAAAGCCTGAAACAGAAACAGCTTCACCGCAGACAATTCCTCAGGCGAAAAAAATTGAACTTTTATTTTCTGATTCTTTCAAACAGGAATATAAGGTTGGTGAAAGCCTCAATTTAAACGGACTTACAGTTGTTATTTCCTATTCAGACGATAATTCACAAAAGTTGTCATCCGGTCAATATGAAATTTTAGCATCTCCAACCTTCGGCACAAAAGCCGGTTATGAAACAGTAACCATTAAATACGGAGGTCTTGAAGAATCGTTTACTGTCCGCGTTATCAATACGGAAAACTCAGTGTTGCTTTCATCCGTTTATGCGTTATTCCCTGATGACTTTACATTCACATCGGATGATTTATCAAAAATTGATTTAAAGGATATGAGGGTGTTTGCTGTATTCAGTGACGGTACAGAAAAAGAAATTTTCGAGAAGGATTATATTCTGACTTTTGATGATTTTTCTGATGAAACAGAAGAAAAGGTTATGGTAACGATTAGATATAAAACAGTGTCCTGTTCATTTATGATATTCAAAGAATAAAATGTTTTGTAGGATACAGTACTTATAAGCTATTCCAAAGGAAAGGTGGATAAATTTATGAATAAAACTTTTAAGAAAATATTATCAATAGCTATCGTTATTATGATGCTTTTCAGTTCAATACCAATGGCAAATATGGGTTTTGATAATTTATTTACATTTAATGCATCGGCAGAAGAATCGGAAGAGATAAAATTAATAGATGAAGAAAGTCTTAAAACCTATGGTAATTATATTTACTATGTTGAAAACAATGAAGTGACAATCTTTTATTATACAGGTCAAGAAACAAGCATTACTATACCATCCGAAATAGACGGTATGCCTGTTAGAAGGCTTGATGCGTTTTCTTTCACTCATAACGGAAGCAGGCTTCTTGATACAGGAGAGGATATAATTAATACATCTTTGCAACATGTTGAAAAGGTTTATATTCCTGATTCAGTAGAATATATCGGAGCTGATGCTTTTTCATGTTGTTATAAGCTTAAAGAGATACGATTTTCTGAAAATCTTAAGGAAATCGGAGAATATGCTTTCTATGCTTGTAAATCGTTATCAAGTATAAATATTGCCAGCAAAAAGCTTGAAAAAGTAGAAGAGGGCTTCATAGCATATACCCCGATTACTGATATTGTATTTCCTGGTGGAGATGGAAAAGAACTTACAATCAGTGAAAATGCCTTCATGTATTCAAAGGTGAAAAATGTTACTATCCAAAGCGATTTTGTAAGACTTGAAAAAAACTCTCTCTACCTTAATAGAGGTAGCGAAACGATGGAAGAAATAATTGTGGAGGGAGAAATTACATATTGTGAAGAATCACCTTTCAGCAGTTTTTTATACAGATGGCCCAAGACATTTATAGTGAAAAACAAACCGATTGAGAGCGTTTACATTAGCTTGGTCGGTATTAACAGAATGGGATATATTGATAATTATCAGGATATGGGCTGGACTTATTTTGCTTCACGAGATGAAATAGAATGGTCCGCGGAAGGCGACTTCAGATATTTTATCAACGGAAACAATGCGATTGTTACCGATTATATGGGAGAGGAAACAGGAACACTTATTGTGCCCGACACTCTTGGGGGCAAGCCTGTAACTGAAATTGGTCACCTTGGTATGGTGAGCTGTCCTGCCGAATATATAAAACTTCCCGATTCTATTGAAAAAATAGGTGTGTATGCTTTTCAGCATTGCAGAAATATGAAAGAGCTAGAATACAGCACAGAAAAGGACATTTCCTTCGGTGCTAAGGCGTTTAATGATTGCGACGGCCTTGAAACTATAACCTTCAACAAAAACATAAAAAAAATACCCGACGCATTTTTTAAAAACTGTGAAAGCCTGACAACGGTTATTGCACCCGGTGTAGAAGAGATAGGTGACGAAGCCTTCTTGTATTGTACAGCTCTTGAGAATGTACAGTTTTCTGATGAGCTTCATACAATTGGTAAGGATAGCTTTAACTTATGCGAGAAATTGAAAACTATCGGTGTCAGCGGTGAAAAAATTACAAGCCTCGGTGCAGGTGCTTTTGCAAAAACTTTGATTGATTCATTTGTTTTTTCTGATGAACTCACCAAAATCCCCGAAGGATGCTTTGAAGAAACATCATTGACAAGTATTATTATCCCTGAAAGTGTTACTGTTATCGGTATAAATGCATTTCTCAATTGCAAAAATCTTGAAAGTGTTGTTCTTTCTGATAATCTAAAAACTATCGAAAAAAGTGCTTTCCGATATTGTACATCTTTGAGTTCAATTGATTTTCCTGAATCACTTGTGGAAATAGGGGCTTATGCATTTGACATGTGTGAAAAATTGAGCGGTGAAATAAGGCTTGAAAAGAATCTTGTATATGTAGGTAGACAGGCATTCGGTTCTACAAATCTTACAGACCTTTATTACAATATTCCTCATTTGATAAACAGCGGTGGTTTAACATATACCGAGGCTTTTCAGAATATGGGTAATGGCGGATTTAAAAATATTACTATCGGAAACGATGTAAAGGTACTTACCGATGGTGTTTTTACAGAACAGAAAGCAGTTGAAACCATCGTAATTCCTGATTCGGTTGAAGTCATCGGAACAAGTGCATTCAGAAATTGTACATCGCTTAAAAATCTTACAGTTTCTGATTCTGTGACAAAAATAGGTGTAGGAGCATTTGAGGGATGCACTTCCCTTACTGAATTTACAGTACCGAAAAGTGTAAAGTCTCTTGGTAAAAACGCCATTCCAAAAACAGTAACAACAGTATATTTCAACGCTGAAAACTGCGAGTTTTATTATCCTGAAAATGAAAATGTTTCTCCATTTGCGGAAAGTAGTATTGAAAAAGTTGTAATTGGTGATACAGTAAAGAGAATCCCTGATTACTTCTTCAGCAATTATGATTACGAAGAGGCTCTTGTTATTCTTGATTCTGTAACAGAAATAGGAAAATTTGCTTTTGAGAATAGTTCAATTGAAAATATTGTATTACCAAAAAATCTTGTTTCAATTGAAGAAGGAACATTCTCGGGTTCAAATATCGAACTTTCAGAAAACTCACTTCCGGAGTCTTTAAGAATGATTGGTAAATCAGCTTTTGAAAACTGCGATTCTCTTACTGAACTTTATATCCCAGATTATGTTCTTGATATTGATGAATCAGCCTTTTATGATTGTGACAGCCTTGTTAAGGTTCGTATGTCACCAAATGTAAAGCTTATTCCGAAAAGTGCCTTCAACAGCTGTGATTCACTCACAACCTTTGAATGGGATTCAGATGTGAAGCTTATTGGTGAATATGCTTTCGCAGATGATATACTTCTTGCTGATTTTGATTTTAAAGGTGTAGAGAAAATTTATCCTAACAGTTTTACAGGTTCAGGCGTAAATCTTGTTATGTTGGGTGAAAATAAGAAAGAAGAAGCAACTGAGCTTGAAGTGGTTGAGGTTTCATCATTTGAGAATTGCGCAAATCTTGAAACACTGTCTGTGGGTGGTAATGTAACCACAATTAAATCTGCTGCCTTCGCAAACTGCGAAAATCTTGAAACTGCAGTTATTTCTCCTGTTGTTACAGATATTGCAGGTGATGCTTTTGACGGATGCGATTCACTTACAATCTATTGCGTGGAAAATTCCTATGCTCACTCATATGCTCTCAATAAAGGAATTCCTGTCAGCACATTTATTATCGATGCAATCCCTAATCAAGTATATACAGGTGAAGAAATTGAACCTAAAGTGAATGTGAAAGTTTCAGATAAAAAGCTTACTGAAAATACAGACTTTACAGTTAAATATTCTGACAATGTAAATGTTGGTACTGCAAAGGTTCTTGTCAGTGGTAAAGGTGTTTATAAAGTTCTTGCCAGTGTAGCGAACTTCACAATCATTACAAAAGACATTGGAACCATCGTTGTTGCTCCTGTTGAGAATCAGGCTTATACAGGTAATGAAATAAAGCCTGGACTTGTTATTACAAACGGCGAACAGGTTCTTATAGAAGGTGTTGATTACACCGTTACATACAAGAATAATACCGAGGTTGGAACAGCAACAGCCGAAATCACAGGCATCGGAAACTACTCAGGCAAAACATCCGTTACCTTTGAAATTGAAGAGGAAACCTTCTGGCAGAACATTGTGTCGTTCTTCAGAATGATTTTCAATCCAATAAAAGAATTCTTTATTTCCATATTCGGATAAACTATGCTTCATAAAATAGAACAATTGTTGAAAGTGTAAAATTATTAACTTTGCTTTTTTATTCAAAACTTAAAGGATTTACAATCTACGGTATCTTAAGATGAAGTGATGTTTAACCTAATATTTGATTTCATATCAAAAAATTTATAACGTAAAAAGCGTTGCATTTGGGAAATCTCTACTCCTTTTTACAACGCTTTTTTTGTTGTTATTAAGTTGATAGCTTAGAGAATCTATCTAACCTATAGTTAGATTAGTGCTAATCATTAAATAACTGAAGAGCCTAATGTGTAACAGTTAAAACCTACTGTAGAAAAACACATCAATTTTTCATTGAGAATTATGTGCTTTCGTGGTATTATTGTTTTATAACAAAAAATGTTTAAGCACTTTTGGAGTGGTACAGATGAAAACAAAACTCAAAATTGTAATTTCAATTATATTGGTTGTAGTTCTCGTGTCAGGGATATATGTGAGCAACATGTTCGGCTTTTTCAATCGTGGTAATTATGGCGAGTATTCCCTCAAAAACACAAGTACCATTGAGAACAGTCCAATCAAAGACAAAACTGTCATATTCCTTGGAAGTTCCGTCACTCACGGATACGGTTCAATTGGTGTAAGTTTTGCAGATTTCCTTGAAAAAACCGACGGAATTATTGCCATAAAAGAGGCTGTTTCAGGCACTACTCTCGTTGATATAAAAGAGAATTCCTATGTGTCCCGAATGAAGACTATCGACAAGAATATCAAAGCTGATGCCTTCGTTTGCCAACTCTCCACCAACGATGCAACAAAGGAAATGCCACTCGGTGAAATCAGCACAAGTTACGATATAAACGATTTTGATACCCAAACTATCGCAGGTGCAATTGAGTACATAATCGCATATGCACAGAGCACTTGGGACTGTCCTGTTGTATTCTATACTCAAGCAAAATACGATAGCGACGACTATTCTAAAATGGTGGATTTGCTTCTTGAAATTCAAAAGAAATGGGATATAACTGTTATCGATTTCTGGAACGATGCAGAAATAAATTGCATCACCGAAGAACAACGAAAACTCTACCTCGTAGACCACATCCACCCCACCAAAGCAGGGTATAAAGACTGGTGGTTACCAAAATTCCAAGAAACATTGTATGAGGTAATCAAATGAGCCTTGAAACCAAAATTACAATCATCCGTAGCAACCGAAAAACACTTTCAATTGAGTTAAAACCGAACGAGATAATTGCTCGTGCTCCTATTCGAATGAAAGAAAAAGAGATACTTAAATTTATTGAGTCAAAGAAATCTTGGATTGATAAACATCTCACAAAGCTTAATGAAAGACAGAAAGTTTTGGACGACTTGAAACCATATACACAAGAGGAAATCAAGCAATTCACAGCAAAGGCAAAACTCGATATTCCAAAACGGGTTGAATTTTATGCAAAGAAAATCGACGTAACTTACAACAAAATCACTATCAGATGTCAGCACACCCGTTGGGGTAGTTGCTCATCAAAAGCTAATCTTAATTTCAACTGTCTTTTGGTGTTGTTACCTGATGAAATTATTGACAGTATTGTGGTGCATGAGTTGTGCCATAGAAAGCAAATGAACCATTCAGCACGATTCTATGCAGAGATTGATAAGGTCTTTCCAAACTATAAACAATGCCACTTGTGGCTAAAACAAAACGGTGGAATGTACTTTAATCGCATACCAAAATAAGGAGATAACTATGCCACTTAAAATTATTCGTCAGGATATTACTAAAATCGAATGTGATGCCATTGTTAATCCGTCAAACAGACATCTCTACCCGGGTGGTGGGACAGATATGTCAATTCACGAGGCAGCAGGCCCTGAATTATTGGAATACTGCGAAAAACTCGGTGGGTGCGATGTAGGAAAAGCAAAAATCACACCTGCATTCAAATTGCCTTGCAAGTATGTTATACATACAGTAGGACCGGTCTGGGAAGAATCCTCAAACCCTGAGGAAATGCTTGTGTCCTGCTACAAAGAGTGCTTGAAACTTGCAAAAGAGAACAATTGCGAGACCATTGCATTTCCACTTATCGCATCGGGGACTTACGGATTCCCAAAACAGTCCGTATTGAAGATTGCAACGAGTGTCATCAGCGATTTCCTTTTTGAGAATGAAATGCTCGTTTACCTTGTGGTGTATGATAAAAAGTCGTTTGAAATCAGCGAAAAACTGTTCTGTGATGTGGCATCATATATCGACGATACATATGTTGAACAGAACGATTTTGTGTGCAGTTCTCAATCAGTACCTTTGATAGAGAACAGACGCAAAGAACCATTTTTTGGTCGTGCAAGACAACCGAAGCCTTGTGCATCAATTCCAATGGATATTGATGAATGTTATAGCAAGGAAGCAACACTTGAAGATATGCTCAAACAGATGGACAAGGGCTTTGCGGACACACTTTTCTACTATATCGATAAGAAAGGCATCACTGATGTTGAGGCATACAAACTCTCAAATGTGAATAAAAAGACCTTCTCAAAAATCAAGTGTAGTCCTGATTACAAGCCAAGTAAATTAACTGCAATATCATTTGCAATTGGACTTAAACTTGACCTTGACGAAGCAACACATCTGCTCAAAACAGCAGGATACAGCCTTTCAAATTGCAACAAATTCGATGTAATTATCCGGTACTTCGTCGAAACAGGAAACTACAAAACTATCTTTGATGTAAATGAAGTACTGTACCAATTCGACCAACAGCTGTTGGGGGTATAATTGTATAGATTAATATTGCAAATATACAAAGGAGAAAATCATATGGCAATTTTTCATTGGGTAGATGGAAATGTTCCTAACAATATCAAAATAACACAAGTATATGGAATAATATTTACAAAAGATGGTAGAGTTTTGTTGCGTAAAGAAGACAATAAGTATTCCCTTGCTGGTGGAAAACCTGAGGTTGGGGATGATGGTATCCAAGGCACATTGAGAAGGGAATTGATTGAAGAAATTAATGTTAAAATAAATGACCCATATATGGTCGGCTATCAGTTAGTAGATGAAGAAGATGGTTCTTCTCCTTATGCACAGGTAAGAATGACTGCATTGATAGAAAGCATAGAAGAGAAGAAGCCAGACCCAGCAACGGGACTAACATATGATAGGGTTTTGGTTCCTTATTATAAAGCATCTGAATTATTAAATTGGGGTGATGTTGGAGCTAAACAAATTAAAACTGCATTTTTTATTGCAAAGAAAAACTTTAATTTTTCTAAAATAACAAATGAAATAACTATACTCTAGTTTGCAATTAAGAAACAGTCAAACAAACTTACATGTTCTGCTATAAAAAGTCTCCCGTCAAGAGACCTTTACAAGTAAATAACTCGTTATAATGTGGTTGTAAGGTTGAAGAAACCCACAATCACATTATTTTTTTGGAGGAATTTACTATGAAGAAAAACCTAACAGAACTCGTATTTATTTTAGACAGAAGTGGCTCAATGAGTGGTCTTGAAAGGGACACAATCGGTGGTTTTAACTCAATGATTGAAAAGCAGAAAAAGCAGGATGGCGAATGCATCGTTTCAACTGTACTCTTCGACGATGAGAGTCGAGTAATCCACGACAGAGTAAGCCTTGATGAAATCAAGCCAATGACAGAGGATGACTATTTTGTTGGCGGTTGTACAGCACTCATTGACGCTGTTGGTGGTGCGATTCATCACATCGGTAATGTCCACAAATACGCTCGTAATGAAGATGTCCCTGAAAACACAATTTTCATCATCACAACTGATGGTCAGGAAAATGCAAGTCATCACTATTCATCTGACAAGGTTAAACAGATGATTGAAAGACAAAAGGAAAAATACGGTTGGGAATTCTTGTTTATCGGTGCGAATATCGACGCAGTTGAAACTGCAAAACGATATGGCATTGACCGTAATCGTGCAGTTAACTACAATGCCGATGCACAAGGCACATCAGTTTTGTACGAAACAGTTTCAAAAGCAGTTTGTAATGTCCGTGCAAGTAAGTGCATGGCAGACGACTGGAGTGCAGAAATTGACGAGGACTTCAAAAATCGTAACAAGAGATAAGTCCGTTTTTCATTATTTGACTGGACTAAAAGCATAACGCCTATGAGGTTAGATTGGACTTTCTAACTTCATAGGCACTTTTTGTGTAAATTTATAACCTTATTTTAATCGATAATAGCAAGTGTTTTTGCCATTACCTTCACGCTTTAATTCACCGGATTCAACCATCTTTCGTAATGCACCTTCAATAGCACTTATACTAAGTGATGGGCAAAGTTCACGAATGTCTTGTTTGCTGAAACGACCGATTTTAATCTGTGTGGCTTTCCTAACAATTTCAATTGCAGGGAGTTTTTCTTCAATCAGTTCGAATCGTTCTTCAAAGTCCTTGTATGCAGCAAGAATTGTTCCAAGAAGATATTTGATAAAAGGAATATTGTCTTCATTTCCCTCGTGCCAACCAATTTGAGCCTGACTGAGTGCATCATAGTAAAGGTCTTTATTTTTTGCTATTTTAGCCTCAAGTGAAATGTACTTACCAACATAAAAACCACTTCTGTAGAGGAGTAATGTTGTGAGCAGACGACTCATTCTGCCGTTACCATCATTGAAAGGATGAATGCAAAGAAAATCGTGAATGAAAATCGGAATAGCAATCAATGGCTCGACTTCCATATTGCCGATAACTCTGTTAAATTCCTCACAAATCTTATCAAGTGCCTCAGGTGTTTCAAAAGGTGAAAGTGGAGTGAATAAAGTTACACTATGACCATCAGGATATGTGGCACTTATATAATTCTGCACACTCTTGGTTTTGCCTGCCATTGGGTTGTTCATATGGCTGTATAATATTTTGTGAAGCTGAAGAATGTAATTCTGAGTCAATGGAATCGCATCAAAGCTTTCATGAATCACATTCAACACATCACGATAACCTGCGATTTCCTGCTCATCACGAGTTCTGGGAGTAGTCTTTTCTTCAACCAACTGTTTAACACGAGTGCTTGTTGTAACGATGCCTTCAATGGCATTTGAAGCCTCGGTACTCTGTATTTTTGCAATTTCAACAAGCTTTTCAAGTTTTTCAGGCTGTTGCTTGAGATACAATTCTTGTTTGCCAGCCTCTTTGTAGATAGCAGCAATCAATCCAAGGATGTCAGAATCCCATTTTTGCTCTTTAATTTTGGAGTAATTAAAAGTTCTCATTCCCTTACCTCCTTGCTTATTCCCTTATATTCTAGTGTAAAATAAGGGAAAAGTCAACCTTTTAAGCAAATATTCCCTTAATATTATATGCAAAATAAGGGAAATATGCGTGTTTGTTTCTATTTAGTGTTTCTTATAAATTACGAAAAATGTCACAAAATGTCGTAATTTTACGATTTATATTAAATAGGGTATTTCTGTCCGGAAAAACTCCCTATAAAGCGAATACTTTATTTGACACAACACGACTTTTTGGTGTAAAATATATTTAATTATAGGTAATTTTTAGTTTAGGGGAATTAACATGATTACAGGCGAATTAAAATCAAAAATTGATAAGATTTGGGATACTATCTGGACAGCAGGTATTTCTTCACCAACAACTGTACTTGAGCAGATTACATACCTTATGTTTATGAAGCTTCTTGATGATAACGAAACCAAGAGAGAGGGCGGTGCTGCTGCGCTTGGTTTTGCATATAAGAGCAAGATTTTCAAGGACGGTGAATTCACACCTGACGATGGTAATACAAGCATTGCGTATAGTGAACTCCGTTGGAAAAAGTTCCATAATTCAGAGCCGAATGTAATGTTTGATACTGTCAGAAATTTTGTGTTCCCTTTTATCAAATCAGTTAATGGTGAGGGTAAAGATACTGCTTTCTCTCGCTTTATGAATGATGCTGTTTTCCTTATTCCGACACCAAAGGTGCTTGCAGTCTGTGTTGATACCCTTAACGAAATTGATATGAGTAATAAGGACATTATGGGTGATGTTTATGAATATTGCCTTAATAAAATGTCAAGTGCAGGTGATTTAGGTCAGTTCAGAACACCCCGTCATATTGTTGATATGATGGTTGAACTTGTCCGTCCTAATATTGACGATAAAATTCTTGACCCTGCAATGGGTAGTGCAGGTTTCCTTTTATGTAGTGCGAAATATATTCGTAAAAATTATGAAACTGAACTGATGCGTAAGGATGTCGTAGAGCATTATAACAAAACAATGTTCAATGGTTTTGATACTGACCCGACAATGCTTCGTATCGGTGCTATGAATATGCTTCTTCACGGTGTTGAAGAGCCAAATATTGACCGTCAGGATTCACTTTCTGATGATAATACTGTCCGTGATGAATATTCACTTATTCTTGCAAACCCACCATTTACAGGTAGCGTTTTCCAGGAAGATATCAGCAAGGATATTTTAGCCCTTTGCAAGACAAAGAAAACAGAACTCTTGTTCCTTGCGCTCTTTATAAAATCACTTAAAATTGGTGGCAGATGTGCTTGTATCGTTCCCGATGGTGTCCTTTTCGGCTCATCAAATGCACATAAGTCAATCAGAAAAGAACTTATTGAAAACAATTGCTTGCAGGCTGTAATTTCAATGCCTTCAGGTGTGTTTAAACCTTATGCAGGTGTTTCAACTGCTGTTCTTGTGTTCAAAAAAGACCCGTCAGGCACAAAAGATGTGTGGTTCTATGATATGCAGGCAGATGGTCACACTCTTGATGATAAGCGTACACCTATTGACGATAACGATATCCCTGATATCATCGCAAGATTTGAAAATTGTCATTCTGAGAAGAACGAAGAATCTAAACGAGAACGCACAGAAAAATCTTTCTTTGTCGGAAAAGACGAAATCGTGTCAAATGACTATGACCTTTCAATCAATAAGTATAAGAAAACCGAATATGTGCCGATTGAGTACCCAAGTACCGAAGAAATCATGGCAAATATCCGTGAATTAGAAATTGAAATCGGGTCAGCGATGGATGAACTTGAAAAAATGCTTGGATTAAACTGATTTTTTTAAGTTTTTAGTTAAACAAATTCGGATTTGTAGGGATGTTTATGAGAGTTAAATTAGAAACATTTTTGCGTGAGATAACAGAAAAGACGACTGTTAATAATCAATATCCTGTATTAACATCGTCAAAATCAGGGCTTTATTTTCAAAGCGATTATTTTAACAAACAGGTTGCTAGTAAAGATAATACTGGATACAAGATAATAAGAAAAGGACAGTTTACATATAGAGCAATGAGTGATACAGGGGAGTTCTTTCCTAATATGCTTGAATGTGCTGAAATTGGAATTGTAAGTCCAGCGTATCCTGTTTTTGAGATTGTTGATACAAGTTTAATTGTTCCAGAATATTTAAAATATTTCTTTAAATCAGATGTTTTTCAATATTCTATAGCGTCTTTTGTACAAGGTAGTACTCGTACAAGTGTGAAGTTTGGCAAGTTAAAAACGATTTCAATGGAATTGCCGGATAAAGAAAAACAGAATCAAATTATTGAGATTTTAAATGCAACTGAAAGAATTATTGAGAGAAGAAAAGAAGAACTTCAGCAACTTGATGAGTTAGTTAAAGCCCGATTTGTCGAGATGTTTGGTGGTATACACGATGAGAGATTCGAGTTGAAATCCTTACCAGAGATTGTTGTCAAAGGTAAAAATTCAATAAAGAGAGGTCCGTTTGGCGGAGCATTAAAAAAAGAGGATTTTGTAGAAACTGGATATTTAGTATATGAGCAAAGACATGCTATTCATAATGACTTTGAATATGAAAAGTATTATATAACCAAAGAAAAATACGAAGACATGATTGGGTTTATGGTCGTTCCGGGAGACTTGATAATAAGTTGTTCCGGTGTTACACTTGGTCGTATTGCTGAAGTGCCAAAGGGAGCAAAAGAAGGAATTATAAACCAAGCATTATTGAAGTTGTCATTAAATCAAACTGTTATGAAGAATACCTTCTTCATTCATCAGTTTAGAAGTAGAGAAATTCAAGAAGTATTGTTTGGCTTTAGTAGAGGCAGTGGTATTCCTAATATGCCTTCTATGAGTGAGGTTAAAGCAGTGAAGTTTATTTGTCCTCCAATTGAATTGCAGGAAGAATTTGTAACTTTTGTTGAACAAATCGACAAATCAAAATTTGTCGTACAGAAAGCACTCGACGAAGCACAAACCTTATTTGACAGTTTAATGCAAGAATATTTTGGCTGAGGTGAAAAAATATGAAAATACAAGTAACATCCAGTAATAACTTGTCATTTGAAACAAAGCATGAGATAGTTAATTCAACCTTAAATAAACCGATGGCGTTGGATTCGTTTGACATTAACATATTTTCGTTACAAAATGATAAGTTATGGGCGTTTGATGAAAATATTAGCAACAAAATATATTGTACTAATGATTTGATAAGTATAAAGAGAATGATAGAGACTTCCCAAAGCTCAATAAACATAGTTGCACTTCCACAAAATTATACACATTATTACGATTATTGGGAACACAAAAAAAGATATGATAAAAAAATAGAATTAAAAAATGAATTAACGAATTTAAGAAAAAATCTTTTGGCTTCAATTATTCCTGATAGTTTTACAAATTCTTACGAATTGATTTATGAAAATTCAGAAACTTTTCTTAATGGGAAAAGTTATATATCGGCATTTTGCTTTGTTCGAGATTCTGATGTGCTTACGAGGTCAAAAGGTGGAAACAAAGCAACCACATTACAATTTGGCAATCTTATTATAACAACACTTGACCTTAAATCGCCAAACACAACAATTGACGATTTTATAAGAGGTATAGGATTAGACAAACAAAAAGTAGAAATTCCTCAATGGCTAATTGATTACAAATGTTTCGATGATGAACAACAGAAAGAATTGATTGATAGGAGTAATCAAGAAATTGACGAATTAAAGGCAAAAATCGAACAAGCAAATATAAAACTAGAAGAAAACTCGAAGTATAAGAGTATATTGGTAACCAGTGGAAACGAATTAGTTTCAACAGTATTTGAAATTTTGGAAAAATTACTCGTTTGTGATTTATCTTCATTTAAGGATGAAAAACGTGAAGATTTTCTGATACCAAAAGAAAACATAACTTTTGTCGGTGAAATTAAGGGTGTTACATCAAATGTTAAGTATGAACATGTGACACAAGTTGAAGTTCATCGTGGTAAATATTTAGATAAATTAAAAGATGAAAATCGCAAAGAAGACACCAAAACTCTTTTAATCATAAATCCAATTAGAAATAAGCCACTTGCCGAAAGAGAGCCAATAAATGAAGAACAAATTGATTTATCAAAGAAGATGGGCAGTTTAATAATAACAACAGAATCACTGTTAAAGATTTTTGAACAGTTTCAAAATGGAGAAATAACATGTGATAAAATTATTTCTGTTTTTAGTGCTAGAACAGGTTTGCTAACAATGGACGCTTTTTATGAAGATGAAGAAAAAGTGGATAACAGTGTTTATAAAATTTAATTACAAAAATTATGATTTGTTACATAACATCTAATCAAGGAGAATTATTATGACTCAATTTGATTTTATTCTGAATAATACTAAATACAAGGCTATATATGATGCTTGTGTATTGGCTGAAAATGCTGATACACCATCTGATATGGCTTCGAGTTGTCGTAATGCTCTTTTGACAATAGTTGAATTTATATACGATAAACACAGTGTAGAAATACCGAAAAATGCAACAATGCTTGAGCTTATCGACAATAAACTCATAACAGGGTTTGTTGATAACAGCGTCATTCTTGAAACACTTCATTTCATCCGTAAGTTGGGTATGAATGCACAGCACGATAAGAATATCAAGAAAAAATATGCTCGACTTGCTCTTGATAACCTTGCTTTCTTTGCAGAGTTTGTATATAGAAAATTTGAGCAACCCGAAACTGTTGCATCTTTCACAATTCCTGCATATATGAGCGAGGCAGAAACTCGTCGTGTTTATATAGATGTATATCTTGGTGAGGTTGGTTGGACTGTGCTTGAACCACAAAGCACAACAACTCTCCCAAACGGTACAGTTATAAAAAGTGGTACTGTAATGCCCAATATGGCTTGTTGTGAAATTCCTGTTAAAGATATGCCTAATGCTTCAGGTATCGGGTTCTGCGATTATGTCCTTTATGGCAAAGACGGTAAGCCGCTTGCTATTGTTGAGGCTAAAAAGACAAGTGTTGATGCAACTGTTGGCATTCAGCAAGTTAAAACTTATGGCGAATGTATGGAAAAGCAATATGGCTATGTTCCTGTGCTTTACTATACAAACGGTTATGAAATCTATGTGATTGACGGACTTTATCCATCCCGTAAGGTTATGGCATTCCATACTGCTGAAGAACTTGAATATATGATTCAGAAGCGTAGCAGAAATGATATAACTGACCTTGTAATCCGTGATGATATTTCAGGCAGACCATATCAGAAAATGGCTATAACTAACATCTGTGAAAGATTTAATGACCTGCATCGTAGGGGACTTATCGTTATGGCTACGGGTACTGGTAAAACAAGAGTTTCAATCTCTCTTGTTGAAGTTCTTGCTCGTAACAAATGGATTAAAAATGTGTTGTTCCTTGCTGACCGTACAAGCCTTGTGCAACAGGCTTTCAAGAATTTCCAGAAGATTTTACCTGATATGAGTTACTGTGTTCTTTCTGACAAATCTCTTGCAGATGAGCCAAATGCAAGAATTACATTCTCAACTCATCAGACAATGATAAATTATATCGATGCTGAAGATAAAGAATTCACTTCAGCAAGATTTGACTTGATTATCGTTGACGAGGCACACCGTTCAATCTTCAATAAATACGGCTCAATCTTCTCATATTTTGACTGTTTGCTTGTGGGTCTTACTGCAACACCAAAAGACGAGGTTGATGCAAATACATATCATCTTTTCAACTGTGAAAATGGTGAACCTAACTTCTCATATTCGCTTGAAGAAGGAGTGAAAGAACACTATCTCGTGCCATATAGAGTTAAGAGCAAAACAACAAAACTTTTAAGTCATGGTATTAAATACAGCGATTTAAGTGCTATTGACAAGCAAAAAGTTGATGTACTCCTTGAAGATGATGTGACATCTGACTATGTTATCCCAAAAGAAACACTTTTCAAGATTTTCTACAATGAAGACACTTGTCGCAGAGTCCTTGATGAACTTATGACAAAGGGTTTAAAGGTCGATTATGGTCAGAAACTCGGTAAAACAATTATTTTTGCATACAACCACAATCACGCAAAACTGATTGTTGATGTATTTAAGAAAACATATCCAAAATATGGTGAAAATTATTGTCAGCTTATTGATAATCAGGTTAAGGGTGCAAATGAGCTTATAACAAAATTTGAAACTGATGATAATTTCCGTATCGCAGTTTCTGTTGATATGCTTGACACAGGTGTTGATGTTCCAAGTGTACTGAATCTTGTGTTCTTCAAGCCTGTTAAATCAAAAATCAAGTTTGTGCAGATGATTGGTCGTGGTACTCGTCTTTGCGAAGGTCTTATTGACGGTAAGGATAAAGAATATTTCCTTATTTTTGATTACTGTGGCAACTTTGAATATTTTGACCAGAATCCTGAGGGCTCAGATGGTGTTGTTTCAAAATCACTTTCACAGAGATTATTTGATGCAAAACTTAACTTGTTAGTTGAATTGCAGAAGATTGAGCATCAGACCAACCCTGAACACAAGGCATATTATGACAAAATTAAGCCTGAACTTATCAACAAAGTTCTTGGTATTAAGGCCAACAGTGCAAGAATTTCCGTAAGAGAAGAACTGGCTTATGTGGATAAATTCTGTGACAAGGAACGTTGGCAGGCTATTTCGATTCTTGATGCAAAAGAAATGCAACTTCACATCTCAAAACTTGTTGATAGTGATATTGACGAAGACAAAAAAGCCCTTGCATTTGATGTGAAGATATTCAATATCGAACTTTCAGTCCTTGCAAATGGGAATATAAGTGAGGCAACAAGGGCAGTTGGCATGGTCAGAAAGGCTGCAAGACTTCTTCTTGACTATTCAACTATTGATGGTGTCAAAGCAAAGGCAGATGTGCTTCAGATTCTCGCAGGTACAGATTTCTGGGAAAGTCCGAAAGTTAGTGACCTTGAAAGGTATCGTGATGAAGTCCGTGACCTTATGAAGTATATAGAAAGCAAGGTCAATCCGATTGATATTGATACAGTCGATGTAATAATGGACGGCGAATATGATGGTGATGGACTTGTTGATATCAGAACTTACAAGGAAAAGGTTATTGACTACCTTGCTGAAAACACCAACAATCCGACAATTCTCAAAATCCGTAATCTTGAGCCAATTAATGCAGACGACCTTAAAGAATTAGAACGTGTTCTTTGGGAAGAACTCGGCACAAAAGACGAGTATCAGAAGATTACTAATATTGATAATCTTGCTGCGTTTATCCGTTCAATTGTGGGTATTGAGCAAGATGCAATCAATGAAAAATTTGGTGAGTTCTTAAGTGGCAATACTTTCAATTCACAACAGCAGGAATTTGTTAAATCAATCATTGATTATGTTCGTGAAAACGGTGACATCAATGTAAATGACCTGATTGAAAAGTCACCATTTGATAACTATGACATTATCACAATGTTCGGTGCTCAGGCACAGATACTTCGAAATATCGTTGATATCATGCACAACAGCATCACTGCAGCGTAAAATTTATATAAGGTAAAATGCCTATGAGGTTAATTGTAACTTCATAGGCATTTTTATATGTTCAATGTATTCTTATACTCCTTGAAGAATTAAGAGTCAGTAAGGAAAAATTCATCAGATGTTATAATGCTAGGTTTTATACCTTGGAAGAAGGTTTAAAAAACTATTATCTTAGTTATTAGTCGATAAGTTTTTCAAAATTAAGGTTTCGTTCTTTACGTAAGTGGTCTCGCAATTCATTTTCTGTTTTAAAAATGTATGTTATTAGTTCTACGATAGTTTCAATATCTTTTGGCAGGTAATTGTTTGTTGCTTCTATTGTGAAAATCATTTGGTTAATGGCTGTTCTGACTTTTGCAATTTCTCTTGTGTGCTCTGCAATGATATTATAATCACAATTTACAATAAAAATGTTTGGACTTTGGGCAACTTTCCGCACATAAGGTGCAACTTTCATGTTAGCTTTTTCTGCATTTTTCTGCAGTTTTACATATTCTTGGTCGCTTAATCTTATTCTTACTTCTTTATCACGTTTTCTCATTTTTATTACCTTCTTTCTTTATTGTTTTACGTAACAAGCATTGGCTGTGGTGGACTCTTTTCCACCTTGCCGTTTTCAGGGGACACCCCTATGACCCCAATAATGGAAAAATGCTTTGCATTTAAAGGTGGCTTATGCCAAATATTTACGCTGATTTTTGTTTTTCGAGTTCAGCGAGATAGGTGAGGGCATCCTGATATGCATCACGGAATTTCCAACGGATTGTGATGTCGCCACCTTTATGGACAAGGATGCAGTCAAGAAGTTCCACAAGCATTGGTCGAGTTAATTTGTCGATGGTGCCGTATTTTTTGAAGCTTGCGATGAAATCATTTTCCTCAACCATTCCTGTGTGACACTTTTTAATCTGTTCTTGTGTTTTGGTGATTTCCTTTTGCAGTGATGTGATTTTTTCTGAAATATTTACCTTTAAAAGTAGATACTCGTCCTGTGAAAGAATTCCACATTTGTAATCGGGATAAAGGTCAACCATAGCAGATTTGTACTTTTCAAGTTGTGAAGACTCTTTCTGTAACTTTCGTTCGAGCAAGGTTTCGTCGGTACGGATTTTGCCTGATTGATTTGTGCTTTTGATAATTTCGTCCATGTCAACAGCAGTTTTTATCATAAATTGTAATGATTTGAGCACTGCCTTTTCAAGTTTATCAATACGGATTGTGTGACCACTTTCACAAGTGTCTTTACCTTTTTTAGTTCTTGTAGTACATCTGTAATACTCATAAGTGCCATAAGAATGAGTGTTAGTCTTTTTGTTAAGCGTATAGTTGCAGTTAGAGCATCTCATAAAGCCTGAAAATAAATCGACAGAGTCAGATTTTGGCGAAATTCGAGTGTTTTTATTGAATAGTGATTGTGCCTTATCAAAAGTATCACGGTCAATAATTGGCTGATGTGTGTTCTCAACAATTATCCAATTATCTTTATTAACACTGCGATTCTGTTTAATTTTGTAACTGATTTTTTCGTTTTTACCTTGAACCATATTGCCTAAATACATTTCGTTTGAGAGAATTCTTCGCACAGTTGAATCAACCCATAAACACGAATTGCTTTGTGGCTTGTAGTTAGGATTGTTCATGGATTTGTATGCAGATGGATTAGGAATACCTAAAGCGTTTAAGTGCCTTGTAATTGATAAAACACTTTCACCTAAAATGAACCTGTTGAAAATATCGCGGACAATAGGTGCGGTTTCAGGGTCAATAACAAGCTTGTGATGGTCATCATCACTTTTTTTATATCCATAACAAGCAAAACTACCAATGAATTTGCCTTGTTGTCTGTTGTGGTTGAGCGTAGCACGAACATTGACAGATGTCGTTGCAGCAAGACTTTCATTGATGACGTTTGTAACACCAACTGAAATACATTGTGTTGCAGCATTCATTGTGCTTGATGCTGTGTCAATACTGTTGTTGAGAGCTATAAATCGGATGTTAAGCCTTGGGAAAATCTCATCAATATATCGTGCAGTTTCGCTGTAATTTCGTCCAAGACGAGAAAGGTCTTTAACGATTACACAGTTGATTTTACCCTCATAAATATCGTCCATCATTCGCGTAAAATCAGGACGATTAAAGTTTGTGCCTGAAAACCCATCGTCGGTATAAATATCTTCAATTTTGAATTCAGGAATCTGTTTAACATAGGTAGTTAAGATGTTGCGTTGGTTTGTGATTGAGTTGCTTTCGTTTTTATCACCATCATCACGGGATAATCGCAGATACAACGCTACTTTGACAGTTTCAATTTTATTGACATGGGAGTCCAGAAACTCGTTATATTTTTTCTGCATGAAAAAGCCTCCATATGTAATATGAAGGCGGCAAGTTGAAAGGATTACTATACCGCCTTGTTGGTAACAGTCAATGGAACTGAATAATTTTGGACAAAGTATCAGAAAACTTTTGTCCATTACAGTTGAATTCCATTTTAACCGTTACATCGTCCACCTTGAACAGATATGGATTCACCACATCGTCAAGGTACTTGTCAATTTTGCCCGGAAAGGCATAACTAACTAAATCCAAATCTTCAAGATTTTTAAGCGAGTTTTTATCGCAATCCTGAATATTTGAACTTTGCAAATCGGTTAACCGAGTTTGCATTTCCGTAAGACTAAAAACATTGTTCATAACTTTTTCCTATACAAAAAATTCCCAAAAATACGACGAAGTTATATAATAATTTTTGTTATACGGACCACTTTTATGGTCCTATTATAGCAACAGCCGGGGCCATGGCGGCACCCATATTATTGGCATCTTTTATGCCGTAGTCCATAATTTTTCCAAATATAACTGCTTCAATATAAGGCGTGTTACTTGTGTGATTTGAAATAACAGTTGCGCCTGAAGCTGTGGCAGTCCTTTGAGCTGATGGAGGTCGTTGACCGCCATATTCAAGGGGAAGTCGGAATTGTCTTTCAGCTGATGCAAAGTGGGACGATGTTGATGCAACCGCGTTGTTGACAACCTGTGAATCTACCATTACAGATGCAAGAGCCATTGAAAGTGCCATTGTCGAGCAAGCACCGTAAAGTCCTAAAAATGGAATTTGCAATTCTCTTATGCCAAAGGATGTGCCAATACATTGATTGAGCAAATCTCCAGCCATTATCAAATCAATGTCTTTTGGGGATAAATCTGCTTTTGCAATAGCTCGTGAAACAGCTTCTTTATGCAGGGCACTTTCTGCTTTTTCCCAGGTGGGGCAACCATCAATAGTATCGTCATCATAAACCTTGTCAAATTCTTTTGATAGCGGACCTTCTCCCTCTGCCTTGCCAACCACAGAAGCATAGCCTATAACAGAGGGCTTTGTAGGAAGCAAGATAGTGTGTTTTCCCATTCGTTCTGCCATTTTATCAGTCCTTTCATTCCGAGAATAGTCTTCCCGTAAAACGAAAGATAATACAAAAAAAGTGGAGACACCTATTGTGACTCCACTTTACTTGGTGTATTTATGCGTGGAAATAAACCCCCAGTTCTACTGGGGGAGGAAAAAGGCTTCAGCAAAGACAGAACAGGCGTGCAAATGAACGCCGAAAAAGAGTTGAGGAAAAATTAAACCTCCAAGTATAATAGTGATGGTTTGGCAACCGCATTACTAAAATACGAGGAGGAATAATAAATGAAATTAAATAATAATGAAATAAAAAGTTCAGCACACTCAAAGTACAGATGTCAGTACCATATAGTTTTTGCACCAAAGTATAGGCGAAAAGAGATATATGGACAGATAAAGAAAGACATCGGAGAGATATTGAGAAAGTTGTGCATACAAAAGGGTGTAGAGATAATAGAAGCAGAAGCGTGTAGTGACCATATACACATGCTGGTAAGTATCCCACCACATATAAGTGTAGCACAATTCATGGGATATCTCAAGGGTAAAAGTAGTTTGATGAAAATGGCAAGATGATTATCTTAAATGGTATTGTCGGTAACCATAT
>CALEJF010000041.1 GCA_937898625.1 uncultured Clostridia bacterium | reverse complement strand
TCTTTCAAATATTTCAAGTAACTTCTATATAACAATATTTCCATAATTGCATATTCCTTATGTATATTAATTAAAATTTCGTTTTTTTGTTTTATATACGATTTATTATTTAAAAACCTTTTTGTAACTCAAATCAAGAAATCTCATTCTCATTTTGATTAAATTGTTTGTTGAATTATATTAAGACCATTATACTTCTTATTATCAGTGGTATATCAGTTTTGATAATTCTTGTGTTTCCATTATCGCAAAAGATGACTTAATTTTCTATAAAATTACAAAAATGTAGTCGAATCAGACAAAAAAGTATAATTTCATAAAAAATCATCTTCTGCCCTCATCATACTTTAAGGATAATTACTTGACAAACCGGAAATATTTACGTATAATAAATATGAAAACAAAGAAACAAAGAAACCAAGAACGTATAATTTTATTTTTGATACATATACTATAAAGGGAGGACGCTCATGTCTACAACAGTTGCTACGAAAGGTAATTTGATTATGGATAGGAAAATAGTTAGTATTTCTTCAAAAAGACAGATAACTATTCCGCAGAAATTTTTTGAAGCTCTCCAGTTTGCCGAAGAAGCTGAGTGTGTTGTTCGTGGAAATGAACTTGTTATTCGTCCTGCACGTACTAATACAGGAGGGGAATTTGCCGAGCATATCCTTGCAGAACTCATTGCAAACGGTTTATCAGGCGATGAGTTGTTGAAGGAATTTAAAATTAAACAAGCAAAGATACGCCCTGCTGTTGAAGCAATGATTGCAGAAGTCGAGGAAGTTGCTTCGGGTAATGGCGAGTTTTATACCTATGATGATGTATTCGGCTCGGAGGATTAAAAAACATGACAGAAGTTAGATTCTTGCCTCCTGCAGCCAAGTTTCTTAAAAAGTGTAAGGATAAGAAACTAAAATTGCTTTATCAAGAAGCAATTGACAAAATCAAGGAAGACCATACTATTGGTGAAGCAAAGAACGGAGACCTCGCCGGTATCTATGGTTACGACATTTATTATAACAAAACCAACTACGAACTCGCTTACCGAGTGGAGTATGTGGAAAACAAGATAATTGTTATAATTATGGCCGGAACACGCGAAAACTTTTATAACGAACTTAAAAGATATATGAACGACTAATTATAAAATCCAGACGGTTGAAGCACATCGCTTTGACCGTTTTTTCATGGGACAATGTGATTGTTGTCATAGTCAATATGTGGCTGACTAATCCGTCAAAATTATACAAAAACAGGGCGAGGAGAAAAACTCCTCGCCCTTGGATATTAAATTGTAATTGTCAGGACACAGAACTATCTCCTGTACACCGTTTAATCAAACCTTTTTCTGACAACACCAAAGCTTATTCCCGTCAGTCTACTGATTTGTCGAATTGAAAGACCATTTTGTTTCAGAATTGCAATGTATTCATCACGAAGTTTTGAATCAAGACTTTGAAATTCTGTTGAATTATCACATTTTGACACATTCTTTATAATTCGTTTTGCCTGTTCGTCTGTTACACGGATTTTTGGAGTATCTTCAACCTCAAGACACTTATCAAAATTCGCCTCATTGTTATACCTGATAAATTCTTCCTTTGTAATCATATCAAACACAAAATCCGTATCGATTAACCAAGGTTTTGTAATGTACTCTTGATAACTGCTGTATTTGTAGTCTTCAATATTTTTGCAAATTCCCGCTTTAGTTGGATTCTGATGAATATATCTTAATACTGTCAAAAAATATGAATCATCTTCCACCGGCTCACTCTTGAAACGGTCTTGAAACAAATGACCAACTCTTTGATATTTCACATTAAACCAATACACATAACGCGCACCAATTCGTTTAAAAACCTGTTCAATCGGTTCTTTTTCAGGCTTAATCAACAAATGTATATGATTATTCATAAGGCAGTAAGCGAACAACTTAAATTCACTTACTGCCTTACATTCGTGTAGTATTTGAATAAACTTATTACAGTCTTCGGTATCTTCGAATATCTGTTGTTGGTTTATTCCTCTTAGCATTACGTGATATATTCCGCTTTCACTTTGTCTGCGTGCTTGTCTTGGCATATTTCATCACCAAGAGAATTATATCACACCATACTATTTCCGTCAACACAAGGAACCTTCCCCTGTGCACTTTAGATTATATTTTTTTAACAATATTTCTAGAATCCATAACAAAGCCTTGCCATCTTACACTTTTAGCATCAATATATTTTTTCCCTTGTTTTATACTTCCTGCAAATGCATCTGCAAATGATACAGGGGCACATACCGCACCAGCAACCGTTTTTATTATAGTACTTCCAATTGATTTAAAAGACGAATAACCACTATTATCTTTTAAATATTTCCTAAATGTATTTTCTTTTACATCTTCAATATTACGTTCAACAGCAACGCACATTTCGTTAATTTCTGTTCTTTGGATATTGCTATGTTTTTGTATAACCCAACGTCGAAAATCCTCTAGGTATTTATTCGCTCTTAGTTCTTCCATGCACTCATGATATGGTCCGTTAATACTAATATAATTAGGAATGTTAGGAATAATAATTCTATCTATAAATTCACTTTTAACTCCACCGTTAAATGCACCTAAATTAAACCTACTATTTGCAATTAACTCTATATCATCATTATATAACTCTTGTAAAGCTTGAAATACATATAAATCAAAAAGAAATTTATTTTCATTTGCATTTGCAGATACTGTTACATCGCCAATTTTTAAACCATGTGTATGTGTGTCAACACCCCATCCTTGTACATTTAATAATTTCACAATGTCATTATAGGATAATGCTGTATTAATATTAATTATACCGTTCATTTCATTTGTTTGTTCTAAAATCCCCTGAAAATAAAAGTCCGGATATAACTCATCAACAAATTTGACATATGGTAAATTGCGCATATTGTTAGGACAAACACTTTTGCACAAAAACAACAATTCATCATAAAAAATTAGTAGGCCTAACGGACTTTCAATGATTGGGTTAGGAGAATCAGATAAATCGTTCAATGTTCTGTTGGCTTGATGTTTATAATCGTACAATAAAGGATATGAAAGACCTATGTAGGCTGTTCTTTTTCCCATAATTATTTATCCTCCGTTTATGTTTTTAACACTTGTTAAAAAGAATTTTTATATGTATGTCAAGCTTTTATTGCTTACTAACTTTCGGAGAGCACATGGCATCGTCCTTGATGAATCATCAAACTTATATGAGAATAGTTTTGATTTTACTCTTCTATAAATATATATCGCATAAATGTAATTATTTGTGACAAGAAAATTTCATTTTTTTTACTTCAATCCGGCAGGGCTTTTTAGTCTTGTCGGATTTTTTGTAATATTAAGTTTTGATTTGTAAAGTGCTTGCAGGGGGGGGAGCCTCGCCCTTGGGTATTAAGTTGCTATCATCAATACACAGAACCGTCCCCTGTATTGAAAAAGAGGTTAAAAATATACTTGTGAAAGAAATAAAAACAGGGCGAGGAGAAAAACTCCTCGCCCTTAGGTATTAAGTTGTGATTAAGCCAACACAAGGAACCGTCCCCCGCGCACTAATCAACCGAACACACAGAACCGTCCCCTGTGCACTCAGAATTATATCACACCATACTATTTTCGTCAACACAAGGAACCGTCCCCTGTGCACTCTTCTTCTTCAATGGTGACCCAATATATCTCGTGTGTGGAATTGTATTTTAGTAATGAAGAAAAAACGTTTGTCTTTCCAAAAGACCTCAAGAACATACTGATGATGTTTTCCAATCGTCTTGGCAGAGACCAAATATTGTACAAGTACACTGAATCTGGGCTTATGAATGGCACAGATAATATGAACTCTCTTAAGAATGATATAGATAAAGCTAAAAATACTGTCGTTCAATTATTTGAAAGAACTAACATAACACGAAAAAAATTAAGTGTATTTTCAAAAAAACTTCAAAGTAGTGAGAAAAAAGTTTATGAAAGTAACATTGCTATTCTTGGGGTATTCTCTTCAATAGTTTTAGTTTTTAATGCTTCTGTTAGTTTTTATGCTGAAGCAATAAAGACATTCTGCAATTCCAACATATATGAAATGTTGTTTTTCTTCTGCTTGATAGGGGTAATAGTATTAACAGCTCTCATGGGGTTAATATATTATCTTGAAATAATTAGGCAGTCTAACAACCGTAAATCTAAGGTGATTTTGCCTTTTATTGTTGTAACAATTATTTTGCTATCTTTGATGGTATATAGTTGGTTTGGCGGACGTCTTTATGAAAATCAAACGATTTTAAACGAACAGCAAAACACTGTGATAGCTGGTACTACTGACACAACTCCACCAAATGAGGTAGTTGAGGAGAATTCCACTTCTTTAGATACTCTTATGCCACAAATTCCTGATGTTGGTGTATAATAAATATTATCCTTCCTCTCGTTGGAAAAAGGTTCTATGAGAGTGATAATTATAAAGTATCGCTCTATATAAACGGTAATATAAAACATCCTGGCGGATAGTGCTATGATTAGCTTTAGACTCCGGTTTTTAGGTGCAGTTTGTCAAAAAACAAATTTACATATTTTAGAAAATGAGCTCGATAGCTTTTGCTGTCGGGCTTTTGTAATTCACTTGGTTTGTTGTCAAGTAGGTCTTGTGTTTATTCTTACGCATAAACACAAAAAAACAGGGCGAGGAGAAAATCTCTTCGCCCTTTGGTATTAAGTTGTAATTAATCTAACACAGAAGAACCGTCCCCTTGTGTTCCCTGCCTATGAGATTGGTTGTGTATGATTCTGATAAGGGCAGGCACGGAGACCTGCCCCTACATTAAACCTTAATCAACCGAACACACAGAACCGTCCCCTGTGCACTCCCCGTTTCCTGTGCAAGCAGTCTTTGCACTTTCAATTTCAGCATTGTGCACTAATGTTCCATTCCATGTTCCAATCCAAGCAACATTGTCAACAAGTTTAAATGCTAAATAATGCTTGCCCTTAAAAGAATGTGTTACTTGTTCATCACTCAAGTCATAAACATATATCGAATTTGAACAAATAAAAGCAATTTTATTGTTTTTTTGAATCGATATAGTTCTTAAATAACCTTCTCCAACAAACAATTGTTGAGTTAAATCCTTAATTGGTTTTATCTTTAATGACTTATAATTGAAAATGGTAATATCATTAAACATAATTAATTCATTGCTAATGATTGCAAGTGGCCACAAACCATGTTTGCAATTAATATCTGTACTCAAACTTATTTGCATCGTTTCAGTATTAATAACAAATAGCTTGCTGGTTGTGCTATCTTTATTTAAACAACAAGTTTCATTAAATAAGACATACGCTTCCTTTTGCTCATCGACATAGTATATGTCTGTTAAAACTAAATTTGGATATGAAACTAATTTTATCGTTTTATATTCACAAGTTTCTGGATAAAATTTAGTAAAGTAGTAGAAATTATCATTAAACATTAAAACATCTATAATACAATGTTCCTCATGAGAAATCAAGAAAGTATTATCAAAACTTATGTTGGCAATTCCCTTTATTTTACACCTACAAACTCTAAATCCTTTAATACAATCAAAAATATAATATACACCCTCCGTATTACGCGTATATATATATTTGTCATCAATGCCTATGCATGAAATGTTTTTAGGTGAAGAAAACGAGAAAATTTGTTTTTGAGAATATCTATCAAACAATGCAATACCATTACCGGCAACAACAATATTCTGTTTGTTGTATTGTATATCATTACAACACCATTTTGTTAAACGAGTTAAGTGATTTCCCATTTTCTTACCCCCGTTGCTTCAGCAAATAATATATCCGCTCGTATTTCAGCTAATGCCTGTTCTACCGCTACCCTGTCGCCCCTACATGGCAAAATTTTAGAATCAATATAATCATAATAATTATTGGTATGAATAGATTTGTGAAGACCTTGAGGTATTGTAACAATATTTAATGGTGATGTTTTAGGATTAATTCCCACATCCAATAACACTTGTCTTGCTTTAGCTGATTTAGTTGCACCTTGTGGAACCATATGATGCCGTCTTGGGTCACTATCTTTAATTTTTGTTTTTGTTATTACTTTTTCTTCTTCCTTAGGAACAGTTATTGTTGTTTGAGATATGATTTCTCCAGCAGTAAATGCACAACCTGTGGTAAGAATAAAAATTCCACCCCAATATACTATATCACCAATTGGAAGAGCTGTATCTATAGCACACAACCACCACATTGAGGCAGCCCATTGTTGCACAGCATTGTAAGACATATGACCGTCTATATCAACTCGGTTGACCGGATTATTCATGCAATACGCAAACATATTCTTATCAAGAATACCTTGCCCTGTTTGAACATACCCATCCGCATTAATAAACCTACCAATTTCAGGATAGTAATATCTTGAATTAAGATAGTAGAAACCACTTTCTTCATCGTAATAATAACCACGATATCTGAACGGATTAGCTTTGCCGAGAGTGTCTTTAAGTGTACCTGTTGTTTCAACCTTCCCCCAGCTATCATAGGTGTATTCAACAACTACATTAGTATTTCCGTCAAATAAACCGATAACATCACCCTGTGGGTTGTACATGTAGTAGTAAACTGTACCATTGTACTCAATAGCATCACGGGTTCCGTCGCTGTCAAAGTAGTACCAGATTACGTCGTTTCCTGTTTTTTGAGCAACAATTGTGCTTCCCTCAAGGAAGTAATCTGTTGTCACTCCACCAACTGTTTTCTGTGTTCTGATGCCATCTGCATTGTACTTGTAGCTTACAGTCGTGTCGTCACCAAGGGTCATTGTGCTTAACTTTCTGCCACGCTCCCAAGTCATGGTAATGTCGCCGAATTTAAGCGGGTTTCCTACTGCATCATAAAGAATTTCGTGACCTGTATAGCTTGTAAGAAGGTCTTTCCATTGTGTGCTGACATAACGGAATTCTGTTGTTTTTGTTGGTGTACCGAGAGCACCCGTTGTATAAGCATATTCTCTTTTTTCAAGAATATTGCCACCATTATCATAAACATAAGTGGTGGTTTTGTTTGCAACAGGGTCATTCTCACGGATAAGCTGATTAAGTTCGTCATAGAAATACTCAATTTTGTCCGTTGATGAGTATTCTGTATCAGCTTTTGTTTTAATATTTCCCGAACCGTCGTAGGTGTAGCTGATTGTTCTTCCGATTTTGTTGAAAGTGTAACTGCCTATGAGATTGGTTGTGTAGGTTTCGGTGCCTGTATTTTCCGGAGTATAGTATGTATAACTTGTTCTCCATGAACCTGCTTCCGGAGTGATAAGATGTTCAGCACTAATCTGTGTCAGGGCATTAATTCTATGGATTTTATCTGCACCATTTGGATAAGTTGTACTTTCGGGAATACCGCCCTTGCGATAGGTGTAGGAAGATGATTTTGTGGCTCCATTGAACTTGTATGTTGTTCCTGTTACCTGATTAAGGTTATTGTATTTATATAAAATACTGTTGCCGTCAGAAACATCCATTCGCTGAACGCGACCCAGCATATCATAATTATAATTATATGTCTTATTATTGACATTGTCAATATGTCGGCTGACTAATCCGTCAGAATTATAGACATAGCTGAAAAGTTTTGTTCCGTTATACTTAACACCTGTGATACGGTCAAAATAATCATACTCATTTTCAACATAATGACCGTTACCGTATGTACTTTTTGTAAGCAGACCATTGTTAGCACCATATTGATTTGTCATAAGCAGTTTAGTGCCCACATGTACCGTGCGTCTGTTACCGAAATCGTCATAGGCAAATTTGTATGTAGAGCCATTATGTGTAATAGCTGTGATACGGTCCTTTTCATACACATAGCCATTTTCCGCATTTTGTGTTGTACTGTCAATGTCTGTAAATTGCGACCATATTCTTTTTACAAGACTTGTACCATTATAATACTCATAATTTACGGTTTTATCATTTTGGGTAACAGAAGCTACTCTTAAATCATTTGTTTTATAGCCATAGGTTGTCTTGTTTCTCAAAGAATCAATTGTGTATTCGAGTCTGTCACCACTATCAGAGTACTTGCTGTCAGTCTGCATTCGAGAATTTGTAGTTTTTTTAACATTACCATGCATGTCATAAGTGAATTCATATTTTAGGTCATAATCCGTATATACCAAGGACTTCAATTGGTATTTTGTTGTTCCTGCATCTTCGTCATCAACATTATACTCATAAGTGTAATTTGAATTTTCCTCGTCAGTATATCCTGTCATACGGTTGACATCGTCAATGCCGGCAACCGTGTCACGGTCTGCCATATCCTTTGCACTTACAAGGTTACCTTTTTCGTCATAAGAATATACAACACCTGTTTTATCGATATTCAGGTTCATACCTGTAAAGCATGCCCAGTTCTGATTCTTGTAATAAAGGAAGTACACCCTTACATAGTTGACTGTCTTGCTTTGATTTGCCTGTGACGGTAATACAAGCTGTGAAACATATTGCCAGGTTGTACTGTCGTAGTTAAAATCTACCACAACAAATTCGCTTGTACCGTCAGAATAGTTGAACATCAGGTCAAGTGAAAAATATCTTCCGCCTGATTTTGGTACGGATTCACCACAGGCAAAACCGCTAAACTGCAAAGCGACCTGATTTGCTGGCATATTGAGTTGAATATTCTGGTAAACTCCCTTATTTTTAGCGGAGTTACCGTGTAAAAATACACCGTGAGTGATGTATTCGGGACATTCGTTGTTTGTGTCAAAAATCGAGCCTTGGGTGGTATTGTAGCTGTCGCCTGTTTCCATACTAAGGCCATACCATCCGTCAGAGCCTCGTGTAAACGAGCCGTTTTCAACAAGGTTATATCTATTCGCCGACGAACCGTATTCAAGCTGTGCACAGTCAACATAGGCTGTGCCTTTGGTGTATTGGAAGCCGATAATCGCTACAATTTCTGAAATGTCAGAGGTAACATTAGCAGTTACACTTGTTCTTACCCATTCGTCCAAAGTGTCTTCACGACTATATGTGCTTGCAACAAAGGTACTTGCACTTCCGTTACTCTTTTTAAGCTCAATTATAGCACATATGCCACCGTCACCGGTAAGTACATCATCTGTTTTATAGTAGAATGAGAATGTGTATTCTCCTGTTTTCGTTGGAGTGTAGGCTTGGTATATTATTGCATTGTTAGTTGTTACATTGGATGTAAACTTAATCGATTTTGAACCGATAAATGCGTTTGTTGAGTCAGATGAAGAACAACTTGTCTGTGAAGACCAGTAATTTTTGCCGTTTTCAAAGCTATGATTCTTCAAAAGATTGTCAACGGGCAAGGTAGAGGATGAAACAGAAGTGATTTTATTGTTCTGTTCTACATATTTACCTGTTGAGCTGTTGTCTGCTGCAACATTTGCAGTATATTTTGTTGATGTTGCACCTAAATCGTCAACTGCGGATATGGTCCTGCCACAGTTGTCAAAATTATATACTACACTTCGGCCTTTATTGTCAGTAACCTTTGTATAATTTCCGTGATTATAGTCAAAAGTCAATGAATTACCAACAGTACGAGCATTGTTGCTGTTTGGTGCAGAGTATTCAGTAACTCCAGCTACACGATTCTTGTGCGCAACATCTCCGGTTGTAGGATAAGTATAGTTTATTTTTGTTCCATCTCGTGATGTTACGGATGTAAGTCTGTAATCCGAATCATAATCGAAGTGAATTGTTCCACCATCAGGGTATGTGATTTTAGTGAGCCATGAGCCATTATATTTGAACGACACTTTTCCCAGACTACTTGTGATGTATAGTATGGCATTGTTTTCATTTCGTTCAATAGTGATTTTGTGTCCCGAACCGTCAACAATCTCTTCCAAGAACATATCGTCGTCATAATTGTATGTTATCGTGTCGTAACTCTGATTGGTCTGAACGGTTTTTAAACGACCACCACTAGTAAATATTTTCTTATTATTCTGCTTATCCGTTAATGTCCATTCATTATCCGCAAGAGTTAATTTATAGCCTTTTCCAAGTTCATCCTCATAAGTATTAGAGCCTGATGAGGTCTCTTTCATGTAAAGAACAGTTCCGTCGGAATCTGTGTAGGTATATTTAAAGCCTTGTTTGTGTAAATCGTCGTTATTGCCTAACTCGGGTTTCAAATAAGAGAGCTGTTCATCAACATTTAATTTCCAACCTGCACCAGAAATAGAACTTGATGGGTTGTATTCTCCTCCGCCTTGAGTGACCGCAAAATGTCTGCCCGCCTGATAACCATTATAGTAATAACTGATGCTTGCAGGTAAGGATGCAGTTGATGTGTCGCAAATAGGAATATTTACAACAAGGTTACCTGTTGCATTGTTCACGTAGCCCACACCTGTACCAAGGTTTTGTTCTGTGTATGACCAATAATCTTCAAGTCCACGGTTATTGATGTAAGAAACAACCAAAACCGGTTCACCATTAGTAACACTGTTGGTATCCGAAGATAGTTGAACATAAGCCCATCTTGTGTCAGAAGCTGCAAAGAAAATACCGTAATTTGAATTTGGGTTGTTATACCATTTCTTAACAATAGATGTAATATTCCAAGAGATTTGACTATAGTTATTAGATGCTGATGTTGTAACGTAATCGAGCACCTTATCGTCATAAACAGGGTCTGTTGATGTGCAGATGCCCGGAGCAGAATTATTAAAGCCACTCCATGCAGATGTTATTTCATAAGCATTAATCTGCAACTGTGTATTGCTGACATGTTCATAGCTTAATTGACCCAGATTTATAGCGGCACCACAAACCAAATCACCCTTATCAAGAGTAGGAATAGAGGTGAATTTAACTGCAGAACGAGTTTGTCCCATGTTCGCTTCTTTACCGACATACATGGAACCATAAGCACTAAGATTACTGCTGTTAGTTGTTAAATATTTATTATCAATGGTGGCTGGGTCAGGTTTTGTCATCACCATTGGGTCAACAGTAACAGGATAAGCTCTGTTCTCATCATTTAGCCAATCCTCATCAAGAGTGGTTGTAACTGTGAATTTGTTGTTTTTTACTTTAGAAAAGGTTATCGTCACACCTGATGAATTTTGATTGTTGGAGTCTGTCATATATGGTGCTGAAATTGTGTATATAACTTCTCCATTTGCAGACACAAGGTTAATTGTTTTGGAATCCACCTGAATAGGTGACAATTTGTCAATCTTGTATTCAGCTTCAAATACTGTTTGAGTACCTGCATTTTGAAGAATAATGTTTTCTTTGAGACCATCAGGACTTACGATATACTCAAAATCAGTATTTTCATAAACATTTTCATAAACAACCTTTGATGAAATCTTTTCAAGCGTAAAATCGTCATCATCGTCAACTGTTTCTGTTCTTTTTGCCGTTGATTTGTTGGCATTTGTATAATACCATGACAATTTATATCCGTCTTTTTCAATGCGTACAAATTTCTTGCCGTTTGTCTTCTTTGAAAGTCGAACTGAGTAATCTGCAAGAGTATTCTTCAAATCCTTGTTTTTAACAGATTTGTTTTCGTTTTCTTCTTCATCTGCATCTACTTCAGTAAGCGTATTGTCATAATCAGTCCACTCGTCATTTAGCATAAAGTGAACTGAACCCTCGTACTGAACAGCTTTGTATGTACCGTCATCCATACGGAAGTGTTTGACATTTTGTTCTCGCTTTGATATTTCTTCCGCAACAACTTCAGGTTCTGGTTCGGTCGTGGTTGTTTCCCCTGAAGGAATATCCGAAGAATTGTCAGTAATTTCACTAACTACTCCTTCGTACGCTTCTGCAATTATTTGTGCAGGCACCATCTGAACAACTAATATAATCGCAAGAAATACAGATAAAACCTTACACAGCAAACTAATTTTCTTTTTCATAAATATCCTCCCTTTTAAAATTTATAGTTTTATTCTTATTTCTTTTATCACCCCTTTTTTACATATTTCACATAACAATAATCGTAAAATAAATTTAGTTTGTGACAGAAAAACGAATAATAAATAACTTGTTGTCTTTTGTAATATTATTACGTCCTAATTGAGCAAAAATCCTCTACAGAAAAATTAATACTAAAAATATTGCTTGACAACATGATAATTCTGAATTATCATGTTGTCACTGATTAATTTCAGAGCGATGATGTGTCCTATCGTCCTTGGTACACTTCATCGAGATTATATAAAGGACCCTGACCAGAGGTGCTACGCTTTTATTGCTTTTAGCAATAAAGATGGACTACAAAAACGTAGAGAATGTCAGGCTACCCTAAGCAATAGCGTGATTAATTAACTCAAACTCTGAGTCTTGGCTATTCACTCGGAAACATATTTGTCATCAAAGGTTGTGATTGTATCACAGCTTTATGGCTTGATGTTTTCGGTGAATGTAATACATTTATATATTTCTTTATGAGAACGAAGCCCGATGGCAAATAAGCCGTCGGGCTATTTTTATTGCTGAAATGAGGTGAGAACACAAAGATTAACCCTATAAACCACAAACATCTATTGAAAATTTTACATATCGAAAGGAAGATTTTTATGACAATTCCAATGGTTCTTGCTAACACGGGCAACGGAGAAAGAGGTATGGATATCTATTCAAGGCTTCTCAATGACCGCATTATTATGCTGTCTGACAATATTGATGACTATACCGCATCTCTTGTGGTTGCACAGATGCTCTATCTTGAGAGTCAGGACAGCGAAAAGGACATTTCACTGTATATCAACAGTCCCGAAGGTTCTGTTTCTGCCGGACTTGCGATTTACGACACTATGCAGTACATCAAATGTGATGTTTCAACTATTTGTGTTGGTACGGCTGCAAGTATGGGTGCATTTTTACTTTCATCCGGTGCAAAAGGCAAGAGAATTATTCTTCCCAATGCGGAGGTTATGATTCACCAGCCCTTGGGCGGTGCACAAGGTCAGGCAACGGATATTCAAATTGCTGCAGAACATATTTCAAGGACTAAGCAACGATTGAACAAAATTCTTGCCGATAACACAGGTAAATCTATCGAGGAAATTGCCGTTGATACCGACCGTGACAATTGGCTGACAGCACAGCAGGCACTTGAATACGGTCTTGTTGACAGAATTATCGACAAGAGATAATACATATTTTTGGAGGAAAGAAAAATGAAAAATATTAAGTACTTATCAGCAGACGAACTTATCTCTCTTGCAAAAGAAAAAATCGTACCGATTCCTTCACAGGAAAACGCACAAAAGGAAATTGCCACATTGATTGCAATGCATCTTAATAATATCAAAGCCATTGAAAATGGTGTTCCAAGGGACGAATTGCCATATCTTGCATCATATATTCTCGGTTCAACTGGTTCAGGTAAAAGCCACATCACAAAAAATCTTGCAAGGGTTTGTGGCCTTAACTTTGAAAAGGTTGATTGCGCCAACATTACACAAAGCGGTTGCAGAGGTCGTAATTTATCTAACGCACTTGCTGATATTTTATCTAAAAATCCTAACTGGTTCGATGAGGGTGGTATTATCTTGTTTGACGAAGCAGATAAAATGCGATATGTAGGCGACAATCATTATGATGCGTATTCTCCACAGCAGGACTTCCTTTGCATGCTTGAAAACGGTGAAATTACAATCAGTAACGAAGAAAAGAAAACGACTGTTGTCAATTTTGATAAAACACTTACATTGTTCGCAGGTGCTTGTGCAAAGATTACTCCACTCCTGGAAGCAAAATATCGCAAAAAGCAGTCACTTGGCTTTGCTTCTAATGACAAGATTAGTACCGATGACAAGTCAGAATTGCTTTCAAAAACAACACTTGAAGACCTTAAAAATTATGGTTTTATGGCCGAACTCTGTGGCCGTATGCAGAGGGTAATTTATATCCCTGATATTGATATGGAAGGCTATAAAAAACTCATTACTGACTCTGCTAAAACAAGTGTCCTTAACAAGTACAAGAACTGCTTCAATACAAGAGGTGTTAAGTTCAAGATTACGGACAGTGCTATTAATCTTATCGCTGAAACATCTATGAAGCAGAATCTTGGAGCAAGAAGCATTGAAAATGTCTTGAGCAAGGCGGTTATTGAAGCTCATAACTATATTGATACAAATCCTGAATGTAACAAGGTTATTCTTACTGCAAAAAATGATGAATTCAAGCTCAATTATCGTAACGGAAAACGAAACATTCCAAAGGTAATTGAGGAAGCAGAGGTTGATGTTGATATGAGTATTTATTCTGAGCTTCTTAATAAACAATCTATCGGCAACTTCTGTTTTGAACTTACAGAATGTGCAAAGTTAAGCAATAAATATGAGAGGGATTTGTTCTTCAATTTCTTGCATACAGCTTGCTTCTATCTCGCATATAACACCCGACCGTCAGAACGCACTTATCGCAACTTGATTAAGTTGGCACAAGCTACTGCTACTAATCAAGAAAACCCCGATAACATTTCCCCTTACGAAATCATCTGCAACGACTATGTTGTTGCAGCTAAACCCAATAATTTGAGGTTCCAGGACGGCTTCCTTCCCTATTACATCAATTACAAGCGACTTGCCAACGGTACAGATGTTTCTCAATTCCTTACAAAAGCATTAAAGGATGCTATCGGACCATATACAAGCAAAAAGTTAACCCACAAAAGTGCATAACGCAAATTTGTAGGTTAACCGTACACTCCGCCGCGACGCAGGGAGCCCGTACCACTCGTTTGGTGCAGACTCCCAGAAGTAACCAAATTCAATTATTATTTATAGTACTGCTCTTTTCTTAACAATTTATTGAATAATCTGAAAATATATGATATACTATATTTGCGACGCAAATTGAATATTTCAGCACAAGCCGGGTATGTTTATTTTTATCTTATGGTAAAAACGCATGCTCCTATTTTCACATACTCAGAACTTGTGTATTGAATTTGCGTCGCGGCAATCGGAGTGATGCTTTTTAGTGCGTGGCTTCGGTCACGCATTTTTTATTTTCTGCTTAATTTTGTCACAAAAAGAAGAGAAAAATCGATTTGTATAATAGGTATTTAAAACCTTTTCACTTTTTACTGCATCTTATTAGTAAAAGATGAAAAGGAGATGCACATTATGAAAATACTTAAAATAAAAATGATTATTAATGTGGTGAGCAAAATTGAATAGCTACACATTAAAGGATTTAATCAAATCGATTGCACAAGACACAAAAATGCAATTAGATTTAAGTAAGAAGCTTATTGAAACTATCTTAAAAAGGATGAATGAAAAAAGTGAATAACACTAACTGGCAGGAGCTTGTCAATCAAGCAAAAATTAACAACCAATCAGCAATCACAAAATTATATGAATTAACTAATCAAGGTGCTTATTTCGTTGCAATCAGCATGATGAAAAATGAAGATGATACCTTTGATGTATTGCAAAACGCATACATAAAAGCATTTAACAAACTTGACACTCTTGAAAATCCTGAAAAATTTCAGAGTTGGCTCAATCAGATTGTTTCAAATGAATGTAAAATGGCATTAAGAAAGCATAAAGATTTTGTATTTTCTGAATTTGAAACTGAAGATGGTTATGACTTTGGAGATATGGTTGAAAATAACAATATCGAATTCTATCCGGATTCAAATATTGAATATGAAGAAACAAAACAGGCTATGGAGAAAATATTACATAAGTTGCCTGATGAACAGCGTCTTGTAGTGCTTATGTTCTATTTTCAGGAATTATCTATCAAGGAAATTGCACAAATACTCGATTGTTCTGAAAACACAGTAAAAAGCAGACTTAACTATGCAAAAAAGAAAATCAAAACCGAGGTTGAAGAACTTGAAAAGAAAGGTCACAAGCTTTACGGTATGGCACCACTTCCACTTTTCCTTTGGTTCATCAGAAAAATGGCAAAAGAATCTTCAGTTCCAAAAGCACTTTCCTCATCAATTACAAAAGCGCTTTCCACATCTGCTATTACCGCCTCTTCAGGCGCAGTAGCAGGAACAGTTGCTAAAACAGGACTTACATTGACACAAAAAATAATTATCGGTGTTGTTGCAGCTGCTGTAGCTGTTACGGGTACTGTTGCAGGAGTCACAAAACTTAAAGATGTTTCATCAACGCCTGAAGAAATGACAAATCAATCAGCAGAAGCTGATGCACCTACTCCTATAACAGAAGATGAAATTATAAAGCTTTTATACGATTCATTGGAATACTATGACACCTATCTTTATGGACGAGGTTATGCAAGTACAGAAAAGATTGATATGGGAAACCCAATCATAGAAAAAGACGGTTATTACATTGAGGAATGTAAAAAATACAATTCATACGATGAATGCATGGCAAGTCTACGTGAATATTATTCAGAAAATGCAATTAAAAAGATAATTGAAGAAACAAATTTAACCGCACACGATGGAAAATGCTATATGAATATTTTTGAAGGTGTTGGTGACCCCGGTCGTGAAATAAAAAGTATTGACTCTATTGAAAAAATCGATAATACAACCTATGCAATCAATCTGACCTTGAACAATTATTTTGATGAAAAAGAAGAATCATCAGTTATGTACTGTGTATATGAAAACGGTCGTTGGGTTATGGATAGTATTAATTACTATAAGCCAACTACTCATATTAAGCCAAATTCTTTTGAAACTAATTCTACAAACATCCACGAAAATAAAGAAGAGAACACTCCAACAACTAATATCGATACAACAGAAAAGGTAACTCTTAGTACTTCTATTACTGAAACACCAACATCAAATATGCAAACTGAATCAGTTCAATATGCAACACCTGATACTTTACCTATAAACGAAGTTGATAAATTAGCTAAACAGTTTGTTGCTGAAATCCAAACAGAAAATGTTCCTGATTCTATGTTTACGTACTCTGATGCAAGTGTACAAGGCATTTATTTTGCTGAAGTTAAGGACGATTCACCTGAACAAAGTATAAATGAATTACACATTTTAGTCGGTTATACACAATATTTAAACGGAGAATATCATAGCACAATATATAAACCACGAATTTACAAAAATATAGTTGTCGATAAAAATGGTAAATTAAATATAAAATATTCCGACGGTCGAGGAACAGGCTTTTTCTATGATAATGCTGACGAATATGTTAACGAATTGAAAGAAGATTTTATTATTACAAAAATTAAATAATTTTAAAAATCTTTATAAATCTTTAAAACTTTTTAAGTTTTTGTTGCATCTAATTAGTGAAAATCAAAAAATAAAGGAGAATCTTTATGAGTAAAAAAAATGAAAAAAGTCAATTTATTTGAAAAGGTGGAAATCACTGACCCTGATTATGCAACAATGTTGTATGAAAAAGAAAAACGGAAATGGAAGTTTAAGCTTACCTGCACAGCAATAGCTGCATTAGGTTCAGTCGGTGGATTACTCATAGGCAATGTCAAATATGATGGTAACGAGTTACTTGCATTTTTAATTCTTCTATCGTGGTTCAGTGGAATAATCGCTACTATTATTACTTCACCAATCAACATTTTTAGGGTTATTCTTAAATGTGGTTCAGTTGCATATCATATTGTGCCGTTCCTACTTATCGATTTAGTCGCCTTTATATTTGGACTTACTCTTGGCTTTTTAGCCGTTATGATGCTACCTGTTATCCCCTGCCTCGTTACTTTATACCAAAGCCATCAGAATATGAAATATGCAAAAGATTACTTAGCAATGTATCATCACGAAAGCACTACCATAATCACTGATTAAAACAAGAAAAGAGGTATTATTATGAACAGAATTATTTCAAAAATCATTTCAATTATTCTTGCAATTCTTTCAATCTTTATGCCAAATACTCCTGATAACAATCAAAATGAAAGCAATGAAAACGATACCAATTATGAGGAAAACTACGACGCTTTCGAAGGTAAGCTTGATGTTTATGAGTATGAAAACAAACCTGTAGAAACAACCTCTTTTGACTATGCCGCCTACATGGGTGTTTACAAAACTAATAACACATCACAGCAGGAATTTAAATACAAGTTTGAAGAGGTCTTTGGTTTTCAGCCAACCTCTAATATCAATTGTGAATATTTAGGCATTTTTACTGTTGAAGGTTATAATTCTCCACAAGAAATTTATCATTATACTATAGAAGACTATACATATGACTTGTTTACAGATGAATTTTACAAAGTGTATCGACAACTTTGTACAGATGGTTCACCCTGGGTTGGATATGTTATTCCTGGAGGTATCGAAACCATGGAAAAATCAGAAAGAATCGATGCTTTAACTGATGAGATGCTTGAAGATTTTACTAAGTGGACAGGTTATAGCCTTGAGTATATGGCTGAACATCCCAAATCTTTCGCAATAGCCAATGTCACTGAACCATATGTGCGTACAACTGAGGGAAAGATTATTCAAGTGGTTTACAGATTTACAAGAGCTTACGGCTTACCTGTTGATTCACTTGAAAATCAAATATAAATAAAACTGGGGAGAATGAATATGAATAAAAAAATAATTGCTATTATCGGTATAGTTATGGCTGTTATAATTCTTGCAATTGGAATTTCTGTGGGTACATCGGCGAAATCCTCAGTGAATGTGAGTAATTATGTTCAGCTTGAATTGTCAGGATATAGCGGATATACATCCGTTCCGTCAAATATAACGAAATTTTTAGACGAAGAAAGCCTTGAAAACGAGATAATCAGTAAAGACGGAACTCTCGAAAATTGGCAGTTCACAAGCGGTGGTTATCTTTATGACGAAGAAGTTATGACTGTAAAGGTGGAAGAAACAGAAAAAGAATATCTTTCCAACGGTGATACCATTAAATACACCATAACCATTAACAAAGACCGTTTTGAAGCATTGACAGGACTTAAATTAAAAGGCAAGAAGGAAATTAAGGGGAAATATAAAATATCAGGACTTGAAGAAATAACAGAAATAAACCTATTTAACTACTTATATGTTTCTACAAATTGGGGACCTGAAAGCGATTTTGAGTTTGTTGATATAACAATGGACAACCTTCCGGAAACAATTGGAAACATTAAAATTAGCTATGATAAGTTATATAAAGATATTTATTTCTACAATCCACAAACAAATAAACGCACAAGTATCAAGATTGTTTCTAATCCATCTTCTGTTAATACACCAGAAGAAAAAGTTAAACTTTATGTACTTCATTATTCTGAATATATCGAAAAGGAACTTGCAGAAATAGGAATCAAGCTATCAAAAACAGAACATGAATATGAACAGACTATTGTGAAGTAATAAAAAACTTAAATAAACATACATTACTCCATCGCCGTGACGCTATTAAATAAAAATATTATGGCACTCTAAAATCATCGTTATAGAGTGCCTTTTATGGTCTTTAGCAAAGATATAATCCCCCGGTTCTACCGGGGGATAAAAAAAGCTTTAGTAAAAATAAAACGTGGCGAGCAATGGCAAGCCACGAAAAGCAGTAGAGAAAAGATTAACCTCCAAGTATAATAGTGATGGTTTGGCATCCGCATTACTAAAATACAAGGAGGTTAAAAACATGTTTAAAAAAGATGGTAACAACGAAATAAAAACATTATCACACTCAACGTACAGGTGTCAGTATCATATAGTATTGTCTACACTGTTCTGAATCACACATATTAAAAATTAAAGGATTATTGTTATCCGTTATGTAATCGGCTGCGCCGAAGAGGTCTGTATAGTCCTCAGTTGTGCAGCCTTTAACAAAGATATGACAAACTCTCTTGTCATTATCTGTGGTAATAAAAATTCTCTCAACAACGGTTGAGATTAAATTAACAAGTTCTTCCGGCTGTGCATCTTTTGCATATTCTGCAAAGGATAACAGCTTTTTTCTTACCTCATTAAGATCCTGAAGCATCAATGCACTGTCTGCCTTACTTTCCTGAATACGGGAAAGGTCTTTTTCGAGTTTTTCAAGATCTTTATTCATTTCTGCAATATCAGCTTCAATAAACTTACGAAGCGATTCATCTGCCTCACGTATGTTTCGCACCTGTGCCGCTATTGCTGTTTTTGTTTTCTCAATAGCTTTCTTTGTCTCACGGTATTCCGTTTCAGTTTCATCGTTAGCAATGAGATTTTGCAGTTTTTCATTGAAGATAGTATTGTAATAAATAGCACTTTCATCGCTGAGATTTGATAACTGTGCAACTACAAATTCATCCAGCAGTACTCCGTCAACGGCTTTAAAGGTGCTTTCCTTTTTGCGGACACCGGGACAGGTATATTTGAAGCGAGGTTTGCCGTGTGTCCAACGATTGGATTCGGAAGTAACGCTTAATCTTTTACCGCATACAGTACAGAAAACTATTCCTGAAAGTAAAGCATTAGTACGGCGGTGAGGTCTGTTATATTTTTCTGCAATGCTTGAAAGAAGCTCCTGTGTTTCTATCCATTCACTTGAAGGAATAAAACCTTCATGCTGACCGACAGCAATAATCCATTCTTCAACAGGCTTTCGTGAAAGTATCTGTGAAAACTTAGGATTGAAGAAAGTGGAGTCTTCATCTTCAACCTTGCATTGGTCAGTTTTATTATAGCACGAAATACCGTGTTGTCCATCAAATTCTGAAATTTCACCGTAAATATTACCGCCTTTATCAAGAAAATAGTTATATGCTCTTTCATCAGCAACACAATAAATAGGGTTGGTCAGTATTAACCTTGTCGTAGAAGCGTTAAATTCTGCACCTTGCTTTGTTCGGTAATCCTTGCTGATTATTTTTGCAGTTGTCTGAATAGAGCGTGTGTTTCTGAAAACCTCATATATTTTCTGTACTACTCGTTTTTCTGCATCAATGCTTTCAAGATGGCTCACAGCACTTTTGTTTTTACCGCTTCCCGTTGCTACTCTTTTCGAAGTGAAGCCTGTAGGTGTATTACCGCCAAGCCAACGTCCGTCTTTAGCAAGCTCCATAAGGTTATCCTGAATACGCTCGGTAAGAATATCACGCTCAAATTCTGCAATGATTGCAAGCACCTGAATTATGATTTTTGATGTGTTGTTCTGAGTGTTGATATTATTTGAACATACAAGCAAAACAACATTATGTCGTTCAAAGTATTCAAGTAAACGCATAAGATCTGCAGTTTTACGACCTATACGGTCTAACTTGTAACAGGCAACAGCTTTGATTTTTCCGTGTTCAATATCTCTGAGAAGCCTTTGAAAGTCCGGGCGGTCACAGTAATAACCGCTGAGTCCTTTATCCTCATATTTTGCAAACTCATAATCTTCAGGTAATCCCAACTGATTTATAGCATAATCTCCGCTTTGCTTGAACTGAACACCAATACTGTCACCTTTGTTGGTGATACGGGATTTTCTTGTATAAATGGCTACCTGTCGAGGGTCATCTTCAAAAGGTAACCGTGATTTCTTTTTCATATATTTTTCCTCCTTAAATAATTTAGGGCGAACCGAAGCTCGCCCTATACTTCTTGATTTATATTATACCGTTACACTTCCGCTACTGCGAATGTGCCGATTTCTTTAATTGAACTCAGCAAAGCACGAAGCTGTTCGGCTGAGTAATTATACAGTTCACGAGTAACATATTCCAATCGCTTTTCCTGAAAATGGTTGATATGTTTCTCGCTATCCTGACCGTAATGAAATACTGCGGTCATATCAAAATCCATAAGCATACCTCCTTGTAAAGTTAAATTTTTTATTCACACATTTGATTAGTTGATTGATATTTGATAAATTGAAAAAGCCCAAGAAATCTACATCTTGGGCGGGCATTGCAAGGGTAAGAACAGAGTCTGATTGCGGTTATACAATCAGGCTCTGTTCGATAATAGGAGTGTGTCATTTATGCAAGAAAAAAGTTGGATTGAAATTTTTGAAGAATTAGGCTTGGATACAGATATATTCGATGATAAAAAATGGGAAGAAATGATAAAAAGACATATGGAATATAAAGGAAGTAATTTTTCAATGAAAATCGGTGGTACTGTATATGATGTTACTACCCACTTTAACCCCAATGGTCGAGAGTCATTATTCAAACAGTTTCTTGATATTATCTTATCAGCAAATTTTGATGATTTCTCAAAACTGTAATTTAACGGGCATCTCTGTCACGACGGGCTCTGTATCTGCTTTCACAGATTTTTATAATTGCTTCTTCAATCTGTTCGGTTGTGTAGCTTTTCGGAAAGTATTTTCGTATTCTTTCAGCAGGGATTCTGATTTTCTCTCGCTGATTTGCCTTTTCCTCAGCCAAGATTTCACCTATATGCTCAGGAGTTAAACCTTCCTCTTTGCTGATTGCACGAAGCCTTTGAGCCTGAGATAAATTTGGAGTAGCATCACAGACACGGATTTCTTCAACTAAGTCCGCCTGTTCCACTTCATTTAAATATGAAAGCTCGACGGCAGGTGTGAGTGCTATCTTGCCTTCATCAACAAGGTTAAGCAGTTCAGGAATAAGATAGGTTAAGCGGATATAACGGTGTATCTGTCGTTCACTCTCTTTTGTAGACTCACTTACTTGTGTTACGCTCCACTTCTCGCCAACTTGGCGAGAAGTTTGCCCTTGATGGCTTAATGCTTCAAGTTTCAATTTGTAAGCAAAAGCTCGTTCACTTGGCAGAATATGCTCCCTATGCAGATTACTGTCCACAAGCATAATTGCCGCTTCGTCACGGGTGACGGCATAAATTAAAGCAGGTACTGTTTCCAGCCCTGCTTTCACTGATGCTCTCAATCTTCTGTGACCTGAGATAACCTCATATTCATCTGTTGTATTTTCTAAAGGTCTTACAACAATGGGTGAGATTACACCTTTTTGCTGTATGCTTTCAATAAGAGTGTTCATTTCCTCATTGTCAAGAACTTTATACGGATGTCCCTCAAAGGGATGAATTTTTTCTACCGGGATATTTACCGGTGCTTTTAATTTTTTATTAGCCATGTTAACGGCTCCTTTCTTTTTTATTCTTAATATTTTTGTTGTTACGGTTCTTACGCCGTTCTTCAATATGCCGCTGTCTTTCTTCCTGCTGCTTAACATAGCGGGCATATTCCTCCTGCCTTGCTATTTCAGCCTTGGTAAGATATTTAGGTGGTGGCTCACCTATGAGCTTTGAAACGGTATCAACGCTTCGGTTAAAATCGTATTCGCTGATGTTGTAATCTGTTTCAGCCTTTTGCCTTGCCTCTTTCTCTTTTTCGGGGCGTATTTTCATTCTCTCAGCAGTCAACTTTTCTTTGTCTGCTTCGTCAGCCTGCTTTTCGGTTTCTTGGTACTGAGTAAGTGTCTTTTGGATTTCTGCTTCCAGTCTCTTTTCTTCGGCTTCAAGCTTTGAAATTTCAAACCTTCGCATTTTCTCAAAGTAAGATTTTGCGTTAACAATATCCTGTTCGGTTTCACACTCATTTTGTGAGAGTATATTCTGCATTTTGAATTTCAGCTCTTTAAACTCAAATTCATAGTGACCGACATGATATTTAGCTTCGTTATACTTCTGCTTCATAACCTTGGGAGTAAGCTTAAGCTTCTTCTTTGCTTCTTTCAGATTTTCCTCGGTTGTCTTAATATCTTCCTGCAGCTTATGGAAATACACATAAAACTCATCAGCATCACGAACCTCATTCATGGCCTGATGCTTCATTTTGTTAATGCTCTTTCTTTCACACTCAAGGATAATCATACTGACACGGATTCCTTCAAGAGCATCTGCAAGCGCAGGTATGAGTAGCTTTGCCGCAGTGATAACAAGCTCTGTAAGTGCCTCAACAGTTTTGCGAAGACTTGTAATCAGGCTGTTATCCTTACGGATAAGAATGTTAATTCTCATTCTCTGAGTGACTTTGCCTTTCTTTTTCATTTTCTTGCTTGAAACACCCTCATGAATAGTCGGTTGCAACAAGATTCCTCTTGCCGCAAAGCTACGGTGGTCAATAGGCTCAATGTTCTTTTCTTATAAATCTCGGTTTACAATATCTGCCCACAGCTTTCTCCATTCACATAACTGCTCATCACTGTTCCAACGCTCGCTTATGGGATTCTGCCTGCCGTATTTTGTGCTTTTCGGGTATTTGTTTACTCTCTCATTATCATCAGCTTTCGATGGTGGAAGATATACTTTCTTACCGTCAACATAATATTGATACTGCTTTTCCCATCCCTCTTTTTTGGCAGATAAAAATTCAGAGGCGGTAAAGCCTTGTTCCTTACCGTCTCTGATACATAGATATTCTTTTTCGGTTTTCCTTTGCCAAGTACCGTCAGGGTTTAACGGTCTGACAGTTGCCATAATATGAGCGTGAGGGTTGCCTTCGCCCGTATCGTGAATACAGACATCAACACACATACCGTCATTTACAAGAGCTTTTGCAAATTCTTCCGCCTCTGCAATCTGCCTTCCACGGCTGACTTCAACGGGCAGAGCAACAATGAACTCTCTTGCCAAACGGCTGTCCCTTGTGTTCTCTGCTTCTTCAACTGCGTTCCAAAGCTTACTTCTGTCGCACCATTCAGGCGGAGCGTGTGACGGGAGAAAGATTTTCTCATAGACAAGACCGCCTTTCCGGGTGTAATCGTGTTTTACGCCGTCATACTCGTTAGTGATTTCACTACAGCTCATATATGCACTTGCGGCTACGGCTGAGCGACCTACACCACGGGTTATGACTTTGGCTTCAAGGTGATAAATTGCGGGTATCACCGTCCTTTCTTTAGTTTTATTGTTGGCTTCAATATGTTGAATTTCAATGCCGATTGATATATAATGTTATATAGTCGTTATTAAGGATGTGAAGATATGTTTGATAGATTAAAAAACAAGAAACTATACTCATATTTTGATTATGTCAATGAGCCTTGGGGCAGATTATTTTACCTGTGTACTTGGAAGCAGTTGCCTGAACTTAAAGGTAAAAAGATTTTAGATTTCGGTAGCGGCTTCGGTATTACAGCAGAACACTTATCAAAAGACAATGAGGTTATTGCTGTTGAGCCGTCAGAAGATATGATAAAAATCGGCAACAAGGGAAATGCGACATTTAAACAGATTATCGGCGGCCTTGAAGATTTGAAGCAATTTGCTGACGGGACTTTTGATTGTATAATCTGTCATAATGTTTTTGAATATGTTGAGGACAGAAACATATTCCTCGCTGAATTTTCTCGCATATTAAAAACTGACGGTTTTATTTCAATTATTAAACATAATAAAGCCGGAAGAATAATGCAAAAAGCTGTTTTTGATTATGATATTGAAGCAGTGAAAACTTTGCTTAATGGTGGTGTTAACACTTCTAGAAATTTCGGTGAAATAAAAACATATGAAGATACCGATCTTTTAGTCGGCAATCTTGTAATTGATAAATGTTACGGTATTTGTGCATTATACGGTTTGCAGAATAATGAAATAAAATATAAAGACGGTTGGCAGGAAACAATGCTTGAAATTGAAACTGCTGTTTCCGAGAAAGAAGAATTTAGAAATATTGCCTTCTTCCATCATTTAATATTAAGAAAGTAATACTTTAAATTCTTCAAACTAAAATGGGTGATATTATTATGTCTAAAAGAAGCGAAAAACCATTCCCTAGCTCTTGCGATGATTTTATAGGATTTTTTAAAAATGCTTGGCATAATGGTTGGTTAGATGATTATTCAGATGAACATTTTCTTATAAAATGCATAAACAAACAACTAACAGGAATAGAATGGGAAAGCCAATTATTGTTTAACAATTCTACTTCAATAAATACTCCGATTATGGATGATGGCAAAATAGATTATAATGCATTTACTATAAACTTTATAGTAAATCTATCTGCCAAACTAATGGGTATGAGTAGTGTGTTTGGAGAAGAAGAAATGAAGAATTTCGTTGTAAACCAATTAGCTGCAGGAAAAAGCTCGTATGATAGAGATATGTTTTTTCAAGCACTGTCTGAAATTGAGATTTTAAGTTTTTATGCTGGACGAGCCGATTGGGATGAAGCATTATATGAGCCACCTATTGGAGTTAATGGTTCAAATCCCGAGGCAAGATTTGTACATAAAGATAAAAACACCGACCAAACCATTACAATAAATATAGAAGTAAAAACTCCGAAATTCCCATTAATTCATGAACATAATGTAAGAACTGCAATTCCTACAATTTTGTTGTCAGATGTTGGCAGAACAAAATTCCAAAAATTATGCGAAGACAATCAATCAAAGTGTGTTATGCCAAGGGTAACAAAGTTGGTGCAATTTATAAATAGTGCAGCCAAGAAATTTGAAAAACCTATCGAAAATGAATTTAATTTATTATATATAAATTGGTCTTATAGCGACTTTCCTTCAAATGGATTTCTTGAACCTTGGTCATTGCTTACAAATGAGAAAAACGGAATATTAACTCACCCTGAAATTGGAACAAAATTACCTTTCAATTCTCCTATTTCTAGTGAAGCATATGAAAAAATTACTGCAGTTATTGTCTATACAAGTTCTTTAGACCAATTAATGTTTTCAGATTTTCGTTATTCATGGCAAGGCTCACCTAAGGTCGGCTCTCGTTTCCGAATGTTTGTTTTAGATAAAAATTTGCGAGAAAAAGAATTGGCAAACGAATCTGATATTTTGTTAAAAATAACAGGAATGAATCCTAGTCTTTTAGAACCTCAAAAATGGAGAATTCTTTTTGAGCATAATTGGACTGATAAAACAACCCTTGATTCTCGTGCTAAAGATTGCAAGTTTGGTGTAGATGCATTGAAAATTGTTAATGAAAATGCCTTGACATTGTAAGATTTACATTTTATTTAACCCCTCGGAGAGCGCACTACACCGCCTTTACGGTGGTGAGTAAGTGCGCCCTTAAGGGACATATATCAGCCTTTAGTTCAGCTTTTTAAGCAAATACCCCTCGATTTCTGTAAAATCCATCGACTTGATTTCAGGTAAAAGCTTTTCCAAAATCGCACCCTCTACGGGTGCGATGGAAAAATGGGGCTGTCGCGAATGTTAAAGATAAACACTCCTTTCTGTAAAATATTTTTATATGTAAAGTTAGTAGGTGACAAAGTTTGTCACCTGCTAGAATTACCTGATGCGAAGATTCCAATGGGCACTCATTGCCCATTGGGAAAAGCAAAGCAAATTATCAGTTACTAAAGGGTCACAACGACCCTTTTACCAAAAATGTGACGCAGTATTCGTATACCGGAATTTAGGTTTTTGGGTATAAAAAAACACCTGCTACTTTTTGAGATAACAGGTGTATGTAAACGGATTGAATTTTGTGGTGTTGATGTGATATAATGTGTTTATTAGAATTACGGGGGTGCAAATATGCATAAAGTATTTGGTATTAAAGAAAAAGCTGAATATGCAGATAGAGAAGGTGCATATTTAATCCCTGTTCATAACAAAAAAATAGGTGTAATAAAAACTGATAAAGGATACTTTCTTCTTGGTGGAGGTTTAGATAGAAACGAAAGCCACGAGGATTGCTTAAAAAGAGAATGTATTGAAGAAACCGGCTATACTGCTACAATAAAAGAAAAATTATGTTCTGCTGAAACCTATACCACACATCCTAAATTAGGGTATTTCCATCCAATTCAGAGTTATTACGTTGGTGAACTCAACGAAAAAATTTCTGAACCAACAGAAACAGACCATATTTTAGTATGGTTCAAATATGAGGAAATAAAAGGTAAAATGTTTGCTGAAATGCAGAATTGGGCATTGGAACAATATGTAGATAAGTTGAAAACTAATTCAGGAGGAGAAAATAATGAAAATCAAATTCAATCCTTTTAATAAAGTAAAATGTGACATGTGCAATGTTATTGAGCAAATCAAAAAAGGTGAAAATCCGTGGTTTGTAAAAGAACTTGAAACCGGCTATGTTATTCTAGGATGGAATCATCACTTTTACGGCTACTCATTATTCATTTGTAAACAGCACGTTGTTGAGCTTTTTGATTTGGATATTGATTTCAGAACAAAATATTTGCTTGAAATGACAATAGTAGCTGAAGCTGTAAAAAATGCTTTCGGTGCAGAAAAGATAAACTACGAATGTCTCGGCAATGGCGATATTCATTTACATTGGCATATCTTTCCGAGAAAAGCCGGTGATTTGTTGGATTATGGAAACAAAGGTAAAGGTCCTGTTTGGTGGTTACCAAAGGAGATAATGTGGTCAGAAGATAACAAGCCTTCTCCCGACGAATTGGAAGATATGAAAACAAAACTTCTCACTGAAATTGAAAAACTCTTATAACATAGTATTTTATGCTTTTCAACTGCTCTCCCCGTGAGAGCAGTTTTTCTTTGCCGTTTTGCATTCCTCTACTATACTTAATACGGAAAAAGTTCGATTTCTAACGGAATACCGTAACAACCTTAAAATGATAAACGCAACAAGGCTGTAAAGCCTTATATACAAATCTTTTCAGGTATTTCACCTTTTTAATAAACTTGTTTTGCAACAAAACTTTATCGCAATTTTTTATAAAATCAATATTTATTCGTCAAAAAGTCCGTTTTTTCGTACTTATCCTGCTATATAATAGCAAACGGGCAATATTTGTATTGACAAACGAACATTTGTTCTTATATAATATATGTATAGTTTAGTTTTATTTGGGTGGTGAAACAATGCTTTTCAGTGCAGATTATAGAGACGGTATAGTAACGATTGCTAAGAAGCATTATGCAGGCTTTTATGCTATGAGTCTGCTGAATCAGTATTATAAAAATGATAATGCTGCCCGTATTGCAGTTTTTCGTGAATATCTGTGGCATGTCAGAGAAACTCTTGCTCTTGGTTATCTGAACGATACCGACTTTATTAAAGCCGGGGAAGAGATACAGATGATGTTAAAAGCACTGCCTAGCATTAAGCCTTTCAATACCTGTGATATTGGTGCAGAAAAGGAAAGAATATCTTGTCTTTTTGCAAAAGCAAATGCTGATTTGATTATTGAATATTTCCACCGAAAAGCAAAGGTACAGAACATCGATATGGCTCAAGCTGTGTTGGATATTTTACCACCCGAATATGATAAAGCCTTTTTTACTACGGCAGAGGATTTACTTAAACGCGTAAATGATACCATAAACTTTTATGATAAGCTCCCCGAATATATGGAGAAGGCACACAGGAGTCTATTAAAGTTTGTTTTTCGTCTTGATGAGGCTGAACGCTTTGACGAAGCGCATCTGTTGCCTATTGCTATGGATATATTCAGTAAAACAGACTGCAATGTCAGAACAGAGTATGTTTCAGTTACAAAGAAAAAGGAAGCTGCAGTTGCAAAAAGGCTGACCTTTAAAGATTATTACTCCTTTATCGTTACAGATTTCTTTGAAGGCTTACATTACGGACACTACCCGAAGCAATGCGGTATCTGTAACAGATATTTTCTTATGACATCTGCCCGAAAGCAGAAATACTGTAACGGATTTGCGCCGTATATGCTCCGAGGCAAGAGAACTACCTGTCGTAAGTATGCGGCATCAATCAGACGCAAGGAACGGGAGCAGGATAATCCCGTTGTGGCTATATATGAAAAAAGAGCCTCTGCAATCCGAACAGAGAAAAGCAGAGGCACTATAACGGCTGAGTTTGCAAAGATGGCTACATTCATAGCAAAAAACAATATGCTGCGGGCACAGGAAAATCACGAATATCTTACTACACAGTACATAAAGGATATGACCCGTAAAAAGCTGTATTATGATACAGCAAGAATGCTAAAATGAAAGGACGGTGAGTGCCGTGATGGATTGGGAAAAAGAACTGTATATCTACAAGCTGAAGCCGGCACCGCCGAAAATGTATTTACAGGAATATATTGAGCTTTACTTAAAAGAAAAGGACGATAAATATCTGTCTTGGTTCTTACATTATTATGAGCCGATACTGAATAACTCTGTTAAAGGTTTTGTTCAGGAATATGCCATGCTTGGTCACTTTGCAGATTTGAAATCTGCTTGTGTGTTTGCACTGCTCAAAGCCTTAAAGAATTATGATGTTACCAAAAATAAGTCATTTGAACACTACTATACAGAATTTTATGTTAAACGTGCTGTTCACGAATATGTGCGTACTATGAGAACAGGCTACACCATCTCAACAGAGGATGAGGATGCACGGCTTCGCAAAATTATGGCATTGTACCGGGAAAACAATTACAGAAATGACGATGAAACTATCGGTAGAATTGCCGCAGAACTTAATCTGAAGCCGAAAAAGGTTACAGAGATAATCTCCGCAGGTCTTCGCAATATGAATTATATTGAGTTTTACAAAAACCTTGCCGATGATGAAAGTGAAGTCAGAGAGGAAGAATATATTGCAGATTCATCATCTGAGCCTTTGACAATGCTCCTTAATGCTATGAGAAAAGAGGCAGTACATGAGGTTTTTGACAAGTTGTATTATGACGAGCAGTATATGGTTGCAAACAGGTTAGGGTTTTGTATGGACTGCTTTTCGGATTACTATATGGATAAATCTGTCACCGACAAGGACGGAAATCCTAAAAAGGTGAAATTCAAGAAAATGACCTACCTCGACCTTGCAAACACCTTTGAAAAATCCTCTCCTGATACCGCATATCAGACCGTCCACCGAGCTTATGCAAAAATGCGAGAGTGGTTGAGGGATACGGAGTATTTCAAGGGTGAATAAAATCAAGTTAAAGATAAACTTGAAAATATGTCAATTACTCAATTGTGCACACATATGTTTAATTAAGGTCAGGTTCTTCATTATCAAAACAAATAGAATTGCATATTATGTAACGAATCTAATTCATTTTTTGATGATAATTCATCTTACAAAAATACTTTTTTACAATGCAACTTTAATTTGACAAAAATGAACCTGCTTGATATACTATAATGCAAAATATGAATTCTTGTCATATGTTGTTTTCAAAAACAATTAAATATTAAACTCTTAGAGCGAGAATTTCTTGACTTTTCGACAAAAACATGATATACTACCACAGTATATATCTAATGTTTACTGTGTGTTTTCGGAGTTCTGCACCATGAAGAGTTATTATGGAAATTTAGTTGTTGATATTTTTGAACTTATTTTTGCATTCGTATCCTTGTTGCTTGTGTGGGTTTCGTACGCAAAAGATTCTGTTGTCTTTTTTGGCATCTCAACGGTTATTTACATGTTACCAAGATTATTGTCACTTATTGAGGAAATACTTAATAACGGACGCGATATCTTAAGGTTGGTAACAGACATAGTCGCATTGGTGACATTGCTTGTATCTTTTGTTATTGTATGTTTAATAATGTTTGACTATGTGGCTGATGTTTTTGGTAAAGATATTAATATGAATTGCATCCAAATAGTTTTTTATATTTTTTCAGCAATATCTTTATGTGATATAATTCAAAAAGTGATTATTGGAATAGTACAAAAATTTAGTGTCACTATTCGCAACAATAAAAGCAAATCGATTTTAGGAGGTAATTAGTATGGATGGTGCTTTGATCGCATTTTTTATTAGTTTGTTGGTAGTTGTAGTTGTCTGTACAATTATCGCCATATCTCGACAAATAAAGAATGAACAAGCAACAAAAGATCCAACTGTTTCAGGTTCACACAATCATATAATGCAAACAAATAAATATTCAGGTAAGTATTCTGTTTGTAAGAAAATAGGAGAAGCGCATGAAGAATTCTGAACTTAAGGATATATTCGATAACATAATTATAAAAGAAGCAGAGGATATATTAACAAAGAATTCAGGTTTATTTCTTATACCGAATGCGTTTGAATTGCTTTGTTCTGAATATGAAATTTTGCATAAATATTATTCTAAAAAGTATATGCATCCAAATAGCAAAGGGTTAGATACCCACAAAGAAATATCTACAATTGTTATCGCATTATTAAAAGTAAAAATTCTAAAAACTGTTGATAGCACCTATTATGAAACAAGTGACCACAAGTATGCATTCAATGAACGGTTAGCTTTTTGTGTTGGTTGTGATATACTTAAATCGGCAATAATATGTGATTATATTGAAAATGATAAACTAAGTTCTGAAGAGATATCTTATAGTTGTAATGCAATTCAGGAAGAACTTCTTTTACCAAAAACATCATATCAAGATTATAAATCCAATGTAATTACAGAGTTTTACTACACTTCACGTGAAGGTAGTTATAATTTTTTGGGATTGGCAGATAAATTCTTTTGGATAGAGTATTTTAATAGAAGAATAACAAAACAAAAATATCTTAAATATAAAAGCAAAAGACAACAAGCAAGTTAAATTGCCGGTTGTCTTTTATTGTTTCATATCTTCTTACTAAACAATGCAATATATATTCATAAACACATCTCGTAGTTTTATGAATGACTTGCTTTTAATGGAAAAGCCTTGACAATGTGGGGCGTGATTGATATAATAAACATACCAACGGTATGCAAGGTGAATTATGGCAAGGAATAAATATCCAGAAGAAACAGTGACATTGATTCTTGACACAGCTCAAAAGCTGTTTCTCGAAAAAGGTTACGAACACACAACAATTCAAGATATTATTGATAATTTAGGCGGTCTAACAAAGGGTGCTATTTATCATCATTTCACATCAAAAGAGGATATTCTGAATGCCGTTACTGCAAGGCTTTTTCAGGAAAACTCTTTGGCTCGTAAGTGGAATAAGATAGCAGAAGACACATCTCTCAACGGTGCAGAGAAACTTAAAGCAATGCTTTACGAATCCCTTGTTGACGAACAGGAACAGAAATTCAGAAGTATGGGTATTCATCTGCAGAATATGCCGCATATGTTAAGTGACTTACTTTTAAGGTCTGTCAATGACATTGCACCTAATGTAATCAAGCCTGTACTTGAAGAGGGTATAAAAGACGGCTCAATTAAAATACCGTTTGCAAAAGAGCTAGCGGAGGTTATTTCTTTACTCGCTAATGTTTGGCTTAATCCTCTTGTGTTCTCAATGAGTGATGAGGATATTGAGAAAAAGTGTCAGGTAATCTTGGGCATGATGGCTATGCTCGGTGTTGATGTTACTGATATGTACCCGGCAGTTTACAATATGAACAAGCAAATCAACGAAATGGATAACAGAAAATGATAGGTTGCCACCTCGGTGGCAATTTATTAAGGCGACATACATACCAAAAGTATGTATGTAAACAAAAAAATTAAGCCGCATCTGCGGCAATATATTTTATCATTTTACATACCGAGAGTATGTAATGAAAGGAGTTTCACAATGAAAACAAAACTGCAAAACGAAAAAACACGCTATCTTTTAGGTCTGTCAGGACAGAACATACTATATGCCCTTGTGTCATCTTGCTTTGCCTACTACCTTCAATTCACCATTCTTATCCCTGCCTTTTGGCTCGGGATCATACTCAGTACAGCAAAAATATTTGATGCTGTAAAAGACCCGTTTATAGGAGCGTTCATCAATAAAAGCAAATGGCCGTTAGCAAAATATCTGCGATATTTACCGTTGCCGACAGCAATAATAACAGTCCTTTGCTTTGTGATGAAGATTTATTCTGACAATAATAGTGCACTTGAAAATGTAGTGATTATAGTTTATGGGTTTGCTATTTTTATTCTGTGGGAGATTATGTTTTCATTTGGTGACATCCCTATGATAAGTTATCCCAATGTACTGTGTGCAGATGAAAGAGAACGCACAAATCTTCTTTCTTTACGCCCTATCGGTGCGATGGTCTGCAGTATTTGCTGCCTGATTGTTCAGCCTCTTGCCTTTGCAGTTTCGGGAGCACTTGGCGGAACACAGACGGATGAACGAGATGCCTTTTTCATCATTACTCTTGTTTTCTCTGTTGCTGGATATGTTCTTTATCAGTTGACCGTATCAAAACAACGATTACAACACACCGAAAGGAAAAGTAACGACATAAAGCAACAATACAAATATATTCTCACTAATCCACTTTTAAAGAAAATCATTATATCAGGCTTACTCTCCTCAATGAGTGCTTTGCAGGGTGTGGTACTATCTGCTTTGGTTGCTTTTTATTTTTCAAGCAAGAATTCGGGACTTACTTTTCTTTATACATTCTTGCTCGGTACCGGTAGCTTTGTTGGTTTGATGCTTTCAACATTCCTTGTGCCTATACTATCAAGAAAACTCGACAATGTAAAAGCCTATGTGTTATGTAACCTTGCATCCATACTGCCGAATATTATGATTTTTGTATTGTATCTCGGCAACAAAACAACAATGAACACCTTCACAAACTTTGCGATTATGTTCATACTTTCACTTATATCCGGTAGCTTTCTGAGCCTTGCTTCAAATATCCGTACTTTGCTAATTGATGATGCGGTAGAGTTAGAATACAAACTATCAGGCACTAAGCCGACAGCACTATTCTTCTCTTTTCAGACGGCAATCATCAAAATTCAAAGCGGTGTATCTTCGTTGATTTCAAGTGCGGGATATATGATAATAGGTTTCACAAGTGCCGAAACAGCAAAACTGAATGAGTATATAGCAAACGGTTTTGTTGCAAGAGAAAGTGCGGAATACACGCCTCTGTTTACAATGTTATTTTTCCTGTTCAGTGTTTTGCCTGCGGTAAGTTCCTTGTTAGCGGTAGTGCCATTCATAAAAGATTTGAACTCCAAAAATTGACATAACTAATGCTACAAAGTCACCTGTAAAGGGTGACTTTGTAGCATATCAAATTTATTATTCAAGACTTGAAAGTATTGCTTTAAATTCATCGGAGCTTTTAAACTCTTCAGACAATGGATATTTTTCAGTCAAAAGCTCTTTTATCTGCGTTTTAGCCACATAAGTAGTACCTAAATTATGCTTATCAAATTTATTGCCTTCAAACATTACCGAGTGCATAGTTGTGATTCTGTCCATATTATCAAATTTGATAGCAAGGTCGCACATTTTTCTGAAGCTTTCCAATGCATTAGCTGTATCACCGAGTTTGAAATATCTTACACCTAAATGCCCGTAATTATAAATTACTGTTCGCCACATTTTACCGTAATGACCGTCATCATATACAAAATTCAAAAATCTAGTTCTGTTTTGAATGCTGAAATACCCATTCGTCAGAGAAGTTTCTGTCATAGAAAAAGCCGTTGTAATGAAAATAATGAGAATAAACGGTATTGAGCAGTAAGAATTGTTCTTCAAGAGTGTTCATTATTATTTCATCACCATTAGGATAGTTTTGGGGATAATAAAAGCAGAACATCTCCTGTCCGTCTCTCATCCTCGGCATCTCTTTTATGATTTTTTCACATTCCTCAAAGGTTATGCCGCTTCCTTCTTTTTCTGAAAGGCCCTTATAGAGTTCAATAATATGTCTTTTGGCAGAAATACGTATTTTGTCATTGTTACAGTTTTGCTTAATGTTTTCGTATATCGCAATTATTTTTGCAACATTTTCGGGTGTGTTTTCTTTGAAATGAACAAGGGAAGTCATATATCTTAAAAGAATACGAAAATCATTAGGGAATTTTTCTTTAAGCTTATTTATTAATTTCAGTTTCATTTTTTCGTCTGTAAAATTATCATAAGCTTCAAGTTCTTTGATTATTTCAGCCTCGTCTTCTGCTCTGTTAACACCAAGCAACTCATCAACACTTACATTGAAAAAGCCTGCAATTTCAGGAAGAATTGTAATGTCAGGATAACTTTCTCCTCGTTCCCAATTGCTGACACTTTGAGAAGTAACACCTAAAAACTCTGATAGAGTTTCTTGTGTAAGTCCTTTTTCGAGTCTCAATCTTTTGATGTTTTCACTTAAATAAATAGTCATACTCTTATCACCTCTGATTATATTTGTTGATCGGTCTGTATATATAATAATGCATTAAACTATAAAAAACAATAAATCATCCTTTGAACGCTTCTCAAGCGTTGCTTGGAAAATCCAACTATAAATATAGAAGGTGTATCTTCGGATACACCCCCTAACCTTAATTGTATATCAGTTCGTTGCAAACAATTTCTCTTGCTTGTGCCTGAATGTTACCCTTTTTCTGCACCCATAGGAGCTGATTTTCCTCTTTCAGTTTTTCGGTAACACCTTCACCCTCTTTCATCTGCTCAACAAGTGTTTCAAATATATCTCGTGCCTGTTTTTCAACTTCAGCACAGTGCTGGTACAATTTACCTTGCATAAGCAGCGAGCTAAAAAGCACCTTCTTATGTTTTTCAAGATAATTTTTGTGCATCATTCCCCATTTACCAAGTGTTACGACTGCTTCTTCGGGCGGGATAATGAGATTAGGGATGAGATAATCACCAACCCGGCGGTAACTGATAAAATTTTTGTTTGACATAATAACACCCTCCTTATTTTTCACTCTTATCAATGATTTTCAACAACAGCTCATCAACATCCTCTGTGGGTAAATCATCAGCTAAGAGCATATTACGAAACTCATTCATGCCATTGATAAGCAAATTACACTCGAAATCTGTAAACTTGATTTTTGTTTTTCTGTTCATAAAAATGACCTCCTGTTATTTGGTAGCTTTATTCTACCTTATAACAGGAGGTTAGTCGAATGTGTGGATTTTATATTTTTATATTTGCTTCTTTTATGAGGGGAAGTATTTTTTCATATTCTTTTCTGCGTGGTGTTCGTGTTGCTCTTTCCCAAGCAGAGTAAGCATTTGGGGCAACACCAATTCTTTGTGCCATTTGAGATTGATTAAGAGATAGTTTCGAGCGAACTTCTTGCAGAAGTGCATCGCACGGATAATCAACAAAAGTGGTATAGGCATCAAGTAACAGCTGTCGGTCTATTTCAAGAATATCAGCAAGTAAAACCGCTGTTTTATACTTTATTGGATTTTTATCATTTTCATAAAGAGTGATAGTCGCAGGGACAACACCAACCAAATTAGCAAGTTCACGGGTTGTGTAACCTTTATGAATTCTGTAATATCTCAATGTACTTCCTGCGGTATTGCAATTGTCACTATTCTCAAAATCGTTCTGTAAATGTAGCATCAGCTTACCTTTAGCAAAGAAATATATTCCTGTGTGATTGAGAATAGTATTGCATTTGCACCAAAATACAGAAGAAAAGAGATATATGGAAAACTGAAAAAAGATATCGGGCAGATAATAAGGAAATTGTGCGAACAAAAAGGTGTGGATATAATAGAGGCTGAAGCCTGCAAAGACCACATACACCTTTTAGTGTCGATACCACCTTACTTAAGTGTAGCACAATTTATGGGATATCTCAAGGGTAAAAGTACATTAATGATTTTCGACCGACATGCAAATTTAAAATACAAGTACGGAAACCGACATTTTTGGTGTAGAGGATACTATGTAGATACGGTCGGTCGAAATAAGAAAGTGATAGAAAACTATATAAAAAATCAATTAGAAGAAGATTTCGCAAATGACCAGATATCGCTCAAAGAGTATATAGACCCGTTCACGGGTAACAAGAACAAGTAAGCAAAAAAACAAACAACCGCACGAGAGCGGTTGCTTGAAATAGTAATGCGATGTCAAACTTCTATGCCGACTTTTAGTCGGCAAGCCAGTAGGCGGCCCTTATAGGGCCTGTGCAAACCACCAGTTCAACTGGTGGTTATGGTTTTATTTAATATAATCTTGCATATAATTTTGTCCTTTGATTGTTTCCTTAGCCCTGCGAGTTGCATTATTTATTAACTCATATACAGACTTATCTTTATTATGATTTTGTGCTTTTAATGAATCCAAAATATCTTTTACTTTTAAATACTGATGATATAACATCAAAATAATTCCTTCACTACCAGAAACGAATGCACAAAACAATGTTTTTGTCTCTTTCAATTTCTGAATAATCTTCTTAAAAAGTTCAAAACTTTTTGTTTTATACTCTATTAGCATAGTATCATCATTCCACAAAAGTTCTCTTTTCATTTCAATCGCCATTTCTTTTTCATCAGTATTCTCAATCATGATATTATCAAGAAGATTATTGATGTATTCAATTCCTTTATTTCTCAGTTGGATAGAAATATTCTTTCTTCCCTTTTCTGTGGAACCCGGATTTTTTCTTTCCATTTCTGCTACAACAGTTCCCAGATGAATTTCTGGTATTTTTTCAATCCTCTGCTCACTATATGACTTTTCACTCACTCGTTCTTCTATACCCTCAAGTGCAAGATATTTATTACACAAGTCTGCCCAAAACTTTCTTTCTTTTTTCAACCACTCTGTACTATCCCATTCAGTTAAATCTATTTTTACTTTTCCTGGTTGTTTACTCTTCCTAATATGTGTTTCTTTGTAATGAGCCTCATATTCAGACGGAGTTAATTTTAATGTATTATCATCTGTACCGTCCTCATTTATTGGTACATATTTATATATCTTTTCAGCCGGATTACCACCATCTTTGAGTGCATTAAATTCTTTGGCCGTTAATACCTTATATTCTCCATTGTGAATGCATTTATACCCTACCATACTGCCCTGTACAAATCTACCGTTCTTACATGGCTTGGTTGGAATAAAAACATGAATATGTTTATTCCTTTGCTGTTTCTTCATCTCATCATGTGCTCCAATAGCCGCAACTATTCCCTGCTCTTTCAAATGCTTTCCAAAGTCCTCAACTATAGCCATATGCGAAATCTCCGACAACTCATTAGGTACTGCACATATGAAACTCTTACCAATTCGTGCATTAGGATTAGATGAATATTCTTCTACAGCATTTGCAAGTTTTTGTAAATCTTTCCACTCCGGTGATGCTTCCTTTGGAAGAAAGACTCTTGAATATACAAGGTCTTTTCTTTCTCTATTATCGTGATTTATTCCTGTTCGAATATCATTTAACTTTGTTCGGGAAATATATGAAAGTTCTGCTGCTGCAGACTTTCCCTTACCACGAGATTTTGGGGTAAGAGAAAAATTGTATGTTGCCATAATGAACAACCTCCTTTGTGAATTATTGTGACATAACAATTTTTATCATGTGTTTTTGTCGCACAAAAATACGTGATGGGGTGTTAGGGGCATCGCCCCTGCAAGCAATGAGAACGCCTCCATAATGTGGTGGTGTGTAATTGCGCTCCTTTAAAAAAGGAGCAAAATCATAGGAGAGATTAACTCTCCTACGTACCATCATCTATAAGTCATAAAAATATTCAAACTGATTTGTACTATCCAAATCTCCTGCTCTTAAACTTTTGATTTTTTCTTCCTCAGCTATTTCCTTTCGATAAGCCTTCAAACTAAATTCGCCGTAACTTTTAAATCTTGTAACAAGTTCCTCATATGTCCCAAACAAACATGATAACCCGTAAATGTATGCCTCCAATTCTTTTCTTGGAAGATTCACCAAATCATCACCAAAATACTTGAACATCATTCCACCAAGTGTAAATTTAATAGAATTCACTTTTTTACGTTGTTGTTCTTTCATGCGTTTCTCCTTCTGTTTGATTCTATTTTCTGCCTGCTTTGCTTTTTCGAGATAAAAGTTTCTAATCTCGATATCTGTTCTTTTACTCATAGTTTTATCCTTTCTACGTGAATCCCCGTCGGGAAAATAAAAAAGTCACTCCATCGATTAAGATAGAGTGACTTCATTTTTTGAAATCATTATTTTAGTTAAGCACGTTGCTATGAACGCTCATTAATTTTAAAACTCTACAAAGTATTATTTAAAATCTGTCGATTGGGTCTATCTATCGGGCTCCAATTGCCCGGATAGGAATTTCTTATCGACAATATTATTATAGCACAAATTTCTTAAAAAATCAAATTCTTTGGCACAAGATATTGGGGTCAAATATAATTTTTTGTTACTAAAGGATAGTTGAAAATGACAAGCATATTCACATCTGGAATATAACAAGACAATAACTTATGTTGTAAAAGCATCAACAATTGACATTATTCTAAACGATAGTGCTGATATTCCTGAGAAAGGTGTGCAAACTGTTGAATAAAAAAAGCACTACTTCTGTTGATTAAATTAATAAAAGCATCTTGTCAGTTGTAGGAAAGGAAAATCAAACTACTTGAAAGATTAATTAGTAAATGATATACTTTATATGGAAATATGATGTTTATGTGGAGGCGGTACTATGTCAAAAGGCTATATTTATATAATGACAAATCCATGTTTAAAGGATATGGTCAAAATCGGATATGCAACTAATGTAGAAGAAAGAAGAAAACAATTAAGTACAACTGCTCTCCCCTACGAATATGAAATATATGCAACATATGAAACTTCTGGAAAACTCGAAGACAAAAAACTTCATAAATTGATTGACAATCTTAACCCAGACCTTCGTGTTTCAAAAAACCGTGAATTTTTTGTGATGTCTGCTGAAGAGGCTTATGAATTATTAGAAGCAATTGCAACAATCAGTGGTTCACAAGATAAACTTAAGAGAGAAAAAAACACAACAAATAAAACCAGTGCCGAATCAAAGAAAAAGAAACCTGCTGTTAACTTTTCTAAATGTAATATCCCCGTTGGTGCAGAACTTGTGTTTGTTGAAGACCCTACTGTTAAAGTAACAGTAGAAAGTGAAAGAAAGGTTTCATACAATGATGAAATCACATCACTGTCCGCAGTAGCAGGTAAAATTAAAGGTGTTAAAGCAATCGCAGGTCCTTCTTATTTTACGTACAACGGGAAATTAGTTTGCGAAATTGCTAAAGAAACACAGTGGAAAGAATAATTTACATAAAAAAACTGCTACTTAAATTTGATGTGCAGCACAAAAGTTAAACACTTTTAGACACATATTTTATGGATACTGGTATAGTTTATTTTCCGTTTTTATATACAGGACATCATAATAAATACATACACAAAAATTCAAAGAAAATTAACAAAGTATTTACAAAATTTTTACACTAATTACAGAATTTATAATTGAAAAGTTTTCATATATGTGATATAATATAGAAAAATAAAGATTTTTATAATACATTTTTGGAGTATTACGATTAACGAGCGTCTTAAAGACGTGCTTAACGAAAATTAATGATTTAGCAAACAAGTCACTCTACTTTTTTGGTGGAGTGGCTTTTTATATTTTTAAAGAAGGAGGCCTTTAACTATGGCTATCTACAGAAACAAACGAATTTCAAACTTCAGCACAATGAGCAATGACCACTTTCAAGAACGTGAAATGTCCTTGAAAGCAAAAGGGCTATTATCGCTTATGCTATCGCTTCCAGACAGTTGGTCATTTTCAGAGGTAGGGCTCACCAAACTTTCGAAAGATGGCAGAGACAGTGTAAGAAGTGCACTTAAGGAATTAGAAGAGTTTGGCTATCTTGTCCGAACGCAGCAAAGACACAACGGAGTTTTCTCAACTACTGTGTACGACATCTACGAAACCCCCAGAAATAGAATAATTGATTTCGCGTCGACTGAAAGTACGATTTCGGAACAATAATCATTGGAAGACAAAACACAATAAAGTAATAAATATAAAGTACAAATATAATAAAATACTAAAAGGAAATCTATTATTTATAATGTATAATGGTATAAGTAATACTTAATTATACTATGTAAAGAACATTTGCAATTTTCTTCGATTTCCAATCATTAAGTAAAAATCTTTTCCCTTATTATTATAATATTAGTTTTACAAAAAACTGCAAACATACGCAAAAAGTAGTTTCATCTACAAAAGTATAAATGGTATTTTATTTTTTATTTTAAAATGTAGAAACTGCATTTCATAAGAATATGTTTATTTTTGATTAATTCTTTCCATATGTGTCAACAATAAAGACACAATGAAAGGATGGTCAGGATGTATTTTAATGTTAAAGTTTTTATAAATAACATGGAAGTAGATTCGTCTGACCTTCCAAAATATCAAATTATGCGACCTGCAATTGATAGAATTATTAATGATATTATTGACAGAGCGACAGAAGATAGTAATATTGATGATAAAGCTTCTTAATTTTACAAAAAGTACTGATGCAGAAATGTATCAGTACTTTTCGTATTTCGACAAATTTTGTTAATTTGATTTTTATATTGTTTTAGTCGAAATATTCTGCTATAATGATTAAAGAAAATACAGTCAGGAGGATATTATATGGGTTGGATTAAAGAAAATATTAACTTAATGTCTAAAGAAGAAATTTTATATGATACCGATGACATTCAACGAGATAGTGAAGGTAACTATCTTATTGACATCGCATATAGAAGAGTTTCAACTGAAAAGCAATCTTTGGATGGATTTGGACTTGATAGCCAATTGGAGAAGATTAAAGCTTGTTGCAGAAAAAACGATTCAACTGCTTGTATCCTCGTTACAGATGACGGATTTACAGGTACAGTTATGGAGCGTCCCGGTATGGATTGTTTCATAAAAAGGCTCACAGACTTCAACAGAGGTTTGACTAAAATACGAATTCGTCGATTGATTGTTCCGCGAATGGACCGTTTGGGTAGAGATATTGTTGGTATGCTAAGCTTTATCAACGACTATATTCTGCCTAAGGGTGGAACAAAGTCCCCTGTTAATGAAAATCGTTACCTTGTTGAATTCATATCTGAGGAAGAAAGCAATATAAGAATTGTCACAACTGAAAATGGCGAGTTAGACCCAACATCACATTTGTTGATTGTTATATTCTCTTTGCTTGCTGATTTAGACAGAAAGGCAATTTTGAGAAAATTCCGTTCGGGTAAAGCACAACGAGTTGCAAGTGGTTACCCGTTAGGCGGTGGAAATGTTCCGTACGGTTACCGTTATGTTGAAAATACCAAAGACAAAAAAGGTAATTATGAAACAATTCCTGAACAAAAGGAAAAGTTTCTTGAAGCAAGAAGATTGTTTGTTGAAGAACACCTTCCGCCTTCTACTATTGCTGAAGAATTGAATCTTTCTACTGAAAGACTCGTTACTCAAATGCTCAAAAGAAGAACTTATCTTAATATACTGACTTACAACGGCGTTGAATATCCCGGACATTTTGAACCATTCATTACCGAGGAACAATGGCAGGAGCAGCAGGATGAATTTGAACGCAGAAGTAGAGCAAGATGTGATACTACATATATGCTGACCGGTTTAGTATATTGTGGTAACTGCGGTGCAAAGATGAGATATCAAAAAGAATCTGCAACAGGAAATGTAAAGATTTCTTGTTATTCGAAAGAACATTCACATGCTAAAAGACATTTGGTCAAAGACCCTAACTGTCCAAATAAAACAAGATATTATGCAAAGGACATTGAAGACATTGTAATTCGTGAGTTGTTTCGTTTGTCCTATATAAATCAAGACAATAAAAAAACAGTTACTGATTTTGATATTATCTCTTCGCTTGAAAAAGAAATTGAGAAGAATCAAAAAGCATTGAACAAAGCAACAATGGAATATGCTATGTCCGATACAGATAGTGCAAAAGGCAAAGCATATGCTGCAACCATTGACAGGTTGTCAGATGAAATTGAACGACTTGTTTCACAAGTAAAAAGTGAACGAGAAAAAAGAAACATCAAACGAAAAATTGAAAAGACAAAATCAACAATTAAAAACATTGCTGACGCTTGGCCTCACATGACTGATGAAGAAAAACGAACAGTATGTCGTGAAGTCATTGACCGAATTGTGATTACTCATACTGACGGTGACCCCGAAATCAGCATCCATTTTCACCTTGAACAATACCTTAATAAATAATTATTACTATATTTTCGCCTGACATATACCATTCCAATGATTATAGGTGAAATAAGGCGGTATTTAAGAGATTACAACACGATAAGGGTAAGTCGTTCACTCCGTGACACTGCTTATCACGCTATGCAAATTAAAGAGAGAATTCAGAACACTTTGGGCAGGGATGCTACCATTGAGGAAATCGCAAAGGAAATGGAAATAGAGCCTGTTGATGTTATTCTCGCTCTTGAAGCCATTGTTGAGCCTGTGTCCCTCTATGAGCCGGTTTATTCTGACGGTGGGGATACGATTTATGTTATGGACCAGATTGGAAGCTCGGAAAGTGACGAGGACTGGCTCAATGAGATTTCAATTAAGGAAGCCATCAAGAATTTAGGTGATAGGGAAAAACAGATTTTAAATCTTCGTTTTATGCAGGGTAAAACTCAAATGGAGGTTGCTAACGAGGTTGGGATTAGTCAGGCACAGGTCAGTCGTCTTGAAAAAGGTGCAATAAAGAAAATTAAAGATTCGTAATAAATAAAAACCCCTATAAATAGACTTTATAGAGGTGTTTTTATGAATTGTTTTATTACTGATATGAGGGAAAAAGAAATTATTAACCTTCGTGATGGTTGCCGTTTAGGTTCCGTTTGTGATGTGGAATTTGACACTTGTAGTGGTACAATTGTATCCATAGTTGTATTTGGCAGAAATAAGGCTTTTGGTCTTGGTGGGAAATGCGATGATATAAAAATCTGTTGGAATGACATCAAGGTTATAGGTGACGATACAATTCTTGTGGATTTTGATTGTCCCAAGGAATGTAAGAGAAGCAATAACAACAATTTTTTTGACTCACTATTCAAGCATAAATAGGCATCTTGAAATGGGAAATATTATATGATACAATATTATAAACAATAATTATTGTGTCGGGGTGTTAAAAATGAATAACAGAGTAAAACTTGAAATTCGTGGAATAAATTATTATATTACTACCGATGAATCTCCTGAATATACAGAGGAGTTGGCAAAAGATATTGATGCGAGATTAGCAGAAATCTTAAAAGGTGGCTCATTTATCTCAATGACTCAGGCTGCTGTGCTTGTAGCCCTTGAAAAAGCTGATGAAGCCAAGAAAAATGAAGATGAACTTGAAACATTAAGGGTTCAAGCAAAAGAGTATCTTGAAGATTCTGCAAAAGCGAAATCCGAAAGAGATTACTATAAACGCGAACTTGAAAGAATCAAGACAGAGGCAAAATTTAAAAACGACCAGATAAATCTTTTTGCAAAGGCAAATAATAATGAATAAAATAGAAATACTTGCTCCTGTTGGAAATGCAGAAGCATTAAAGGCTGCTGTGCTTTCAGGTGCAGATGCAGTTTATTTTGGTATGGGTAACTTTAATGCCAGAAGAAATGCACAGAATTTTTCAACAGAGTCAGAAATCAAAGAAGCAATAGAATACTGTCATTCAAGGGGTGTTAAGGTGCATATTACTCTTAACACCCTTATTAAGGATGCAGAAACTGAAGATGCGGTTGAGTCTGTAAAAACAATATGCACATTGGGTGCAGATGCAATTATCGTTCAGGATTTAGGACTTGCAAAGGTCATTAAAACTGTTTGTCCCGATATAGAAATGCACGCATCAACTCAAATGAGTGTTGGTACTCTTGAGGGACTTTACATATTAAAAGAAATGGGCTTTTCTCGTGCAGTTTTGCCTAGAGAATTGAGTTTTGAAGAAATCAAATATCTTTGCGAACTTTCCCCTATTGACCTTGAAGTGTTTATTCACGGTGCTTTATGTATGTGTGTTTCAGGTCAATGCTTAATGAGTGCTGTACTTGGTTCCAGAAGTGGTAACAGAGGTCTTTGCGCTCAACCTTGCCGTTTACCTTTTAAAGTACAAAAAGGCACAGGACACGATTTAAGCCTTAAAGATTTATCACTTATCGAACATATCCCCGAACTTGCAAAATTAGGTGTTTGTTCATTTAAGATTGAGGGCAGAATGAAGCGTCCTGAATATGTAAGTGCTGTTGTTACTGCCTGCAAAAAATCCGTTAACGGTGAATATAATTCACTTGTAAAAAAGGATTTATCCAACTTGTTTTCCCGTTCCGGATTTACTGACGGATATTATAAAAAGCAACTTGGCAGAGAAATGTTCGGTTTTCGTGAAAAAGAGAATGTTCAATCTGCTACGAAAGAATTGCTTTCAAAATATGCATCTGTTTATGAAAAAGAGCAATCAAGATACAATGTGACATTCACATTTAGTGGTAAAATCGGTGAAAAAGCAAAACTTATTGCAGAATGTAACGGAGTTTATGTTTCTACTGAAAGTGAAATGCCTTGTGAAGCACCTATAAATCGTCCGATTTCTGAAGAAAGAATAAAAGATGCTATTTCAAAATGTGGTGGTACACAATTCAATGCAGAAAGCGTTGCAATTCTGGATAATGTAGATTACTCATTACCTATATCTGCACTTAATTCAATGAGAAGAACTGTTCTTGAAATGCTTGAAAACAAAATAGTAGGCAAAAACGAGAGAGTTTTATTCCCCGCCCCTATTCCCACAAGTATTAAATCTGATAATTATCGAGAATTCTATTGTCGTTTTGATAATGTGGAACAAATTCCAAGCAATATAAATGCAGATATGATTTTTGTTCCAGTGGAAACAGACGACGATATCGTAAAATCAAATGATTATGGTATTGAGTTGCCCCACGGAATGTTTGGAAATCAAGAAAAAGTGGACAGGTTACTTAAAAAATCTTCTGCGGCTTACTGTCTTTGTCACACACTTGATGCGGTTGCTATTGCTAAAAAACATAAGAAAAGAGTAATTGCATCACCGTCACTAAATATAATGAATTCACTTTCAATGGATGTTGCAAAATCACTTGGAATAGATAAAGTTATTGTTTCAAATGAATGTACCCTTGAAAAATTCTGTAAAATTTCGTCCTGTGTGCCAATCGGACTTACTGTTTATGGTAGAATTCCACTTATGCTTACAAGAAATTGTCCTATTAAAAATGGTAAGACTTGTGCAGAGTGTAACCGAGATAGTTTTATTACGGACAGAATGGGAATTAAATTCCCTGTAAGGTGTAGTATGGGATATTCAGAAATTCTAAACTCCCGTCCTGTTTATATGGCGGACAGAATGGGTGAAATTCCCGACTGTGACATTATGTTCTTTAACTTCACAACTGAAGATAAAAATGATGTTGAAAGAATAATTTCGGCTTATGAAAATGAAGAAAAGTCCACAGGCGAATTTACCCGAGGACTTTTATACAGAGGTGTTGAATAATGAAAGAATTAAAGATTAAGAAGGTAAGAGAAAATGCAAAATTGCCCACAAGAGCGACTGTGGGTAGTGCAGGCTTTGATTTATATGCTTGCATTCCAGAACCAATTACACTAAAAAAGGGTGATAAAGCGGTTATCCCAACAGGAATTGCAATAGGTCTTGACGACCCGCATTATGCTGCTTTTATTCATTCAAGAAGTGGACTTGCTATAAAGCACGGGTTAAGTCTTCTCAACTCAGTTGGTGTTATTGACAGCGACTATCGTGGTGAGATTTGCGTGGGAATTATAAAGCAAACTGACCCTGAATACACAATAGAGCCTTTTGAAAGAATTGCACAAATGGTAATAAAACCTGTTGAATTGCCTGAATTAGTTGAAGTTGATAGTCTTGACGAAACAGACCGTGGTGCAGGTGGATTCGGTTCAACTGGTACAAAGTAATTATAACATTAAAATCAAACCATATTAAACAAGCGAAAGACTTAATGCCTTTCGCTTGTTATTTTATTACCTCATACATATCCCCTGCGGTCTGCTTTGTAGCATATTCTGTTACCGTAAGAACTTTGTATTTAGTAATCTTTTCACCAAATTGTATTTCCAAAACATCGCCTTCCTTAACATCGTAAGAGGCTTTTACCACTCTGCCACTAACGGATACATGACCTGCATCACAAACCTCATTAGCAACTGTACGGCGTTTGATTATTCTTGATACTTTTAAAAATTTGTCTAATCTCATAATATTTCCTTTAATCACTATTGATAAAAAAACAAGGGTCGCTTTTGGCGACCCTGATTTTTGCAAAAGTTTAATTATTTAACTGCTGCTTTAAGAGCTGCACCTGCTTTGAAAGCTGGAACTTTTGTTGCAGGAACTGTCATTGTTTCGCCTGTTCTTGGGTTGCGAGCTGTCTTTTCTGAACGCTCACGAACTTCAAATGTACCAAAGCCGATAAGCTGAACTTTGTCACCGTTTGCAAGTGCGTCTGTAACTGATGCGAAAACTGCTGCTACTGCTGCATCTGCATCTTTCTTTGAAATGCCTGCTTTAGCTGCTACTGCTGCTACGAGTTCTGTTTTGTTCATTTTTGTATTCCTCCAAAAAATTTTTCTCTTTTTATATAAAAAGGAGTTTAATCCTTTTTAGCTATATCCCACAACTTGTCCAATGTAGCCAAGTCTGTATTTCTCATATCCAATCCTTGTTCATTTGCCATTTTTTCAACCTTCGAAAAACGGTCAATAAACTTGTCCGTTGAATTTGTAAGTGCTTCTTCACTGTCAACCTTAACAAATCGGGAAACATTAACAACGGAGAAAAGCAAATCGCCTAATTCTTCGTGGATATTTTCACTATCGCCTTTTAAATATGCCTCTTTAAGTTCATCGAGTTCTTCACTGACTTTATCGAATGCACCGTCGGCATTATCCCAATCAAAGCCAACTTTCGAAGCTTTTTTCTGAACTTTATCAGCACGCATAAGTGCAGGAAATTCACGGGGAATTGAAAGCATTGACTCTGTCTGGTTTTTTTGCTGTTTGGTACGCTTTTTAATAACATCCCAATTTTCAAGAACCTGCTCACTTGTTTCAGCATTAACATCGCCAAAAACATGGGGATGACGCTCAATCATCTTTTTACAGATTCCGTCAGCAACATCTGAAAGTTCAAATGTGCCTTTTTCACGCTCAATCTGAGTATGAAAAACAACTTGCAAAAGCACATCGCCAAGTTCTTCTAGAAGCAAGTCCTTATCGTCTTTATTGATTGCCTCAATAACCTCATAGGTTTCTTCAAGAAAATCGCGACGAATTGATTTGTGGTCCTGTTCCCTATCCCAAGGGCAACCACCGGGTGAACGGAGAATTTCGACAATATCAATTAAATCACTAATATTGTAGTGGTCTTTAAACTTAAAATTTTCAATCACTCATATCACCTTTGTCTATTTTACTCTATAAATCCATATTTTGCAAGTATTTTTGCAATTTTTTCTCCCTTTGGAAGCATAACAACATCATCTTTTGATATTCCTTTGATGAAAAGCATTGAAATTACATAAATAAGTCCACCAAAACCAATTGCAATACCCAATGACATAATGTTTTTAAGACCGAATTCCGGAATAAATCTGTTGCAAAGACCAAATGAGGTGTATGCTGCTATACCGCAAAGAATACCGCATAAAATCGGTTTTGCAAAAACTGAAATGAAATTAATTCTTATTCTTGTAGTTTTTATAAGTGCAAACATATTAACTGCAACAATAATGACATAGCAAAGGATTGTACCAATTACTGCACCATTAACATTAAGACTAGGAATTGATACAAAAATGAAGTTTGATACAAGCTTTACAACCGCACCCAAGGACAATGAAATGAGTGGCACTTTTGTTTTATCAAGGGCTTGGAGCATATTTGTCATTGGTTGTGAAAGTGCCATAAGGAAAATTGTAAAACCATAAGCAGTAAGGACGGGTGCAGCAATTGAAATACCACTTGCAGATTCGCCCTTGCCGTAAAACATTGCAAGAATTGGTTGTGCAAGCACACCCATTCCTATTCCGCAAGGCATAGCAACAAGCATTGTTACTCGAAGTACGGATTCAATTGACACTTTGATTTTTGCTTTATTTTTCACAGCCCATGCTGCTGACAGAGTTGGAATTGCACTTATGCCCAATGTCATTGTAAGAGATGGAATAAGGTTTCTGAAATCAAGTGAAAGGGAATATGCGCCGTAAAGAAAATTCTTAATATCCGCATCTAAAATGCCTGTAAGCTCTGTTACATAAAGGTTTCTTATAAAATCAAGATTACTTCCAATCACATATTCAAGTCTGTTCTGGATTGTGATTGAATCAATAAGATTTGTAATACTGAAAACAAGAGAACTTAATGCTACGGGAATTGCAAAATTTATAATTTTCTTTGCAATTGAACCTGCTTGTTCAGGTTTTGGTGCATTCGCCAACTCTGTTTTAGTAATATTGTCACCTTTTACCTTGTGAAGAATTACAAGATAAATCAAGCCGATGACTGTTCCAATTGTAACACCTGCAGCAGCACCTGCGGCAGCATATGGGTAAATGGCACTTAACGCCTCTGTTTCGTTTGTTACTGTTCTTCCAAAAACTGTTAAGCCTTGTTCAAATCGTGAATAGCCATAACTGATTACCCATTTTGCACAAACCAGACCGAAAACCAGTTTTCCCGTCGCTTCAAAAATCTGAGAAATTGCTGTTGGGGTCATATTGGAAAGTCCGTTGTAGTATCCACGATAACTTGACATTAAACAGCAAAAGAAAATTGAAGGTGTAATTACAAAAACTGCAGGAAGTACATCCATATTTTTTGCTGAAAGGGCATAAGGATACGCAAGAATAAACATTGCCAAAGTACCTATAATTCCTACAATAAGGAAAAGTCTTTGAGCAACTTTTCTTATAATTTTAACATCACGGTATTTGCCAGTTGCCATTGCTTTTGAAACCATATTGGAAATAGCAACAGGAAGCCCTGCCATTGAAACAGTATAAATCGGTACATAGAGGTTATATGCTGAATCAAAATACCCTCTGCCGATTGTTCCAATCATATTGGAAAGAGGAATTTTATAAATAACACCAATAACCTTAATGATAAGTGTTGCAAGGCTCAATATTAGTGCACCATTAAGTAAACTTTGATTTTTCCTTGTTTTTTCTGCCATTATTTCACACCCTTGTATTTAAGTTTTATTCACCCAAAAATTCACGAAGCAAAGAATCCTGAGGGACCATATTCTCCGGTATATCGTTAAATTTTTCTAATGCATTCACAATATTTTGAATACTTTCTCTATACTCTTCTGAAACTTCACTTTCATTAATCATTCTTAATGCCTGATGCTTCATAACGCAAGGCTCGTATAGATGAACTGTATCTGCTTTAATATCTGCATTGTCACGATAAGGAAATAGGTATTCATCCTCTCCCTTGGTAACATTTTTCCACAGTTTACAAGTGTTTTCAACTGTGCTGTCGCGGAATTTATAATCACGGACCATACGGCGGATAAAGCGGAATGCTCTTTTATTTAAAACAATATTTTCTCCATCATAAACTCTTGTGGAAACATTTATATAGATTTTCAAAAGCTTACCCTTGATTTTTTCTGTAATTACCGGGTTGAGTGCGTGAAGTCCCTCAATAATAACAACATCTTCATTACCAAGCATTATGTCATTGAATTCAGTTTCACTTCTCTTGCCAGTGGTAAAATCAAAAACAGGTGTTCTGACTTTTTCACCACGAAGTAATGCATTAAGGTCTTTTTCAAGACGCTCTAAGTCAAGGGCATAAACAGTTTCATAGTCTTGAGTACCATCAGAAAGATATGGTATATCCTCTCTGTTAAGATAAAAATCATCAAGACTTAAAACATAAGTTTTTACATTATTTTGTAAAAGTTTTTCCTTAATATTTCTTGCAGTAGTTGTTTTGCCTGCTGATGATGGTCCTGCAAGCATAACAATTTCTCTGCCCTCTTCCGAAGTAATCCTTTTTACGATTTCTTCAATGATTTTTTTATATCTCTCTTCACACTCATTTATAAAATCCTGTGTATTATCAAGAGCTCTTTCATTGATATATTCAAGTTTATTAATTACATTATCCATTTTTAAATACCTCACATCTATAATGAATATGTATCATAAAACTCTGTTATTCTCTTCTTTCTGTTTCTTAATTCCTCATATCCCGAAATATATTCAAAGGGATATTTGAAATTGAAAATTCGCTCAATTTCATCCCCATTTGGTGCTTTGAGTTTTGTAACTGCTCCACCACCGCAGGATAAAATAGTGTGACACTCTTCCATCATAAAAATATTATAGATACATTCTGTGTTTTCTTTTGCCCATCCCACATTTTCAAGGCTACCTGCGGATTTTGACTGACGATACATATAGTATGGATGATATTTCCCACTTAATTTATCGTAGGCGTAATCAAGCATAAGGGATGCCAAAGTTGCATTTTCAACAGCAATTTTGGGAGAATTCTGACCAATTCCTGATGCTCTTTTTACTGCAAGAGTATGAACAGTAATATTTTCAGGGTCAAGGCTTATTGCGGTGTCAAGGGAATGTTTAAAGCCTTCAAAAGTGTCCGTTGGAAGTCCTGCAATTAAGTCCATATTTATATTATCAAAGCCTATCTCCCTTGCAAGGTTAAAAATTCTGACTGTATCTTCTGCACTATGGCGTCTGCCAACGGCACTAAGGACTGAATCATTAAAAGTCTGTGGATTTATGCTTATTCTGTCAACGGGACTATCTTTAAGGACAAGTAGTTTTTCCTCGGTTATTGTGTCGGGTCGACCTGCCTCAACAGTGAATTCACGACAAGTTGACAAGTCAAAATTGTTTTTTACACCATCAATTACTGTCTTTAATTGGTTGGCAGAAAGGGTGGTAGGTGTGCCACCACCAATATACACACTTTCAAGGTTTACACCAATTTTTTGTGCTATCTCCCCTGTTTCGGCAATTTCTTTTTCTAAAAGAGAAACATATTCGGGAAGAAGATTTCTTGCTTTTTCGTTTTCTACAGAATGGGAAACAAAAGAGCAATAACTGCACCTTGACGGACAGAAAGGAATTGAAATATACAAGCTCATTGACTGTGGTTTTGAAGTTGCAATAATCTTTTCTTCACAATCGGCAACAATTCTTGCAAGATTAAATTTTTCATCACTTACAAGCAAGTCATTTTTAAAATATTCCTCCGTTTTTACTCTGCCCATTACCTTTTCTGTGTTAATAAGCAATTTAGATGGTCTTACCCCTGTAAGGACACCCCATTTAGGGTAAAATCCTGTATATTCACCAAAAAGTGAATACACCATTCTACCCATTTGCATTTCATTATCGTCGCACAAAGGGGCTGTAAGTGTTTTATTAAAGTTTTCAAAGTTAATTGTAACCTTGATTTCCTCACTTACAGATGTAAGCAAATTATAGTCACTACAATCTTCATATACTACCTGAATTTTCTCGTCCGGCATAAAGATTCTGACTAACTTTTCCATCTCATAATGGAATTTGTGATTGATTACAAGTAGTTTCATTATTGTTTTCTGAATCTTGTTCTGATATATCGATTATTTTCGCGTTCAAAGTCGAGGGTTGTATCATCCTCATGACCCGGATACACTTTATAATTACCCTCTAATTCACCAATTTTTGCAAGTGAACGAAGCTCCTGACGACCATTTCCACCATAAAGGTCTGCTCGTCCTGCGCACAACTTAAAAAGTGTATCACCGGAGAACATTACTTTATCTTCAACAAAGAGATAACAAACGCCACCCTTTGAATGTCCCGGTGTATGCATAACGGTTATTTTAGTGTTACCAAGCATAATTTCCGCGCCGTCTTCTATTAAAATATCTGCGTCAACCTCAGGAAACTCATATCCCATACAGTTTATACTGAATTCATTTTTGTCGGTATCATGCAGCATTTCGTCATCATCTTTATGAATTACAACCTTTGCACCTGTTTTTTCCTTAACAAGTTTTGCACCACAGATATGGTCAAAATGTCCGTGGGTCAAAAGAACATACTGAACATCTTTTCCGTTAAGTTTTTCAATAAGATTCTCTTCAGGTAAAGAGGGGTCAATAACGGCAGTAGCGCCTGTGTCTTTATCAGTAACAATATAATTATTGATTGTAAAGCCATTATTCATTACTGCCAAATGCTTTTCTACTGTAATCATATCTTTTTACTTCCTTATCTATTTTTTCTCCAGATTTCTGAATCATAAAGGATTGTCACGGGTCCGTCATTTAAAAGCTCAACCTTCATATCCGCCCCGAAAACACCTTTTTCTACATTTTTAACGCCATTTTCTATGAGTTTGTCGCAGAAGTATTCGTACAACTCATTTGCCCTGTCAGGATGTGCAGAGTGACCAAAGGATGGTCTGTTACCTTTTTTCAAATCTGCACAGAGTGTGAATTGGGAAACTGCTAAAATCTCTCCATCCACATTTTGAATATCGAGGTTCATTTTACCCTCTTGGTCCTCGAAAACGCGAAGAGCTGATGTCTTTTTAGCAAGGATTTCTGCATCATATTCTGTATCATCATCCATTACACCTAATAAAATCAGATAGCCTTTGTCAATTTTTGAAACAAGCTTACCATCCACGGTTACGCTTGCCTTTGATACTCTTTGAATTACTGCTTTCATAAATTATTCCTTATCTTTCAACTGATAATACCCCGTCAACTTTTTCTATACGGGAAATCAGGTTCTTCAAATGGTCAATACCGCTGACATTGACAGTAAGTTCAACAATAGCTCTGCCGTCCTTCATATCGTGAGTACTGATACTTGTAATATTAACTCGCATATTGGCTACTTGCATAGCAACATCAGCCATAAGTCCCACACGGGAAAGACATGTAAGTTGAAGAGTTGCCTTGTAATCCTCTTTAACATTCTGATTCCAATACGCATTTACCCAACGAGCAGGCTCTGCACAGTTTGAAATATCCTTCGGAACATTGGTACAATCCCTCTTATGGATTGACACGCCGTGACCACGGGTAATAAACCCGATAATGTTATCTCCCGGAAGAGGATTGCAACACTGTGCGAATTTAATAAGGCAATTGTCAATACCCTCAACTGTAACTCCATCTTTATTCTTTTTAGAATTATCCTTGATGGGAATAACCTTGATTTCATTTCTGCTCTTATCGTAATTCTTTTGATATTCCTCTTTAATATAGGGCATTAAACGAATGATTGAGAGTCCACCATAGCCAATTGCAGCGTAGAAATCGTCAATATTTTCCATTCTCTGTCGTTCAGCAAGTTTTTTAATAAATTTCTGATAATCCTCATCAGAAAGACGGATATAGTTTCTTCTGAACTCTCTTTCTATTTCTTCCTTACCTTCTATGATGTTTTCTTCGCGTTTTTCCTTTTTGAACCAAGAACGAATTTTACTCTTTGCCTGACTTGTTTTAACAATATTAAGCCAGTCCCTGCTCGGTCCTTTGCCCTGCTGTGATGAAGTAAGAATTTCAACAATTTCACCTGTTGAAATTTCATAATCAATAGGTACAATTCTTCCGTCAACCTTGGCACCTGTCATTTTGTTACCAACTGCAGAATGGATTGCGTAGGCAAAGTCAATAACAGTTGAGCCCTGTGGCACATTGATTACATCGCCCTTTGGTGTATATACAAACACCTCATCCGTAATAAGGTCAGTTTTAATTGAGGAAACAATTTCTCTTGCATCCCCTGACTCCTGCTGTGCTTCAAGCATTTCGCGAATCCATTGAAGGCGCTGGTCAAAGCTCTCTTTTCCACCTGTGACACCAAGTTTATATTTCCAATGGGCTGCGATACCGAATTCTGCAGTACGATGCATTTCCCATGTTCTAATTTGCACTTCAAAAGGTGTTCCCTCTTTACCAATCACAGTTGTATGAAGTGACTGATACATATTGGGTTTTGGTGTTGAAATATAATCCTTAAAACGATTTGGCAAAGGATTATACATATCGTGTATTATACCCAAACAGTTATAACAGTCAATAACACTGTCAACGATAATACGAACAGCGTAAATATCATAAATTTCATCAAACTGTTTGCCCTGCATATACATTTTACGGTAAATTCCGTGAACAGATTTTATTCGTCCGCTGATTTGGGCATCGGGAACAGTCTGTTTTACTCTGTCGGAAATTTTCTCTTTAATACTTTCAAGGAAATCGTTTCCTGATGAACTTGATTTTTTTAAATTCTCTTCAATTCCGTCATATGCCACAGGGTCAAGAAAACGGATTGCTCTGTCCTCAAGTTCTTCCTTTACGGAACGAATACCCAGTCGATGGGAAATCGGTGCAAAAATCTCAAGAGTTTCAAGTGCTTTGTCCCTTTGCTTCTGGGGATTCATAAACTCAAGTGTTCGCATATTATGAAGACGGTCCGCAAGTTTTACGATAATAACACGGATATCCTTTGACATAGCAAGAAGCATTTTACGGATATTCTCTGCCTGCTGTTCTTCCTTTGCTTCACTTGAATTGAGCTGAACTTTACCGAGTTTTGTAACACCATCAACTAATACTGCTACTTCCTCGCCAAAATCTGCTGTCAACTGTTCAATAGTATATTCTGTATCTTCAACAACATCGTGCAAAAGTGCTGCTACAAGGGACTGACAATCCATACCCAGGTCTACAAGAATACCGCAAACAGCAATGGGATGAATAATATATGGTTCGCCTGATTTTCTTTTTTGGTCACCGTGGTATTCGTTTGCAGTATTAAATGCCTTATCAACGAGTCTTATATCCTCTTCACTATGAATTGCCTTTATTTTATCTCGCAATTTGCCATAAAGCTCATTAACATTTACATTAACATCTACCATTACTGTTCACCCCCTTGTAGTCTATTCAGGTTATTAAGGATTTTTGATTGGTTTAAATCAGTTTTTTTGCCATCACCATCAAAAACAATCTGTCCATTTTCTTTTTTTATAAGTCCTAATTCGCAAAGCACATCAATGGATACTAACATTGTGCAATATCTCTCAATAGGGCATTTTGCTCTGTAAGTTAAAGTTTCAATATCAAAGTTCCATACTTTATACTGTTTTAATAAACCATAAACTCCCAACAAGAATTCTCTTGCAGGTGTTAAAAATCTTGCCTCGTGTGGTGTTAAATTGTCACCTCGTCTGTATTTTTCATAAAGAGAATGAGATTTAAAAAGATTATCTTCATCAACACCTGAAAAACGCATATCCCTGATTTGAACAGAGGCCTTAATTTCACCTCTGAATTCGTTTTTATCAATTCTTACAGCAAGGTCAACAACATCTTTTTCTACAAATGGAAAATCATTTAATGTTGTGGAGAATTTCATAGCAACAAACTGTGTATTCCCCTTTGAAAATGTGAGTCTTAAATGTTTTCCCTCGCCAACGGGTTTAATATTATCTATTGTTACTCCAAAAATTCCGAATAAGGGTTGAGCATTACCTGCACCAAATGGCTCAAGCATTTCAAGGGATTCAACCAATGAAGCGTCAATATATGCAGGGTTCAATTTGCAATCAAGCATCAAAGTTGGTGTGACATCATTTATACTGTTTGCATATTCATTTATTTTTAAGAAAAATTCGTTAATGTTCTCTTTTTTAATGCCAAGACCTGCAGCCATAGTGTGACCGCCAAAATGGGTAAGTAAATCGTCACAGTATTTAATTGCATCGTAAACTGAAAAGCCGTCAATACTACGAGCAGAGCCTGTGCCTTCATCCCCATCAAAAGTGATTACAATAGCAGGTTTTCCGTATTTTTCAACAAGCTTTGCGGCAACAATTCCCACTACTCCGTGATGCCAACCTTCACCACACACAACAATCACTTTTGAATATTTAAGTTGACTGTTACTTTCAATATGAGCAACTGCTGCCTCCATAATTTCGTTTTCAAACTCGTGACGCTGACGATTACACTCGTCAACCTGAAAAGCAATATCAAGGGCTGATGCAAGACTATCGCTTATTAAAAGTTTAAGTGCAGTTTCGGCAGATTCAATTCTTCCCGCTGCATTTATACGGGGTGCTAATGAATAAGTGACACCAACTGCATTCAAGGCTCTTTCGCTGACTCCTGCCACTTGACGGAGTGCATTAATTCCGTTACAGGGACAAGTATTGATTTTAGCGATACCATATTTTACAATTGCACGGTTTTCATCCTTTAAGTCAACCACATCGGCAACAGTACCAACAGCAATCATATCAGCATAATTACTTAAAATCTCGGAATAGTCGCCTTTTTCAAGTCCGCAAACAACCTTAAAAGCAACACCTACACCCGCCCAATCCTTGAAATTGAGATTGCAATCAGGTCTATGAGGGTCAACAACCGCAACTGCATCGGGCAGAGCATTTCCAACCTGATGATGGTCTGTTACAACAGTTTCTATACCAAGAGTTTTAGCATAAGCAATTTCTTCAATTGCTGAAATCCCGTTATCAACTGTGATGATAAGTTTTACTCCTTGTTCGTTGAGTTTATCAATTGCACCACAATTCATTCCGTAGCCTTCGCTGACCCTGTCAGGAATATAGTACATTACATCGGCACCACGGGAAGAAAGATAGGAATACATCAATGCCGTAGCAGTAACACCATCAGCATCATAGTCACCAAAAACACAAATCTTTTCAAAATTTTCAATGGCTTTTTCTATTCTTTCTACTGCCTTTTCCATATCCGTAATAAGATAAGGGTCACAAAAAGAAAAATCGCTATCAAAGAATTCCTCAATATCTTCATATTCGGTAATTCCGCGGGAAACAAGGATTAATGCAGTAAAGGGGTCAAGACTATGACTTTCAGCAACCTGAGCTGCCAATTCTTTATCAATATGAGCAGTTAACCACTTTTTTCGGCTCATTAGTCTTCTCCCCTTTCGTCAAAAAAATTACATAGTTTTCTAAATTATCATTATAGCATTTAGCCCTTGATTTTTCAAGGTTTTTATGGTAAAAACAGTCTTATTTTACAGTTGAAAACTATATATTTTTATGATAGAATTAATTGATAAAATAAAAAGAGGTATCCTTATGACAGAAAAAGACATTCAGAACCAGAAGAATATTGAAATGCATGAGGCAAACGGTGTTGAAATTCCTTACCACCAGAGCGTTGTTATTGAAGACGGTGTTACTATCGGCAAGGGTACAGTTATTATGCCCAACACAATGCTTTTTTCGGGTGTTGTAATCGGTGAAAACTGCATTATTGGGCCAAACACACTTATTAAGGAAAGTGTTATTGGCAATGAGGTTAAACTCAATTCTGTTCAATGTTATCAGTCAAAAGTTCTGGACTCGGCTGATATTGGTCCTTTTGTTCATATAAGACCTAATTCAGTAATCGGCAACAAGGTTCATTTAGGTAACTTTGTTGAAGTTAAAAACTCAAATATTGATGAGGGCACAAAGGTTTCCCACCTTACCTATGTTGGTGACTCCGATGTTGGTAAACGAGTAAACTTTGGTTGTGGCACTGTTACTGTTAATTATGACGGTAAAAATAAGCACCGTACTGTTATTGGTGATGATTGCTTTATCGGTTGCAACACAAACCTTGTTGCACCTGTTAAAGTTTGCGATGGTGCTTACACAGCAGCAGGTTCAACAATTACTGAAGAAGTACCTGCTGATTCACTTGGTATTGCAAGAGCAAGACAGGTTAACATTATTGATTGGCGAATAATCAACAAAGATAGATTTAAGAAATAAAACTATATAATTCCAAAGGAAAACTCAAATATGTTCAACAGATTCAAAAAGACAACAGATGTATCTGTAGGCACACCTGAATTCATCGTGGTAGGGCTTGGTAATCCGGGAAATAAATACACCTATACACGACATAATTCGGGGTTTTTGTGCTTGGATATGCTTTCACAAAAACTTAATTTCAGAATTGACAGACTTAAATTCAAATCACTTATCTGTGACACTAAAATAAACGGTCACCGCTGTATTGTTATGAAACCGCAGACCTTTATGAATAACAGTGGTGAGGCAATAAGAGAGTGTGCAAACTTCTATAAAATCCCTGCTGAAAGAGTTATTGTAATTTATGATGATATATCCCTTGATGTGGGCAAACTCCGTATCAGAAGAAAAGGCACAGATGGTGGTCACAACGGAATTAAAAGTTTAATCTATCACCTAAATAGCGACCAGTTTCCAAGAATCAAGTTGGGTTGTGGTAAAAAACCACATCCTGACTATGACCTTATTGATTGGGTGATTTCGGAGTTTAAAAAAGATGAGTTAAAGGCACTTGAGCCTGCACTTGAAAATGCTTGTAAAGCTCTTGAGCTAATGCTTGATAATCAGACTGAAAAGGCTATGAACTTATACAACAGTTAATTACAGAGGTAATTAATTATGTCAGCATTTACACATTCAATTAAAAATTCAGCAGAATATGAGGGCGTTGAAAACAGTATAAAAAAAGGTTTTCTGCCACAGGGTGTTTTAGGGTTAATTCCTGTAATGAAAGCACATATCGTTTCTGCATTAGTGGGGGGTCTTGAAAAAAAGGCCCTTGTTGTCGTGCCCGACGATGCTACTGCTGTGCGACTTTGCGAGGATTTAACATCCTTTGGAGTTTCCGCCCTCCACTACCCTGCCCGTAGTTTTTCCTTTTACTCAACAGACTCGCAGAGTTACGAATATGAACAAAAAAGAATCAAGGTTTTACGCCGTATGCTTGATAATCGTTGCGATGTGGTTGTAGCAAGTGCAGAAGGCGCTCTTTCATACACTATCCCACCTGAAATTTTAAGACAAAAATCAGTTCTTCTGAAGAAAAACGAAGAAACCACTCTTGAAAACATTGTTGTATCCCTAAACTGTGCAGGCTACACAAGAGTTGACGCAGTTGAAGGTGTTGGGCAATTTTCTGTCCGTGGTGGTATTGTTGACTTCTTCTCACCTGACGATGAAGAGCCTGTAAGAATTGAACTTTGGGGTGACACAGTTGATACAATGTGTCGTTTTGACATTGTGTCACAGAGAAGAACAGTGAATATTGACGAGATTTTAATTGCTCCGTCAAAGGAAATCGTCATTGATAATACACAAGAATTAATTGAGCAGATAGAAAAACTTTCCGCATCAATCCGTGGCAAGAAAACTGAAATTATCCGTGAAAAACTTTACAATGATATTGATAGACTTAAAAATGGTTTATCAGTTGGCTCTGCTGACAAATATCTGCCTTTAATCTACTCCCCTGCTACACTTTTTGACTATGCAAAGGACTATCTCTTCTTTGCATTTGAAACAGCAGGAATTAAGGAGAAAGTGACTGCATCACAAAAACTTTTATATGAGGACATCAAGGCTTGTGTTGAGGACGGAACACTTTGTAAGGGGCTAGATAAATTCAGCCTTACTTTTAACGAATTGGTTGAAAAATATCAGGAATTGGGTGCAACTTATTTTGATAATTTTGCCCGCGGAAGTTTTGATACACCTGTTAAAAGTCTGACTACCTTTAATGGAAATACTCTTCCCATATGGAACGGAAAACTTGATGTACTCCTTGAAGACCTCCAACACATCGTATCAAAGGACAGTACAGTTGCAATCTTTGCCGGTACTGAAAAAAGTGCAAAGAATCTTGCTGAAGCACTTAATGACGAAGATTATACATCAGTTTATTTCCCAGTTATTCCTGCACAATTCCCAAAAGGTGCTGTCTGTGTACTTGCCGGGTCTTTAACCTCAGGTTTTTCATATCCAAGAGAAAAACTGTATGTAATAACATATTCAAAAGTTTATCAGTCAAAAACAAAAAGAAGAAATACCGGATTTAAAGCAAGAGATACCATTCACTCACTCGACGAGTTGAAAAAAGGTGATTATATTGTCCATGCTGTTCATGGTATTGGTATTTTTGACGGCGTTACCCAACTTGAAGCCAATAAAATCATAAAAGACTACATTAAAATCAAGTACGCCAAAAGTGATGTACTTTATGTACCTGTTACTCAACTTGATTTGGTATCAAAATATATTGGTCCCCACGAAGATGACGGAAAAGCACTAAAACTTAATCGTCTTGGTGGTAGTGATTGGGAAAAGACAAGAAATAAAGTCCGTACTGCTGTAAAAGATATGGCAGACCAACTCATTAAACTTTATTCACAGAGGCTCCACAGTGAGGGTTACGCATTCTCACCTGATATTGATATGCAAATGGACTTTGAACGCAGATTCCCGTTTGAAGAAACAGGCGACCAACTCCGCAGTATTGATGAAATCAAAAATGATATGGAAAAGCCATATCCTATGGACAGACTTCTTTGCGGTGATGTTGGTTTTGGTAAGACCGAGGTTGCACTTCGTGCTGTTTTCAAATGTATTGCAGACGGAAAACAATGTGCAATTCTTGTACCAACCACAATTCTTGCATTACAGCATTATCAGACAATTTTAAAACGATTTGAGGGCTTTCCCATTGAAGCAGAAATGCTTTCCAGATTCCGCACACCTACTCAAAGAGCAAAAATCATCAAGAGCATAAACGCAGGATTTATCGACATTGTTGTTGGAACACACTCCCTTATTTCAAAGAATGTAAAATTTAAGGATTTAGGTCTTTTAATTGTAGACGAAGAGCAGCGCTTTGGTGTTGCACAAAAAGAAAAGTTAAAAGAGATGTTCCCCGGTGTTGATGTGCTTACCCTTTCTGCTACGCCTATTCCAAGAACACTTAACATGGCAATGTCGGGAATTCGTGATATGTCAGTTATAGAGGAAGCGCCGTCCGACCGTTTTCCTGTTCAGACCTATGTTGTTGAACATAATATGCCTTTGCTTTGCGAGGCTATGGAAAAAGAACTTCGACGTGGCGGTCAGGTTTACTTTCTTCATAATCGTGTTGAAACCATTGATGGTGTAGCAGTTGCTATTCAGGAATACCTACCTGAGGCAAGAATTAAAACTGCTCATGGTAAAATGAACGAGGAAGAATTAAGTGAAATATGGCGTGACCTTATGAATGGCGAAATTGACATCCTTGTATGCACAACAATTATTGAAACAGGTGTTGATGTACCAAATGCCAATACATTGATTATTGAAGACGCAGACAAGCTTGGACTCGCACAATTGCACCAATTGCGTGGCCGTGTGGGTAGAAGTGCACGTAGGGCAAGTGCATATCTTACCTACAAGAGAGATAAAAACTTATCGGAAGTGGCATACAAACGATTACAAGCAATCCGTGAATATACAGAATTCGGCTCCGGTTTTAAAATTGCTATGCGTGACCTTGAAATCCGAGGAGCAGGTAATCTTTTAGGTGCACAACAACACGGTCACCTTGCTGCGGTTGGTTATGATATGTATATGAAACTTTTAAGTGAAGCCATAAGCCAGGAAAAAGGTGAAAAGCCAAAGCAAAAAGAATGTCTTATTGACCTTCAAATCAATGCCCACATTCCTGACAAATATATTTCTGCACTTTCTCAAAGACTAACTGTTTATCGTAGAATTGCAGATATACGCACATTTGAGGATGCTGAGGATGTCCGTGATGAATTGCGTGACCGTTTTGGTGATGTCCCACCATCTGTTGAGGGACTTATTGAAGTTTCCCTTTGCAGAAACACGGCATCAAGCCTTGGAATATATGAAATAGGTCAACGAGGCGAAACTATCGCTTTGTATTGTGAGGAAATAAACGCATCCCTGGTGCTTGATATTTCTTCAATACTTCGCGGGCGTGTTGGTGTTACCGGAAGTGGTAAAAAAAGTATTAATGTAAAGAAACTTCCAAATCAGAATTCTCTTGACACATTGAAAGAGATTTTTGAGGCTGTGGAAAGAACGAGGGTTGACAGACAATGATAGGAACAATAGTTAATACTGCAACGATACTCACAGGCAGTATAATTGGCAGTTTGTTGAAAAAAGGAATAAAAGAAAAATATACAAAGTGTCTTATGAATGCTATGGGACTTGCGGCAGCAGGTATCGGCATAAATTCTGTTGTGCAGAACATGCCTAACAGTAAATACCCCGTGCTTTTTATTGTAAGTCTTGCTGTGGGCTCACTTTTTGGAAATATGATTGATTTGGACAAGCGGTTTAACGCTTTGACAGAAAAGAAAGGTAAAAGTGAGTTAGGAAAAGGTCTGTCAACTGCAATTCTGCTTTTCTGCATTGGCAGTTTGTCAATTCTTGGCCCCATTAATTCGGCACTTAATAACGACCACACTTACCTTTTTACAAATGCTACTCTTGATTTTGTAACAAGTATGGTACTTGCTTCTACATACGGCATTGGAATTGCCCTAGCTGCACCTGTGCTTTTCTGTTGGCAAGGTTCAATTTACTTACTTGCAACATTTTTGGGTGAGTTTATGAGCCCTGACCTTATGTGCGAAATAAGTGTTGTTGGTGGGTTCTTGATTGCATCATCAGGTCTTGCAATCCTTGAGATTAAAAATCTTAAAACACTTAATATGCTACCTGCACTTATTATTCCGCCAATCTGGTTTGTGATTATGTGGCTTGTGTCACTTTTTTGAACACTTTGTTGAAAAAACACATTTAGTGTGATAAAATTTAAATATATCAATTATAAAGGGGATATGGAAATGTATTGGTTTTTAGCTATTGCTATTGGATTGTTAATCAGCTTTGCAGATATCTTTCTGTTTGCAGATAACAAACGAACAGGCACTTGCATCCGCATAGTATTACGAGATGTGCTTACAATTAATTTAACATCTTTTTTCTTAATGAAAAACTTTTTGAATGTAAGCAATATTTTTATGCCTGAATCTCACAGACCATCTTTTGTATGGAAATATGCAGGTTTGGCTTTGGCTGTTGGCGTTGTTTTTTGGTGTATTATCGGTTTCACAAAGAGGGTTTTAAAAATTGAATACAGTGCACCTAAAAACAATAAAGGCGCTCTTGCTGTTAAAATTGTTTCTACTATTTTCTTTGCACTCGGACTTGCTGCATATACGGGCACAATCTGGGGTAAAGAGGCTTTTGGTGACCTTGCCGCTGACCAGATTCTTATTAACCTTAACTCCCCTACTGAGGGTACGGACATGGGTGTTTACATCTCACTTTTTGAAGGTCCTGTACTCACAACTTTATTGTTTACTGTTTTATTCTGTATTGTTGTTTTTCCTAACTACAAGTTCACATATGAAAAGAATGAAAAATATGTTACTTTTCTTCCTTCAATCGCAGTAAGAATAATCGCTGTTATCCTTGCATTGGTAATGCTTATTGGCGGATGTGCTTTTGGTATCAACAGATTCCAACTTATGACTCTTTATGATGCGTACTTAACTGATTCATCATATATTGAAGATAATTATGCAGACCCTACTAAAACAAAGCTTACTTTCCCTGAGAAAAAGAGAAATCTTATTCATATCTACCTTGAGTCGATGGAAAACACATTCTTCTCAAAGGAATTCGGTGGGTACTTTGACGAAAATCTTATGCCTGAACTTGCAGAACTCACAAAAGAAGGTATTAGTTTTTCACACACAGACACAGGCTTTGGTGGTCCTGTTCCAACATCAGGTTCAGGCTGGTCAGTTGCTGCTATGGTTAATATGAGCACAGGTCTTCCTATGAAAGTGCCTGTTGACGGTAACTCATACGGACAACCCGGCAATTTCCTGCCCGGTGCTACTGCCCTTGGTGACATTCTTGCAGAACAAGGTTATGAACAGTCATTGATGTTTGGTGCTGACGCTGCTTTTGGCGGACTTAATTTCTTCTTTGAGTCCCACGGCGATTTTCAGATTCTTGACCACAAGGGTGTTATTGAAAAAGGTTGGCTCCCTGAACACTACAATGTTTGGTGGGGATATGAAGACGACAAACTTTATGAATTTGCAAAAACTGAATTGACAAGACTTGCAGATACGGGCAAACCTTTCCACTTTGTTATGGAAACTGCTGACACCCATGCTCCTGAAGGCTATCTCAGTGCAAATGCAGAAAAGAAATTTGACACACAATATGCAAATGCTATTCATTATAGTCAGAAAGAGGCTGTTAAATTTGTTCGTTGGATTCAACAACAGCCTTTCTACGAAAATACAACCATTGTTATTATCGGCGACCACCTGAGTATGGCAAACTCATTCTTTGAAAATGTTACGGGATACAAACGCACTATGTATAACCTTTTCCTTAATCCTGCAAAGACTGTTTCTGATATACCGGAAAGCTACACTATAAACAGAGATTGGGGTCCTTTTGATATGTTCCCATCAATAGTTGCAAGTCTTGGAGTAGAGATTGAAGGTAATCGCCTTGGAATTGGTACAAATATGTTCTCCGGCGAAAAAACAATTATCGAAAGAGATGGCATTGGAGTTGTTAACTCTGAACTTTCAGAACGAAGCCAGTTTTACAATAACAATATCCTCGTAAAGAGAAAAGCTGACTAAAAGGAGTACAAGAATGAAAAAGAAAAAAGGTAGTGGCAAAAAAGTTATGAAAGTTCTTGGTATATTTTTATTAATTTTTGTTGTCATTGGAATTGCTGGAACAATTGCAAACAAAGTGTATATTAAGAACACCATTGAGTATATCAAAAAACTTGAGCCTATTGTTTTAGAAGACAGATTACCTGTTGAAAAAGATTCAGATGGCTTTTACACAATTATTTCTGACCGCGATGTTAAAATTGTCCAGCTTACCGACATTCATCTCGGTGGTGGCTGGATGGCTAAAAAGGATGATTACAAGGTCATTGATACTATTGCAACTATGATTACTGAAGAAAAGCCTGATATTGTTATTGCAACGGGCGACATAAGTTATCCCATACCGTTTACGGCAGGGACTTTTAACAACCAATATTCTGCTCGTATTTTTGCAATGGTTATGGAAACTCTTGGCGTGCATTGGACAGTTACCTTTGGTAATCACGATTCTGAAATTTATTCAACATACAACAGAGAAAAAATGGGTAAATTTTACAGTAGCGACGAATGGAAAAACTGTCTTTACCTTATGGATGACGAAAGCGTTGACGGAGTTGGCAATAGCGTAATCAAGGTAAAAAACAGCGATGGTGTTATTACTCAGGCACTCATCACGATGGATTCAAATGATTATCCAAAAGACAACAAGTTGACAGGTCTCGTGGCCGGATTCACAGGTAACTATGATAACATTCACGAAAATCAGATTGATTGGTATAAAAACTCCTGCGAGAACCTTAATGCGGAAAATAAAGCATTTATTGAAAAGACATTTGAGGGTGATAAGCAGACACAGTTACTTGAGAAATATGGTCTTGTAAAATCCCTTGTATTTATGCACATCCCTCCCGTTGAATACCAACAAGCCTGGGATGAATTCAAAGCGAACGGATATAAGGATACGGAAAATGTTAAATACTATTATGGTACATTGGGTGAAAATGTTTGCCACCCCAAAACAGACGACAACTTCTTTGAAACTGCTCTTGAATTAGGTAGTACACAGGGTATGTTTGTAGGTCACGACCACATCAACATTTTCTCATTGGATTATAAGGGAATACGCCTTACATACGGTATGAGCATTGACTATGTTGCTTACGGCAAAATTGATACAAAAGGTACACAACGCGGTTGTACAGTAATCACAGTTAAACCTGACGGCACATTTGATTGTTACCCTGAAAACTACTATCAGGATAAATATGTAAATCCTGAAAAAGAAGCAGTTACGATGCAACAGTTGAATGAAGAATTTAATTAAACAACCTACAACAAAACGGAGAGTGAATCACTCTCCGTTTATTTTTGCCTATTCGGTTTTTAAACTATTCTATTTCATCAAGATTTGCACCTTTGGTTTCTTTTACCTTTAGCGTGAACATTATTGCTGCAACACCTACTGCAACAACTGATATTGCAAGACATACCCACCAGATTGGGAATTTAATCATACCAACAATGGCAAGAAGATAACCAACTGCCAAGCCAATGATAACAAGAAGACCCTCTGCACCAACCACTGATGCACGAATGTCCGTAGGCACTTTTTCCGTCATCATAACATTCATATAATCTCTGCCAATCCAATATGAACCTTGGTAAAGTCCTGCGAAAAATCCAATGAGATACGGATTCCAACCACAGAGAATGCCTGCAACGAAAAGTGAATAACCAATTATGCAAGTAATTGAGAAGCCTGTTACTGTAACTTTTCTTCCAAGTTTATCTGCAATAAAGCCTGAAAGGAAAGTTATTGTGGCATACACCACAGGCACCATAAATAATGCTTTTGTAATATCACTTGTACTCATACCCACCTTGTGCATTGAGGACTCAAAATAAAGTGCTATTGCAGGCATTGCAGAGTCAAAAATAATATGGGAAATTATTAGATTTTTAGTATCCGGGTTTGCAAAGATATATTTAACTCCATTAAATACACCTGACTGATTTCTCTGTGCTTCCTTTTGTTGCTTTTTAAGTGCCTTTTCTGCTTCTCTCTCTTCATATGGTCTTGAAAGATAGGCAATCTTTTCGTTAATAAACACTTTTGTATCCTTCGCAAAAAGAATAACTAAAAGTACTGCAATAAAGCCTATAATAGATGGTACAAGGAAAATATCACGCCATCTTGTAGAGTCGTCGCCCATAAGTATATCGCGAAGTGTAGGAATAAGTATTACACCTAAAATGCCAAAGCTTTTAAGAAAACTATAAATTTTTGCACGGTGCTTATCGGGTGCTTCTTCAAGAATATAAATAATCTGAATATCGTGTCCCATGAAGAAACTGATAATGGCAAAGCCTACTAAAAACATTATGTAGCTTGTGGATAAGTTTATTACCAACAGTCCTATTGCCATACCTAAGGTAGAAATGGCAAAAAGTGGTTTTCTGCCCCATTTATCTGCAAGTGCCTTATAGAATGGAGTTATAATGCCTAAAACATAGGTGAAAACACCTATTGTTGAGTGCAGAGCTAACCCCTCCTGGAATGTGTAATATTTACCCATAAATGGATTATTAACAAAAAACTCTGTAACAAAGGAGGACTGCACAGTTACAGTTAAGTTGCTTGTAACCTCGTCAAGAATGTTGACAATTGCAATAAGTATAAGCAAAACAAGAAAATATTTATTGCCACTACTTCTTCCCTGCATTTTTTTAAGGCGATTAATTTCACCTTGTTCTTTTTTCATAATTCTTTCTGCTGTTTTCATTTTATTCACCTTTCTTCCATATCTAAATTATAAAGAGCAAATTGGCTAATGTCAATAAATCAAGTACAAAACAGGTTTTTATACAAAGAAAAACTGTCTCAAGGTTTTACCTCAAGACAGTTTGTTTTTGTTATAAATTCAAAATTATCCTTTGAAACCACCATTAAGTGTAACTACAAAGTCAATAACTGAAGTTGCAACTGCTACAGGCACAGAGATACCAAAAGCAGTAATGGTAAGGTTTTTAAGTGTAACATCAACATAATAGCTCCATGTACCGTTTACGATATATCCGTTACTGTTAATAGCAACCTTAACTACCGGTTTCTTATAATGAAGTGTACAATTTTCGTCTGCAAGGTCTGTTTCAACACCCAATGATGAAAACTGTCCGATAACAGAGTCAATATCACCAACAACGGAAATAGCGTGACCAACCGTACCACTTGTCATTTTACCGTTGCCCTTGTCAACCTGTTCCTTCATTTGCATATCGATAATAATATTATCACCATTCTTATATGCCCTTGCTGACTGAACATCGGAAGCAACAAGATTTTGGTGACCACCTGTGATACCCTTAAAATCTGTTGAGTTATTTTTTAGAGCGGTCTTCATAACACTCTCTGTCATACCCAACAATGAATCAGCAATTGGTTTTCCGTTTGTTCCTGTGGCTTTAAGAGATTTATCACGCAATGTCATATCCTGATGTGATGTGACATTGTTATGAGTTTTAGCAGCTGCACTCTTGTACTTCTGAACAATCTGTGCCACTGTCCATTCAGCAGGATTATCGCTTAATTCTCCTGTTGAAGGGGCATCAGGAACGACATTTTGTACATCTCCGCCTTGATTACTAAAATCATCGCTGATGTTTCCCGGTAACTGACTGTCAGTTAAGTCATTATTGTTGTTCGCTGGATTATTTATATCTGTTTTGCTTGGCACAGTTACACTGATTTTTGTACATGATGTTAAACACACCAACATTGAAACTGCAACAAAAACTGCAAGTAATTTTTTCATGGTGATTTCCTCCTAATAAACATACACATAAATTTTACAATATAATTCATATTTTGTCAATGAAAGTATATAGTATTTTCTCCTTAAAATATGATATCACATTTATACTTTGATAATTAAAAGGTGCTTATTCACACGAATAAACACCTTAATTATTTTACTTAGAAGCCGCCACCTGTTGTAACAACATAGTCAATTTCTGTTGTTGCTTCTTCTACTATTACTTTTTCAATCTGAAGATTCTTCACATGGACATTAACAACATAACTCCATGTGCCTTTTTCAATTATGCCGTCTTTATTAATCTTAACCTTAATAACAGGATTAACATATTTAAGTGCAACATAAGCATCCTTGAAATTTATAGTCCAATTCGGGAAATTATCTGCTACAACTGCGATATTACCAACAACAGAGATTCCGTGACCAACTGTGCCTTTAAAAGTATCACCATAGGCATCGTCTGTCTGTTCAACCATTGTCATTTCAACAACAGTATAATCGCCCTCTTTATATGCCTTTGCATTTTTTACATCCGATGGTACAAGACTGTTATATCCACCTGTAATACCATCAAATTCAATAGAATTGTTTTTAAGGGCAAGTTTGATAATTGGTTCAGCAAGTTCAATAAGATACTCCAACGCATTATTGTTTAACTTAACATTCATACCATTATTCATTGTCATAGTCTGAATGGATTTAGCCCCTGTTGATTTTTGTGCAGCTGTTCTGTAATACTTAACCACTTCTTCCTTTGTCCATTCTTTTGGGTCTTGCGGAAGTTCTCTCTGCGGAGTTGATGGTTCTTTATTTTCAGTGCTTGTGTTATCTTCTGTTACAACATCATTTTCCTCTTCAACAGGACCACCCGGCATAGGTGCAGGTCCACCAGGAGTAGTTTCAGGACCACCGGGAGTATTTGATGTAACATTATCTGTTATATATTCTCCGGGTGTTGAGCCTGATTTACCGACAAATATAACACCAAACACCAATACAATCGCCAATAAGAAAGCAAGAAATCCTGTCCATTTCATTGATGAATTTTGCTTTTTAATTGCTTTTACCTCCGCCTGTTCCGGAGTCAGTATTTTTTTAGCCATTGTCATTTCCCCTTCAAGTAATATTAACTAACAATACGATATTTTACGACAAAAATTGCATTTTGTCAATCAATCAAAAGACGGGAACTTATGTCCCGTCTAAAAAACTAAAACCCGCCACCGGTTGTGATTGTATATATAATCTCGGCATCTGCTTTGTTAATCATAATGCTGTCGATTGCTAAATCTCTGATGTAAATCTGTGCATTATAACTCCAAGTACCTTTTTCGATTATACCGTCCTTGTTAATTCTCACTTTAACGGTTGGGTTAGTATAATGTATCTTAATATCTGCCTCTTCAAACTTAATGTCAAATGCAGGGAATTGTTCAACTGCAGTAGCAACATTTCCTAAAACATTGATTGCGTGTCCTACTGAGCCACCCTGATAGTCACCGTATATTCCGTCAGTCTGCTCAACCATTGTCATTTCAATTACAATATAATCCCCATCCTTATATGCTTTTGCACTCTGCACATCGGATGGCACCATTTTTGTATATCCGCCTGTAATGCCTTCATACGACATTGCGTTTTTCTCTAATACTGAAGCGATAACAGGAGTAATCATTTTAAGGAAAAATCCAAGTGCACCGTCGCCGTCGTTAACAATAAGCTTAGGCATTTCGTAAACCTGTGAAGATTCAACTACCTTATGGGATTTTGCAGCAGAATTTTTATAAACTGCAACAATATCATCTTTTGACCACTCTGCAGGGTTTGCTGAAAGTTCTTTTTTTCCATTACTTTCAGTTTGTTCGTCCTTATCTGTTGAACCTTTATCACCGTCTATAATAGTGATTGTGCCATTATCCCCGATAACCATTTCACTATCCATATTTGCGGTTGAATCTTGCGTATCTGTTGATAAATCTGTATTCTTTTCCGTTGTATTAGTGTTTTCTACCTTTGCAAGGTCCTTTGTTGTATTGTCAGCAATAACAACCACACCAGCCGTAAGGACAACTGCCAATAATACTGCCAAAAACGAGGAGAAATTCAATGATTTTCTTGCTTTCTTTATTTTTTTAATTTCGGCTTGTTCAGGTGTTAAAACTTTTTTTGCCATAATAATCCCCTTCCCTTAATAATTACTATGCAATATTATTTAACTTCATTTATAAGTTCAGTATAAGCCTCTGTGAATATTGAGCCCGACTTTTTGCTAACTATATTTACCTCTTCATTTTCGTTGAGAAGTGAGTGATATTCATTATCACGAAGCACATAACCTGCCTGGTCATTACAAAGTCCATATACCATTATATTTTCTACATTTGCAACATCTTTAAGTGGTGCAAAGTCCCATGTTTCGCCAGTCCAAGCAGCGTCACCCGATTCCGGTCCGCCAAAAATGATTGACGGGTCAAATTCACCCGGGCAAAGGAAAATGCCGACTTTGTTTCCAAGCTCCATATAGCCGATTTCTGTTACCATAACATACTTAAGGCCGTCTTTCACAATGATTGTATTGAATAAATCCTCACGGGCAGCAAGAGTCAAAATTCCGTTATCTACCGGTATAAACACCTCTTTGTGCGCTACATTAAGAATTGGATTTAATATAATATCGTTATTTATTGCGATTACCTTATCTGCTATTGCATAACCATAATTTGCGAGGTTTTTAATATCTGTTGCATCAGGATTATTGGTCAAATCAGAATCCATTTTTATTGCCAACTCTGCACCAATTACATATACAACATTTGCACCAACTTTTTCATTGATTGCTTTTTCAATATAATATGGGAAATCAGCCGTTAATTCGTCAGGGCCCGCGCCAAATCCTGTACAGTGCATTGAGCCTTGTAAAATCCAAGTTTCTTTATTTCCGTTTTCAGGTACAAATCTTAATCTGTGAATATTTGAATCAAAAGCTATCGGGTCGCGGGCATCACGCATATATTCTGAAATATCTGCGTTACCATAATAAAGTGAACCTTCTTCCATTGATTCAACAGCTGTTTCCATACAGTCCACAGTCTTTTCAAAGAGATTTTCCATAAACTGCTGGTTTTTTGTTACCTTATAATCATCCAACAAGCCACCCAATGCAGCATTTGTTGTGTTGAGAACAAGAGCAGATAAGAGAGGTACATTCATTCCCAATGTATCAATGCAAGAATGCTGATGCAAAACTGACACATTGATGCTAATAACATTGTAGCCTTTTTCTTCAGCAAATTCATTCATTCGTGAGCGAATTTCCTGAACATCACCACGAGAAATACCAAAGCCATCAATAACTGCTTGAATTACAATTCCACTTACGCCGTCAGAAATAGCATACACTCTCACTCTTTGGTCATCGTAAATTGTTGTTGGTACTCTGCCCTCAAAAACCTCCAATGAACCTGCGAGGAAGTACTCTCCATTCATTATATCAAGACCATCCAATAATGAGGCTCCTGCAAATCCAAGTGACCATTTTGCACCGTTTGCAACATTGTTGTCAAATTTTTCTTCGCCCACATAGAAATCGGATGCAACATATTCGTCCTTTGAATCCCAATCTCTGTCATATCCGGGCCATACAAGATTAAAAACTTTAAGTGCCTTATGTATTACATCGTCAAGCATCTGATAAAGAGCATTTTCCACATTGATATCGGATTTTGAATTATCAAAACATGCAAGAGATGGCACTGCAAAAACTGAAATAGCTAAAACCACAGCCACTACTATTGCAACAATCTTTTTACTCATACATATCACCTCATAAATTTATAACATAATTATACAGTTTAATTTATATTTATTCAAGATATACTACAAATATTTAGTTATCTTATGGCAGCATATTCCCCGCTGCACGGTAAATTTCGTACCATTCTTCACGAGTAAGTTTCACATCTGCTGATTTCAAACAATCTTCAAGCCGTGTAAGATTCGTTGTTCCTGTTATAGGTTGCATCTTTGCAGGATGGCGTAAAATCCAAGCAAATGCGAGAGTTGTCTTGGAAACACCATATTTTTCTGCAATTTTTTCCATTGTGTTGTTGAGTTCAGGGAATTTTTCATTATCAATAAAACAACCTTTGAAGAAACCATACTGCATTGGTGACCATGGCTGAATTGTAATGTTGTTAAGTCGGCAGAAATCAAGGACTCCACCATCACGGTTAACACCTGATTCATTATACATATTAACATTGATGCCTGACTGAATCATTGGTGTGTGCATAATACCAAACTGCAACTGATTTGCACAAATCGGCATATCCATTGAATTCTGTAAGAGTTGCATTTGATATGGATTTTGGTTTGAAACACCGAAATTGCGTACTTTACCCGATAATTTCAGGTGGTCGAATGCTCTTGCGACTTCTTCAGGCTCCATAAGTGCGTCAGGACGATGTAGCAACAGCACATCGATATAGTCCGTGCCAAGCCTTTTAAGGCTACCGTCAACTGAATTGACAATATGGTCATAGGAAAAGTCAAACTGACCTTTACGGATACCACATTTTGTCTGAATTATCAAATCTTCTCTGTTTAAAGACTTGATTGCTTTTCCAAAAACTTCTTCACTTTTGCCACCGCCGTAAATATCTGCGTGGTCAAAAAAGTTAGCACCAAAACTGAGTGCAGTGTCCACAAAAGCCGATACCTCTTTTTCACTCATATCGCTTATTCGCATACAACCGACTGCAATAGTCGGCACCTGCAAGACACTTTTACCAAGTTCAATTTTATACATAGTAAATCCTCACTTACTTTAACTTAAACTCCATAACAACAGGATTATGGTCAGAGTATACAAAGTCCGTTTTAACATTCTCAACAATCACTGTTTCAACATTATCTGTCACTAAAAAGCCGTCAACAATAATTGTGAAATTGCCTTCTTTGTAAGGTATATCACAATTTCTGCAAGTAGGTATTAGTGACTCACCCTTATAATTTGTGCATCTGTTGATACAATCGGGCAAAAGGTCTGTAGGGAATGGCTGTGCCCAACCGAAGTCAACTTTTTGTCCACCATTTAATTTTTGAGTGGAATCTCCTGTGAAATCGTGGTTAAAGTCGCCACCACAAACACAATAATTTCCCTTTTCGTACTCTGATTTCATATCATTGAAAAGCATTGTCATCTGTGCAGTCCTAATTTCATCGCTACCACCGTATGCTGAAAGATGCACATTATATATCACAAGTTCTTTTCCGTTTTCAACAGGGACTCTTGAAACAGAATAGCACCTATCAAGGTCCAAAAATTTACTTACACCTTCAGAAATTGGCAAACTGCGTCTTATTGAAGATGAAATATTAAACTTACTTAAAGTCAGAATACCTGCTTTTGATGCTCCGTGGGGTTCTGTAAACGGATACATTAAAAATGCAGAGTCATAGTTTACAGCAAAAGCACTTGAATAAGTTTTAAAGCGGTTTTCAAGGATTTCCCGCTGATTTATATGGTAACTGCGAGTTGAATCAAAATCAACCTCTTGAAAAAGTATAAAGTCAGGATTAAGGGATTCTGCTATATTTCCTGCTTTTGCTATACATTCCATAACGCTTTCTTCACTCTCTGCCCAACTTTGCGTGCCACCATCCATAAAGAATGTGAAATCCTGTGTATAAGCTCCAAAGCCGATATTCTGTGTTAATATTTTATAGTTCTCACCTAATTTAACAGTCACATCTTCCCCTGTCTTTATTGGCGTAATCTTTTGATTATCGTCAATTCGCGAATAACTGAGCAAAACATAACCTAAATATCCGCCTACGGCAATTAACAATACAAGAAGAATGCATATAATAATCTTAATAACCTTTTTAAAAGCCTTTTGATTTGCCATAATAATCCCTACCTTTCAATACAAGTATATATTATACGGAAGTATTTTTCAATAAAAAAATCCCACCGATTTCCGATGGGATTTATAATTTGTAGAAGGATTATTCGCCTTTCATTTCAAGGAGTTTAACCTTGCCGTCATAAGATGCTTGTGATACTTTAATTGAATCAAAAATCGCTGATTTAATATCATCAGGAGTTGCACCGAGTTCCTTTGAATATTTGTCATCAATGAAGAGATTTACATCCATAATATCTGCAAGTCCGTCAACATCAATACCGCTTTCAATACCCTTTGCAGCATATTCTTTTTTAACTCCGCCAAGACCCATACGCATCATCCAAGGAGCAACAGAGATAATCTTACGATTTTCGCCCATACCTCTTGCAGCATAAACGATTTTAAGGAATTCTTTCCAAGTAAGGTTATACATACTGATAGGCCAAGCCTTTGCACCCTTTGATTTTTCAGCAGCACCAACGATTACTTCGCCAACCTGACGAACTGTAAGCATTGCTGTACCGCCACCCGGATACATTGTGAACGGAAGTTTATCCATTCTCTTAATTTGCTCAATAAGGATAACCCAAACAGGCTTTCTGCCCGGCTGTGTGCCGAAAATGTATGGAAGTTCAAGAACTGCCACATCAAAGTTTTCATCAGCATATGAGAATGCAACATTTTCCTGGTCAATACGGCTTCTGATATAAGGATGCTTTTCAGTAAGTTTCATATCAGGTCTTTCCTTTGCAAGATAAGCAAAGTATGAACCAAGAACTACTGCACTCTTCATACCAACCTCTTTACAGAGAGGAAGAATTCTCTCAAGTGGCTGAATGTTATATTTGTAATATGCATCATAAACAGGTGCAGGGAATTCAACTCTTTCGTCAATACCCGCTGCAAAAACGAAACAATCGTGACCTTTTAACATTTCACGGATTTCGTCATCTGACTTTTCATAAATATTGCAGAATTCCAATTTCATTTCCTTTGGAATTGGAGCACCTTCAGGCAATGGAGGAAGAGCAACGCTTGTTACTTCGTGTCCTCTTTCAATAAATATTCTTGCGGCTTCACAACCTAAAAGTCCTGTACCGCCAATCATAAATACTTTCATTCTGTTACCTTCTCCTTAAAGTTATCAAAGATTTCAGGACCAAATACATTGTTTTCGCCCTTACGGTCCCAAACCTGAGCAAAGAATGGGTTGATTCTTGCTTCTTCGTCATAGTTCCAAGGCCAAGGAAGTTCCTGAGGACACCAATGACCGCCTTTGAGTACAAGGTTAGGTGACATTTCAAACTCATTACCTCTTGCACTCACCCATTTAACAGGCGTGTACATATCAACAATTTCTGTTGCAAGACACTTACCGCCTCTAAACTCTGCTGCTTTCTGCAAATCTTCAAGAGTAAGAGAGTCAAATGGTTTTGTTTCGTCATAACCATGGTCAAGAACTACAACATCATCAGCTGTTGTTTTCTTTGATGGAATAATAACTTCAAAATCGTCCCAGCTTCTTGGAAGTTTTTCATATTCTTCCATACTGCCGTAGTAAGCTTTCATTCTTACATCAACTTTATTTGCTGCCCACCAAAGTGTACCATATTCAGGAGTTTCTGCAATTTTCTTCATCCAAAGATTTTTAAGTATTGGAGCAAAAGGCTTTGCAAGGAAAGCAAGTTTATAGTAACCTTCAACCTTGTTCATCATGCTCTTGAAGTACTGCTTAACAGGAATATTAGCACGGAAATGGCAATATTCTTCAAGTTTATCACCGTCATAATACCACTGACCGTGGAAGTTACGAGTTGTAAACCAGTGTGGGTCAAAAAGTTTTTTAGGTGAACCAAGTCCGAGTGTACCAAGAAGAAGGTCCTCAAACTCAAAGTTTGTAATTCTGTATTCTTCACCTGAACCGATGTTGTAGAAGTTTCTCCAGAATTCTTCAGGAATATCGTCACCACAAACATTTGCAAGAAGACGACCTGAATCTTCAACAGTTGCCCATTCAAGAACACCATTAATCGGCACATGATACATAATAGGTTCAAGGTTTTTAAGAATTGCTGGATAAAGGATACCTGACTGACGGAGTGAAACCCAATATTTAAGGCCGGATTCAGCAAAAACTGCTTCAGCTTTAATCTTAGAGATAGCGTAGTGGTCATAAACGCTTACTTTAAGCGGGTCACCTGTTCTACCCCAATGAATAGGAGCATTTCTGTCACCTGTTTCAGCAACTGTTCCTATGTATACAACCTTAACAGCATCAGGATTTGGCTGTGCCTTAACAGCGTTAACAATGTTCTGTGCAGCAGATACATTTGTCTTTTGTGTCTTTACAGGATAATAGTCAGCAGCAGGAGAAACCATACCACCAACATGAAGAACATAGTCTGCACCAGTTACCATTTCGAGAACATCTTCGTAATTAGTAAGGTCACCCCAAACAAGTTTAACTGCAGGGTCATTTTCATAAGCTGCAAACTTTTCACGATTTTTCTTACTGTCACGGTTAAGAACAACAATGTTGAACTTATCCTTTTTTGCGTAAAGCTCTTTAAATCCTGCCCATCCCATTGTACCTGATGAACCCGTAAGAGCTACGGTTTTTTTCTGCATAGGAATACCCCCATATATTTTAATTCATACACATTAATTATACATTTTTCATACATATTTTGTCAATAGAAAAAAGAATTCATAAACACTAATAAAAAAACTGATTATTAGAAAAAAAATCCCCTTACCATAATTCTGACAAGGAGATATTTTTTTAAATTATTGATTATACTCAAAAGTATATGACTCAAAGCCTGATGAATAGAGTTGAGTACCATCATGCAAAACCCACATAGCTTCGGTGCCTTCTGTGGACTCAACAAGTTTTTTGCCCTCTTCATAATCCATAATGAAAATGGCTGTTGACATAGCATCACCCAAACCCGAATCGTCGGTTACAACTGATACGGAACGATATTTTGTTCCGGGCATCAAAGTCTGAGGGTCAATAATATGATGATATTCTTTTCCGTTAACTACATAAAAACGCTGATATGAGCCACTTGTTACAACTGATTCACCGGAAAGTTTAAGATATGAAATAAATGGTTTATTTTTATTATCTGTATCGGGATTTTCTATTCCCACCTTCCACTTTTCGCTACCTGCCATTCCTATTGTACGCACATTTCCGCCAACATTGAGAATGTATCCTGTAATCCCCTTTGATTCAAGGTGTTTTGCGATTTCCTCAACAGCATAACCCTTTGCAATTGCACCCACATCGAGACTCATTTCGGGGTCTGCAAGAAAAACAGTATTGTTTTCTGCATCAATAATCAAATCTTCAATATTGGTGTGTTTTGACGCCTCTTGCAATTTTTCCATCGGTGGCAATTGTGCATTTAAGGGGTCATCAAGTCCGTCATTACGATAAATATGCCATATTCTAAGCACACTACCCATTGCAATATTTACATTACCATTGGTTTTATGGTACATATCCTTGGCAAAGGTAAGCATATCAATTATTCTTCTGTCAACTGTTACCACGGTATGCTTACCGTCAACAAGGTCATTGATTGTTACAAGGTTGTTTATGCCTTCATATCGGTTGTAGATAGTATAAAGACGATGATATTCATTTAAAAGGGTTGTTATTTCTTGGCAGGTTTCATCAAAATCTTCCTGTGTTTCCTCATAACCGATAATGGTTGTGGCAGTGTCAAAATAATCAAAGTAATGTGTACTGAATTTTGTCTTTTTAGGCTCTGTTTCACAAGATGTAAACAACATTATAGTCATAACAAATGCAATTGCAACAGATATATACTTTTTCATTTTAACACCACCTTAAGTAATACATTTTATGTAATAATTTAAAAGGGATGTTGAAAAACAACATCCCCGAATTTTTAATAAGCTAAATTATGCTTTTGCAGCAATTTCAGCAGCCTTAACCATATCGTCAACAAGAACTGTACAACCTGCTGTTGCTACTTCACCTGTTGCATATCCGTCAGCACCTACGAATGCTGCGAAATCAGCAGCTGTTTTACCTACAAGAGTCTTATCGAATGCAGCAGCCTGTTCGTTCCACTCAACCTTACCATAAGCACTCATACCATAGTCTTTGCCAAGTTCAAGCTTTGTCTTAACTTCTGCCTTTGCATCATAAGTTGCTTCACCTTTAGTGTTGAATGTCATCTTGCTCTGTACACAGTCAGTCTTAGCAACTACAACCTTACCGTCTTTATCTGTAACAACAGCTGAGATTGTAACATCATAAGCCTGAACACCATCTGCTTCGTCAGTAGCATCCTTGCTATCGTGGTCCGATGTAACAAGAGCGATTTTAAGCTTGTTGTCTGCTTTTGCATTTGAATCAGCTGCATTTGCAACTGCTTTTTCAAGAGCCTTCACAAGGTCTGCAACATTAACTGTGCAACCTGCTGTTGCAAGGTCACCCTTTGTGTAACCGTCTTCAGCTACAAAAGCTTTAACTTCTGCAAGAGTTTTGCCTGTTGCAGTTTTCATAAAAGCATCTGCCTGTTCGTTCCACTCAAGAACTTTGCCGTCACCATTAAGGTCTTGTGCATATGGGTTTCCGCCCATACCATAATCTTTACCAAGGTCATATTTTGTTCTTAAATCTTCAACTGCATTTTTCTTGCCGTCTTCTGTCCATGTTGGTTTAATCTGCATTGTATCAAGGTCGATAGCTGCAATTTTATCGCCATCAAGAAGAACCGCAACTGCTGTAGCAAGGAATTCACCTGTTGTTCCCTTAGCTTCGCCATAGTTAGCAACTACACCAAGTCCGAATTTAAGTGTTGTAGCTGTATTGTCGTCCTGCACCGGGTCTTTTGAGCAACCCGCAAGAGCAACAACCGCGAAAAGCATTACTACTGCAAGAGCTATACTGAGAATCTTTTTCATTATGAGTTTCTCCTTTTGTTTTATATTTCGGATTTTATCCAATTTATATTATTACAAATAATCCACACAATGTCAACTATGACTTATATATTTGAAATTATTTTGTTATTATCTTATCAAACTTATTCTTTTAAGTAATAAGCTACTGCCGATACCAATGAACACACCTGCTATTGTTCCTGTTATAGCGAGTACAACCATATAGTAGCCTATCTGAACTGTGTCAAACAAAAAAATTGCTACAATAATCTGACCTAGGTTATGGGAAACAGCACCTGCAATACTGACACCAACAGTTGAAAATTTATCTGTCTTTTTCAGTATTCCCATAATCGCAAGGCTTAAAACTGCACCTGCAACACTGTATGCCAAGGTCATAGCATTTCCAAACAAAATAGAAACAATTATTAGTCTTACCCCAGAAACAAGTGCTGCGTAATTAAATCCATAGCGATAAAGCACAAGAATTATAATAAGATTAGGTAAACCTACTTTAATACCGGGCACTGCTGTCCATATTGGCGGTAAAATCGCCTCAATATAAGCTAAAATCAAGGCAACTGATGTGGCGATGCCAAGAAATGCAATTTTTTTAGTTTTTTCTTTCATATCACCACTCCTTTAAATCATTCATTTGATTATACTACACAACAACATCTATATCCTGATTATCATTATCTGCTTTTACTTCAATTACAACCTTATGAGGTAAACAAACAATAGTTTCGCCTACAAATGAGATTTCCCTATGACCTACACAGATTTTATCGGGACAATTAGCAGTTGAAACAGATGCTTTACCATCTTTAATTACAAGAGTATTAGTGAATTCACCATTTTCACCTGTTATTATTTCCTGAGTTGTGTTTTCCGTAAGAGAATAACTATATTTTTCAACCCCGTCAATTTTCACAACTACCAAACCGCCATTTTGTTTATTGGCATTAATAAACAAAATGGAAGCCACCGCTATTATTAAAATAGCGGCAGCAAGGATTATATCATTTCGTCTTTTTTGATTTTTTTCAGAATTATTCTTCATAAAATCAGCCGATAACTCCGTTCTTCATATCAACAATCTTTAAACGGCCTGTTGGACAAACCTTTGCACATTCGCCACAGTCCTCACATTTATCATAATCAATAACTGCAAGATTATCAATAACTTTAATCGCATCGTGCTGACAAGTTTTTTCACACTTTTTACAGCCGATACAAGCATTCATACAATTTTTACGGGCAACTGCGCCCTTTTCTTTATTGCTGCAAGCAACTGCAACAACAACATCTTCACCCACAAGAGAAATAACACCCTTTGGACAAGTTTTTACACATTTGCCACAAGCAATACAAATTTTAGGGTCAATTCTTGCCAATGTATCCTTAACAGAAATTGCACCAACGGGGCACTCTGCCACACAGTCGCCAAGACCGATACAACCGAATTTACAAGAGAATGGTCCACCGTAAAGCATCGATGCTGCTTTACAGCTCTGAACACCATCATAAACTGCTTTTTGTGCAACTGCTGAACAGTCGCCACTACAATTTACATAAGCAACTTTTGGTGTTCCAACACTTACATCGACTCCCAAAATTTCTGAAAGTTGACTCGCTACGCTTGGTCCACCGGGAATACAAAGATTTGCCTCTGCCTTACCCTCTGCAACTGCTTCGGCATAAGCATCACAACCTGCATATCCACAAGCACCACAGTTAGCACCCGGAAGACACTCTCTTACAGCATTTACCTTTTCATTTTCAGGCACTGCAAAGAAGTGAGATGCCACAGCAAGTAAGATACCTGCAATAAGACCAACTGCCGCAACAACAAGAAGAGCTGTTAAAATTTCCATTTTTATACCCTCCTTATTTAAGTAAATTTTCAACGATTCCTGCGAAACCGAAGAATGCCATTGAAATAAATGATGCTGCTACCAGTGTTACAGGAAGCCCCTTAAAGTTTTCGGGAACCTCGCTTTCCTCAATGCGTGAACGCATACCAGAGAAAAGCACCATTGCGAACAAGAAACCAAGACCACAACCCAATGAACTTACCATTGAGAAAAGGAAGGCATTTGGTTCTGTAACGCCGTAATCTGTAATGTTATTAATCGTTACACCAAGAACTGCACAGTTTGTTGTAATCAAAGGAAGGTAAACACCAAGGCTCTTATGAAGAGCAGGAATAAACTTCTTTAAGAAAATTTCAATAAACTGAACAAGCGCTGCAATAACAAGGATAAATACGATTGTCTGCATATATCCCATTTTGAGAGGTTCAAGAACATAAGCCTGAATAGGCCATGTTACTGCAGTTGCAACAAGCATAACGAAGATAACTGAAATGCCCATACCAACTGACTGATTAACCTTCTTTGAAACACCAAGGAATGGGCAAATACCCAAGAATCTGCTGAGAACATAGTTATCAACAAGAACAGAAGACATAATAATGATAATTACGGTTTTAAAAACATCCATTTATTTGTCCTCCTTTTCTGCTGAACAGCCACCATGACAGCTTCCTGCTGACGGACAACCCTCGCAAGAGAATTCCTTTTTCTTGATAAGCTTGCCCTTTGTAATCTTATTTACAAGTGCAATAAGAAGACCGTAAACCATAAGTCCACCGGGAGCTTTTACAAGAATACCGATTGTCAAGCCGTTTTCTACAAGGAATGGAATTTCATTACCTGCAAATGAGCCTGCACCCAAAACTTCGCGAATTGTTGACATTGCAAGAAGAGCAATTGTGAAGCCGATACCCATACCGATACCATCAAGTGCTGACTTGCCAACTGAATTTTTACCTGCAAACATTTCTGCACGACCTAAAATAATACAGTTAACAGTAATGAGTGCAAGGTAAACACCTAATGTTTCATACAAATCAGGAATAAATGCCTGAATAAGCATTTGAACAACTGTTACAAAACCTGCAATAACAACGATATAGCAAGGAATTCTTACTGTATCCGGTATAAATTTTCTCAATAGAGAAATAACGATATTTGAGCAGATTAAAACTGCCATTGTTGCAAGACCCATACCCAACGCACCATCAACAGATGTTGTTGTTGCAAGTGTGGGGCATGTACCGAGAATAAGCACAAAAACGGGATTTTCACGGAGAAGGCCTTTTAAGAGAATTGACATATTATTTTCTTTACTCAAAATCAAGCCACTCCTTCCATTATTTTAACGGCTTCAATAGCCTTGCCGATACCACTTCTGTAACCCTGTGTAGTAAGTGTTACACCCGCAACAGTGTCGATATCTTTGTATGTGCTTTCGTCCTTACCAATATATTGTGAGCTAAACTCTTTATCTGCACAGATTGAACCTACGCCATCTGTTTCGGACTGTTTAACTGTTTCACAATTTATTATTTCGCCTTTGTCCGTTAAGGCAACCATAATGTAAATATATTCACCTGACGGGCTGTAATACTGGTCACCATTGATACCAAAACCTGCTGTATGAAGTTCAATCACATAATTACCATTTGAGGTTTTGTATGCCTTATCAATCTGCTTTGGCATATCTTCATATTTCGTAATGTCAACCTCTTGGAGAGTTACCTCAAGAATAAGCTTTGCACTTGCTTCAACGTTTGCCTTAACATCATCTGCTACATCTGAAACAACTACACCGTTTGCATCAACACCAACAAAGATTTCTTCCTCATTAACTACTGTTACATAAACGGAACCTGCATTGTTATCAGCAACATAGATTGCAGACACATTTTCAAGTTTTTCGCTGATAAACATCTCTGTAAACTTGCCTTCGCCTGTTGGGAGTGCTGCATTGAGATTATCTGCAAGAATTTCCTCTTCTGTACGGATATCCGCACTGCCACCACCAAGGATAACTGCAGTATTAAGAGCATCTTTAACTGCGTTTTTGTATGCGCCCGTTGTCATTGTGGCACCAGAAACAGTTGCGATGTCGTCAACTGTATCTATGGTTGCACCCTTTGTTGTTTCGCCATAAGTTTTCTCGTGGCTAAGTGTTTCGTTACTTGAAAGACAAACAGCACCTGTCACAACACCATTTGCATCAACACCACACATAATAATCATATCAGGACCATAACCCGTTGTTTTAAGTTTTACTACACAACCACCATTTGAGGCTGTGTAAGCTTCCGTTACTGTTTCAGGAAGAGTGTATTTTGATAAATCGACTGCAGTAAACTCGCCACCATCGGGCATTACAACAAGCAGAGCCTCATTTGCTGCCGCACTTGCATTTTTCTCGATAAGAGGAGCTGTTATGGAATTTGTTACTGCCAAAGCAACAGCAATAACTGCACATATCACTGTAAGGGAGATAATACTTTTTATGTACTTTTTCATTTCTTCTTACCTCCAAATACTTTTCTTTGGGTTAATGAATCAATGTAGGGATTTACAATGTTCATAAGAAGAATTGCAAAAGTAACGCCCTCAGGATATCCGCCCCAGAAACGGATAAGTACAGTAATAACACCTGCACCGATACCGAAGATGAGTTTGCCCTTTGCAGTAGTTGGAGATGTTACATAATCGGTTGCCATAAAAATAGCACCAAGTAAAAGTCCACCTGAAAGCACCCAGGCAAGGGCTGTTTCAAGGTTACCGTCTTCAACAGCCAATGTAAAGAGGAATGTTGTGCCGATAAATGCAACAGGAATATGCCATGTAATTACTTTACGAGCAAGAAGATATACTCCACCAATAAGAAGTGCCAGTGAACATGTTTCACCAAGAGCACCACCGCATTTACCAAGGAATAAATCTAAAAGATTAACAGTTCTGTCATTTGCAAGGTCTGTAAGTGGAGTTGCGCCTGATACTGAATCCACTCCATTTGGGAAAACAGAAGCAGTCATTGAACCGAATGCAATAAGCATAAATACGCGGGATGCAATTGCCGGGTTAACAATGTTTTTGCCAAGACCACCAAAAACTCCCTTTACAATAACCATAGCGTAAACCGAGCCTACTGCTGCCTGCCACAGAGGAACATTTGCTGGAAGATTAAGTGACAAAATCAAGCCAGTTACTACTGCACTTAAATCACCGATTGTTTGTTCTTTTTTAATTGCAAGATTAAAAAGTGCCTCTGAAGCCACTGCGGACACAATGCAGACTACCATTACTAAAAGCGCTTTAAATCCAAAGAGAACAACTGACGCAATAACAGCAGGAACAAGTGCAATAATAACATCAAGCATTGTTCTCTGTGTAGAGTTCTTACTACGAATATGTGGGGACAATGAAATATGAAGTTTATTTTCCATTATACATTACCCTCCTTTTTCTTTGCACGGTCTTCCGCAAGCATTGCCTTTGCAAGATTATTTGTACTGACCAAAGGACGCTTTGCAGGACAGACATAAGCACAGCATCCGCAAAGCATACAAGTATCTGCACCAAGTTTTTCAACCAATTCTACATCCTTGTTGTTATATGCCCTTGCAATAGCAGCAGGATTAATGCCGAAAGGACAACTGTTTGCGCACTTTCCACATTTAATGCATGCTGTTGTTTTTGCTGTTTTTGTTTCTTTTTTATCTAACGCAAGAATTGCATTTGTCTGTTTAAGTACAGGAACTGACAAGTCAGGGACTGCAACACCCATCATTGGTCCACCATAGAGAACTTTTTGTGGTTCGCTTGTGAAACCACCACAGAAATCAAACACATCACCAAGAGGTGTACCGATAGCCGCAATAACATTCTTTGGCTCTTTAACTGCACCACCATCAACTGTAATTATCTTTTCAACAAGTGGCATACCTGTTTTTATGAATTTTGCAAGATTTGCCATTGTAGATGTGTTGCTGACAATGCATCCGACATCTGCGGGAAGTTGTCCTGCTTTTATTGTTCTGCCAGTAGTTCGGTACACAAGAACTTTTTCGCCACCCTGTGGGTATGTTGATTCAAGAACTATAACTTTAATCTTACTGTTTTTAGCTGTAACTTCCTTCATTTTAGCAATTGCTGCTTTTTTATTTCTTTCAATTCCGATTATAATTCTGTCAAAATTAAAATATTTATCGGCAGTTTCAATTGCAAACAAAATGTCATCTGCATTTTCAGCCATTGTAATTGAGTCACTTGTTATGTATGGCTCACATTCCGCACCATTGATAACCAAGGTATCAATCTTCTTATCAGTGGCAAATTTAACATGAGTTGGGAAACCTGCGCCACCCAAACCTACAATACCACTCTTTCTAATTGCTTCAATAAACTCTTCTTTGCTATTCACCTGTGGTGGAACAATTGAAGAGTCAACTGTCATCATTCCGTCAGATTCAATGGTGATTGCAGGAACTGCCTTTCCGTTTGATGATGTAAAATTTGCAATATTTTTAACGGTACCTGATACACTTGAATAAATCGGAGCTGAAACAAATCCATCTTGCTCAGCAATCAATGTTCCCACTGATACCTGGTCACCGACTTTAACTATTGGTTTTGCCGGTTTACCAATGTGCATAGCTGTAAGAAGCGTAACCATTGATGGCGCCGGCATTCTTACCGCTGACATTCCAGCAGTGTTTTTTCTGTGAGGCACGTGAATACCTTTAATAGAAAAAGCCATAATATTTCCTACCTTTCTTCACTTTTGTGTGGTTAAGCACACAATACAACGAATATATTATATATTAAAATATACTGTTATGTCAATATGACTGAATTAATAAAAATAATACCAATTAAAATTGTATTATTTGCCAAAAAATTAACAATCTTTTCATATATTAGCAAAGAAAAAAGGGCTGTAAAAAATTTTTTTACAACCCCTTTACTGTTTAAAATAGGCATTTCTCTAATTCCAAGTCTGCTGCAGCCAGAAGGATACAGTTCAATTGTCCAAATCTTCGGAATTGGTTTTCTTGACTTTGAAGTTTTTCTCACATTTCCTTTTCATATTTAATAGGTATTGAGAATAAAAGCGAACCCATCTGTAAAGCATAAAGTTCATTTGGTCTTTCCTTAAAAAGCGAAATTGCATCGAACTGAATTTCAATGATGTGTTTTATAATAATTAATCATAGTATAATTTAGAATTCATCAACAAAATTCAAGCATTTTCTCAATTGCGTCTGCCATAACCTTATGGCCAAGATTTGTCGGGTGAATTCCGTCAATAGCAAGTTTTTTGGGCTCAATAGTTTTTTGTGCTTCATAAAATACCTCTTGCAAATCAAGTACCTTTGCACCATTTTCAAGAGCAACATTTTTAAGCACTCCACGGAATTCGTCTAGAGTTTTATGAAATGTGAATTTTTCCTCTACCGCATCAATCATAAATGGCATCAAATAAAGAATTTGAGTTTCGGGCAATTCTGCTTTAAATCTTCTGTATATTTCACGGATATGAGGCTCCATTGGTCGCAAAAGTGGTGGATACTTCTCAGGCACATAATTCTCCCACGCATCATTAACACCAATAAGCATAATGATTACATCGGGCTTTAAATTGATGCAGTCCTTTGTGAGTCTGTCGTAAACATGATATGTACGATTACTTGCGATACCCTTAATTTCAACTTTTATGTCCTTGCTATACGCTTTTAACTTCTTTTTGAGTTGCAAGGCATAAATATTCCTGCCCTTAATCTCCCTCATCATTCGGAAGTTGAATTTAGGGTCACTAATGCTATCACCTATGAACAAAACTTTGCTGTCTTTCTTAATTTGAATTTTATCCAATTTTTCACTCGCCCTTTAATATACTACAGAAAGTATAGCATAATAGTTAAATTATCACAACAATAACATCAAAAAAGTCAACACCTTTTAAAGTGCTGACTTTTTAATGTTTAATGAAGTTTTAGTTGATGCTTTTGAATGCCATCAGCCTTCAAGCATACCGTGATATCTGCCCATCCAGTAAGGGAGTGAATAGGTTGTTGAACCCTCCATCTCACCAGGATTATGAGCATCGTCAAGGTCAAAACTTGAGCCATTGTACTTATGGAATGCTCTTTCGTCAGGTGCTGCAACAGTCTGTTCAATCTTGGTAAGTCCGAAAAGCATACCAACTATTCTGAGTACCTTACTATTTGAATCCCAGAATGCCGGTGTATAAGCCTCAGGGTCAAATGAGATTTCATTTGTTCCTCCAATACCTACATCGTCGAGGTCAAGTTCATAAACATCATCACGATTCTTGTTTGTTGCAAGGAATCTTCTTAAATCCATAGGATGACGGGAAAGTGACCAGGACGCAGTTTCTGTAAGGTTATTTCCGTAAGCATCTGTCTTTGCCTCGTTAGGATATGCAAGCTGATAAACATAATACCAAAGTGGGTTTTCACTATAACTCATTGATACCCACCAATCGTCAAGTGCTTCTCTGTAATATTTGAGAAGTTCTTCGTCATCCTCAAGCTGGAAGAGAGTATAGAAACCAAGCATTGCCATTTCTTCGTCAGAATGGTTGAGAATCAATTTGTAAGCTCTCTCAAATAACTTTGTTCCCACAGCTTTGCGAAGAATACGACCTAAAAGAGTAGATATATCATTAACATATTCAAGAATTGAAAGTTGATATCTTTCAAGTTCCTGAGTCATTATTTCAGCATACTGATACTGTTCGTCAAATGCTGCCATTCTGTATTCGTCTTCCCACTTCTGATAACCTGTAACATGTGCTGCAACCTTAAATACTGTAAGAAGAACCATAGCATTAAGTGGTGCACCACCAAGAACCTGACCATTGTGGAAATATGTTCTTGAGAACTTTGCCCAAGTTGTTGGCTGACCTGAACCGTCAACCATATTGTAAGAGTTATCAACAAGATGCTTTGCAAACTTATCCATTGTATTCACAATAAGAGCTGCAAGTTCAGGATCTTCAGGACCAAGAATATCGTAAGCGAGTTTATAAAGGAATACATGACCGATAATTTCATCAGAGCTTGTGTCACCCTTATAGAAAATATCTTCGATTACTCTGCCCTCACCAATAAGGTCGTCCCAGAGTCTTTGTGGAATTTCGCCTGTTGCATCAACTGTAAGTCCACGGTAGTTTTCGCCGTGAAGAAGGAAGTCACTTCCGTCGCCGTATGTCTTTGTTGAAACACCCGTTGCTGTTCCGTCACCATTATGTGACCAATAAGCAAAGGAATCAAAGTCATCGTTTTCATCCTTGAATGAGTATGTTCTTGCCCAGAAACCCTCAAGATTTCTTGTACGCATTGCATAATCGCCATCAGTTTTAAGTGGGTCAGCCCAACCTTCTTTATTGAAGATTTTAAGATTCTCCTCTGGCAACTGAAGATATGTGCGTTCAGCTGAATCCATATAAGTCTTATACATTTTTTCAAACATTTCAGCAGGACTTTCAAATGGAACATTCTGTGAATAGTCACCGCCAACAAGAGTAGCCTCACTAGTATAGTATTTACCTGTTTCAAGGTCAACTACAGTACCACTTCTCTGTGCACGGTTATAAGACTCAACTGTTCCTTGACGCATTGAAATATATGTAAGGAAAAGAACTGCCTCTGTTGAAAGAGTTGCTGTTTTTCTTGCATCTTCAATCTGTTCAGGTGTTGCATTAGGGTCATTTTTGAGCACTGCGTAACGCATAAGCTCACCGCCTGCATACATTGAAGTCCAAAGGCCGTCATTGTCGCTTTCTTCAGGCTCCCATTCACCGTCTATAAGATAAGCATTTGAAACCATACCGCGTCTTGCAACATATTCCCACGTCTGCTCATTCAAAGCTTCTGCTTTTTCAGTACCATTGATATCGAGCATTTCGATGTGGGAATAACCCTCTTTCATAACTGTCCAGATACCGTTTTCGCCGTCAGCAAAAATAGCAAGAACTTTGCCGTCACCTGTGTCAGCAGAATAGAAATATCTGTCACCCATAAAGCGTTGTTCTTTATCTCGTTCGTTAGTTGCCTTGTCGTAAACTCTGAGAACACCATAATCAGTGATTGACCATACAGCACCGTCTTTTGTTGTTGCTGTCTTTGCCTGTTCGTATTTGCTTGTATCTTTTACATTAGCAGGAACAGTAGCATCGTTAAGTTCATATCTTGTAACAACCTTCTGAAGATTGTCGCCTTCCTTAACTGCACCAAGTGTATAATCTACTTTTTCTGCTTTTTCTGCTATTTTTGTTGGTTCAGTCACAACCTTAAGTGTAACGCTGTGTGTAAGACCTTCTTCAGTCTTGGCAGTAATTACAGCTTCACCCTCTTTGAGTGCTGTAACACGACCCCAAGTGTCAACCTTAGCAACATCAGCAGGTTCTGCTGACCATGTAAGCATTCTTTTTTCAGTTCCCTGAATCGCGTAGTCCACTGTTCTTGAATCACCAATACACATTTCCCAATTTTCAGGAACGATAAGACGAATTTCAGGTGGTTGTGCTGTATTTTCTTCACTCTTAGCAACTGCAACAGGAGCAAGAATACCCATACAAATTGCAAGAGTAAGAACGATTGCAATAACTCTTTTCATAATTTTTCCCCTTTACTTTTTGATTTCTGCGATGAAAACACCTTATTTCTTCATCCCATTAATTTATTGTATATATCATAACATTCCCAAATAATTCCGTCAATATGGAAAAGAAAATTTTGCTGTTTCGTAAAGTGTACAGAAAAGGCAAATTGGAGTTTATGTGGCTTCGCTACAGCGATATAAACTAAAAGGGACAGACAAATTGGGAGTTTATCGGGTTCTTTTCCGCCCCATCTCCGAGGGGGCTGTCGAGCGTAGCGAGACTGGGGGAGTA
>CALEJF010000040.1 GCA_937898625.1 uncultured Clostridia bacterium | reverse complement strand
AGAACTCATACATCAAATTTGAAGGAAATCTATATGATTTTTTGTATGAGAACGGCAATTTCAGCGTAGCCGAAAAGAATCATGACATAAAAGGCATCTCTAAGATTATGTATGTTCCGGCAGAACGTTCGATAGTAAGTGTCGCCGAGAACAAGTCAAAGTTATTAAAAGAGCTGCCAGATTCCAGTGAGACATTCTCTGACGAGTTTGTAAATGCGAAGAAATTCTTTCAGAATGGCTATAATCTTCCGTTTGAGGGATTACGTTTTGAATATGACAGTTTGAATGATGCAGGATGGATTCACGGGGTAGACTATAAAGTAAGACTTATCAATGCTTCCAGCGGTATACAATCATCTCTGCCTATGTGTATAGTCTCAGAATATTTGAGCAGTAAGATTTCCGACAAGGAAGAAGTTAAGCTCTCAAAAGAAGAAAAAGACAAACTGGAAAAAAGAGTAGCTGAAATTATGCAGAATGAAGAATATTCTGACAGTATCAAGGATATGATGATCCGTCAACTGTCATATGCCAACAGATATGATCGACTTATAAACATTGTGGAGGAACCAGAGTTGAACCTTTTCCCTCGTTCGCAGATGGAGGTGCTCAAATCTTTGGTTCTCAACAATGCGAGTTCTGATGAGAATATGCTTGTCTTCACTACTCATAGTCCATATTCATTGGCTATTATCAATACAATGATTATGGGAGCCAAGGCGTATGCTAATGCGAATGAAGAATTGAGGAACCAGATAGAAAGCATTTTGCCTGTAAAGTATCAAATAAATGACGATGATATAGCAGCTTATCGTTTATCTTCGTCAGAGGCAACCTATTGCCAGTCTGTTATAAATCCGAATACGGGACTTATTTCCAAGAATGAATTAGATTCTGCATCAGACGATATTATGCGAGTATTCAACTCTTTATACCAGTGCTATGCCAAGACTCTCGCAAAATAAGGATTTACCAGCAGCCATCACAAACCTCAGGTTGTGCACCGCATTACAAGATTGTGGTGCTATTGGTGTGGCTAATGCTTTCGACAAGAGTTCTGCCGAGCATCTTTACGTCTATGATGACGGCGACCTATGCTATACCGATTGGACAGATGTGATACCAGAGTTCGTTTCGAAGTGTTTCTTTGCAGCCAATCCCAACAAGAATACGATTGCTTTGCTGCCACTTGACGGCAGAATCCTTACTGGACCGAGTGTTATTGCTGGCGGTATATGCGATGGAATACTTTTGACAGATAAAGAGATATGTTTCATTGAGTTCAAAACGAATGTTACATCCTCCAACTATCAGACTATTACTCAAAGGGCAAATGACGCAATCGATCAACTATGGCACACATTTGATGGTATTATCAAGCCAAAATGTGCGACACAATCAATTGCTGGACAGCCCATAGATGTTGAGCATAAACTATTCGTTGATTTCCATGTTGTCTTTGATAAAGACTTAGAAGTAACGGGAGCAAGCTCAGCACTAATGGATTTACAGCTACAGTTTTTAACGGACAATAGTCATCCTCTCTATTTTGATGATGGGAAAGTATTCCAGTAAATCATTATAGTCCAAAGGAAGAATTCAATCAAGAGAAATAAGTAGGTTTTAGTCGGGCTTTGCCTACGTTTTTGCGTGCTACACACATGTAACAAAAAAAGTAAAAAAGGCAGAATAAGCACATAGAAAACATGAGCCCATAAAAAGCAAATGGCGTGTAACTCATCGAGCCACACGTTATTTGATAGTGCTTTGTTATGTCTTTACTTATACGTCTCATTTGACTCATCATGATACAACTATAAGACAGTTTAGTTCTGTTCATTGGGGTTGTAGAAATGAGTCATTTAATATTATCAAGACAGAAAGATAGCATCTCTTTTGAGTTTTAAAGTATAATTAGTTACATTTGCACCTTGAATTTAGAGAAACACAAAAAACAAAACATACAATGAAAACCACAAAGAAGTTCATACTTCATGAAGCAGATATGCCAAAGGCTTGGTACAACATTGTGGCTGACATGCCCAACAAGCCTATGCCTATTCTCAATCCTCAGACAAAGGAGCCAATGAAGCCAGAGGAGATGAAACGCATATTTGCGAAAGAACTTGTAAAGCAGGAGTTCTCACAAGAACGTTTCATAGAGATACCAGACGAGGTGACTACCTTATATAAGATATATCGTCCTACGCCATTGGTTAGAGCATCAGGATTAGAGAAAGCACTTGACACGCCTGCAAAGATATACTTTAAGAATGAGAGTGTCAGCCCAGTAGGTTCGCATAAGCTCAATTCAGCTATTCCGCAAGCTTACTTTAATAAGATACAAGGCATTAAACATATCACGACGGAGACAGGTGCGGGACAATGGGGATCTGCCCTATCGATAGCATGTCAGCATTTTGGTCTTGACTTAAAGATATATATGGTGCGTATCAGTTATGAACAGAAGCCATATCGTAAAATGGTAATGCAAACCTATGGTGCGGAAGTTATTCCATCACCAAGCAACACTACAGAGGCGGGCAGAAAGATATTGGCATTAACACCAGACACTCCGGGTAGTTTAGGTACAGCCATTTCAGAAGCTGTAGAAGTAGCATTATCGCAGGAGAACACACGTTATGCACTTGGCAGTGTACTCAACCATGTAAATTTGCACCAGACGATTATAGGTTTGGAAGCGGAGAAGCAGATGGAGATAGCGGGAGATTATCCAGACATTGTAATAGGCTGTTTCGGAGGAGGTTCTAACTTCTCGGGTATTTCGATGCCATTTTTGCGTCATCGATTTACGGAGGGTAAAGACATACGTATCATAGCTGCAGAACCGGCATCGTGTCCAAAGCTCACAAAGGGTGTTTTTGAGTATGACTTTGGAGATACGGCAGGCATGACACCAATGATGCCGATGTATACACTTGGTCATGATTTCACACCTGCCAGTATACAGGTATGATTTGTCCACTTACAAAAATGTACACATTAGGCAGCAGCTACATTCCTGCACCTAACCATGCTGGCGGACTTCGTTATCATGGAGCTGGAACCATCGTTAGTCAGTTGCGCAAAGATGGTTTCATAGAAGCACAAGACGTCAATCAGCTTGAGACATTTGAAGCGGGAGTATTATTCTCTCGAACAGAGGGTATCATACCAGCACCAGAATCAACACATGCTATAGCTGTTGCGATACGTGAGGCACTCAAGGCTAAGGAAGAGGGCAAGGAGAAGACTATTCTATTCAATCTCTCTGGTCATGGTCTTATCGATATGGCGTCGTACGACAAGTTCTTCCAAGGTCAACTTCAGAACTACGAAGTAGCAAAAGGGGACATCGAGGCATCCCTTGCACGAATAGACAAGATAATTCGTAAATAATAATAGACGAACATACAAAATAATAAGAGGTGGCACTTTTGATGTCACCTCTTTTCGTTTCGTACTGTTTCATGACGTTGAATATTTGTGTTGGCTTTAATTACACACCATTCGTTATGGACTTAGCTCGGCTCATTGGCTTATCGAAATGTGTTATGCGCACTGTATGCGCACGAGTTGCGCATACAGTGCGCACCGAAATGTACTTTTGCAGAGACTCTGCAGACCCACTGCAAAGGCACTGCAATAGCATTGCAGAGGCACTGCAGTTAATATTTACCTTGCTCGTTTGTATATTGCCGTAATCTTGTTACATTTGCGAAAACACCAAAACTAACTGCGTAATAGAGAAAAATATGCGTCGTATCTTGGGCATACTCATAAAGATGATACCATCTGAGACAACAGCAGTGTCTCAGCAGATGTCCGTTGCCCATGAACTTGCCCATGGTACAAATGCTCTGCATCACACATTCTCCGCTGAGAGCGAGACATTCTTTCGCTACGAGCAAGACAGATAACCTCGTGGACTACAATGGTAAAACTGATGTTTTAGAATAGACAAGAATATAAAAATGGAGAAATACAATCTGTACTCCTCCATTGATATATAATCAACACCCTTATTAACTGTACTTTTTGTCGACTCAATAAGAATCTACCGACCTTATTGTCTCAGTAATTTACGTGTAAGAGTATGTGCGTCGATGAGACCTTTTGGCAATAAAGAGACATTATTTGCGCGAGTTGGACAGATATCTATACCACCTCGACGCGTATATAGACATGTCACACACAACTCTTCAGGATGGAAACGTTCCCATATACGCAAATAAATAAGCTCACATATTTCTTCATGGAAATGATTTTCGTTTCGTAGGCTGACAATATATTTCAAAAGGCTCTCTCTTGTAGGGAGGTCATCACCCTTAATATAAATATACACACTACCCCAGTCTGGCTGATGTGTAATTTTACAGTTACTACGTAGGAGATGAGATACGACACGCATTTCGCCTACTTCACCGAAAGTTTCAAGCAAGAGAGGGTTTTCGTTATATTCTCTGAATACTATTTCATCTATCTCTATTCCATATTCAAGAACATCATACTTTACGAAATCAAAGTTGGTATTATCGGCTCCATGACGATAGTATTCTACATCAACCTCAGCACCAATGAGGTTTGAGAGATCTTTTTTTACCGTTGCTTTAACCCCATTAATACTCTCCTCAACAGAGAAATCGACATACTCCATATTAAACGAGTTAAGATATAATTTCAAGGATTTACTTTCTACGAGATTGGGCGAATCAGCGGGATATGTTATTTTCAACAATCCTTGTACAGGCAGACCAAACTTTGTCAAGAAGCCAAGTTCGTAACAATGCCACGTGTCGACACCAACGAATGGTAATTTTTGTTCGTCGATATTATACTGCATACGATTATACATACGCGGAACTGCGACCAAGACATTTGGTTGATAGTGGTCAGGATATTTGACTTGTTGTCCGAGGACTTTATTCTCTATATTTTCCATTACATGTTGAGTTGATTTAATATATTGTACGCATCAAACCCCTTCTTTGTTACCCCACAATGCGATATGTAGGCGAGGAGTATATCTCCAACCATTTCGCACAGACATTGGCACAGCATAGATATTACTCAGAGCTATCTCTTCAGTAGTAGTTCCGAGTGGCATAACAATGACATCTGACGGTTTTAGATTCGGCAAGTGAGATAGCACTTCCTCCTTAATGAGACATTCGTCAATAGCATTACCCACGACAAATTTAAGTTGATAGTCGGCACTATGAGCTATAAGACTTTTAAGCACATCGATATTAACAGCTATAGCAGCATGCTGTTGGGTTGCGTAATTTGGAGTAAGCCCCAATAGAGATAATTTGTCGACTGTTGGAAAACTCGATGATAGCTTTGGAGAAATACTAAGTAAGTTGCATAAAGAGACTAACTCTTCATTGTATATAGTTCCATTAGTTTCGATAGTGACATGATAATCCTCATTGCGCAAAAGACGTACAAGAGGAATAAGTTGAGAAGCTTGCAAGAAAGGTTCGCCTCCAGTAATAACCACGTGACGCATTGAGCCCATATTAGATTTAACGACGGACATGATGTCATGAGCTGAGACCATATTTACGGAACCACCTTCAAATGAAGTATGAGCTGTGTCACAACGGGAGATATCACCTGCTGCGTTTTTCCACAAACACCTAAGATTACAACCTTGCAAGCGAATAAAAAGCGACGGCACACCGACAAGTTTACCTTCTCCTTGTAATGTACCAGAGACATCAAGACCTGTTTGGGTCAGTTTATCATTAGGCGAGACGATAGGAAAAACACCTTCGCGAGAGAGTGCAATCATGATACAAATAATATCTATAATGATGTATCTACCACGCCTGCATCTGCGAAAGCACGTGCACGTAACAAGCAACTGTCACACGTGCCACATGGTTTGTCACCACCGCGATAACAGCTCCATGTATGAGAGAAATTGACACCAAGTTTTTGACCGAGACGTATTTCATCGGCCTTAGTCATAAACATGAATGGGGCATGTAGTTGTATCTTCTTACCTTGCTCGGCGCCCATGACAGTACCGAGATTAATAGCGTTCTCCATAGCATCTATGAAAGCCTTACGGCAGTCGACATAACCAGAATAATCCACTTCACTAACACCGAGGTATATATGTTGGGCTCCTACAGTCTCAGCCAGAGAAGCAGCAACAGATAAAAAGACCATATTACGAGCTGGGACATACGTATCAGGTATATCTGTACGTTGGATATCTCCATCGTGAATAGTCATATTGTCATCTGTGAGAGAAGAACCACCCCATTGGTCAAGTTTAAGTGATACTATATGATGAGACTTAACACCTGCGTCATTAGCCACAGCCTTAGCACAATCAAGTTCTTTTGAATGTTTTTGACCATAATCAAACGACAAAGCATGGACCTCATGTCCATCATTTTTTGCCACATAAAGAGCTATGGACGAATCCAATCCACCAGAAAGCAATACAACAGCCTTAGTCTTCATAATATGTATTTATAAAAATTGAGTTCAAAGATACAATAAAGAAATGAGAAAGTGAGGCTAAGTAACGAGGAATTAGTAAATAGAGGAATAGTAAAACGAAGGTAAAACATAAAAAACAAATAGGCTAATAAAAAACAAATAAATACGAATGTATATTTTAAGGAATAAAAATATAGACGTAGATATAATTCCTTACCTTTGCGAATAAAAACAAAACAATAGAAATGGCATTTATAGAAGAGTGTAACCTTACGGGATTGCTATTGGGATTAGTCACATTCTTGATAATAGGATTGTTTCACCCATTGGTCATAAAAGGAGAATATCACTTCGGTGTAAAATGTTGGTGGTGTTTTCTTATATTGGGTATTATAACGTTATGTCTGTCGGTAATGACAAGTAATTTCTTTCTTAGTTCGATATTCGGAGTTGTCTCGTTTTCAAGCTTTTGGTCAATCTTAGAAGTATTTGAACAACGAAAAAGAGTTGAACGAGGTTGGTTTCCGAAGAAAGAAAAACGAGATTCTTCTAAAAAAAACAACAAATAAAGAGGTTAATATTTGTATATTTATGACATAATAGCTAAATTAGTAGCATAATAAAAAAGCTATTATGAGTATGAAAAATGAAAAGCTAATCGGAGCGGAAGAACATTTCATCTTCTATCCAACAGGTAACATGGAACTAGAAGTCTCACAGCAGAAAGAGAATACTACTCTACTGGATGAGGAGCAGTTTTTTGAGTATGCATGTGTCGAGATTGAATCCTTTGTCGAGCAAGACGGTCTTGACAGTTCTCTTGGTCTTTAGACTTAAAAAAAACTCATAAGAGGGGGACTATCGACTGGGTCTAAAGTCGATGTCCTCTTTGTATTTCCATCCATCACGTGTCACTTCGTAAGCGTCATAACTAAAATCGGGCCCATAAAAGCGATATTCGCCTCTAAAGAGAGAATTGGTAGGAGAGAGGTGGTCAAAGATTATCATTTCTTCCTTATCATCATACATTACCATCATATTGGCCTCTGAAGAGTATCGGAATACACGTCGCTGGTATGTTGACTTTTCGTGCAAAAAGAGTGAAGCACCGAATGTAACCTTACGTCCTTTAAACCAAAGTAAGTCAAGCACGCGACATTTAACAAGAGCATCTTGTTGGCGGAAACCGATAAGAGTATAATACTTTTGTTTTTCAAAAAAGACTTCCGCTATATCGAAATAAACCGCACCATACCATTTTTCGGGAGAACCTTTTGTTCGTTCTGGATTTTTATATTCATCAGCAAGGTCATAAAGAGGATAAACATCTATTGTTCCATCAGCCTTACGGCGTATGATATTACCAAAATATTGAGATGAAAAATCCTTGTACATTGTCATGTAAGTAGCCAAGCGTAGTCTTTTGTCGGGACTATTAACCGTCTTAAGACGTGGTAAACCAGACAGATCGATAGTAAGAGCCTCATCAGAATGCCACAATTCGTCCATACGGCTTTCTATATCATGTTTGGCGAGGAGTTTGGCATGTTTAGGAGCTTTGATATCAGCGAGGACTTCAAAATTAAGACGTGTTTCGATATCAGGCATCCAATAAAGAGTTTTCTGTTCCAATGTATCAAAGACCTCAAAGCCGAGCAAACTACGATAATCTGACGGGCGTACATGCAGATGAGCTACACTCTGTGAAGGCACAGCATCAGCGAAGCTATGTGTTAACAGCTTATCTTTTATGCTACGACGCACCGACCAATGAATAACCGCACCAGAAGATGTTTGTCGAAAGAAATAATAGATATCTGATGACGTATAAGGCACACTAATATGTTTTAAGTGTTGCGGATTGAAATGAGCAACAGCAGAATCATCAACAGTAGCAAGTACGTCATTGACCACTTCTTGCCACTGTGGGTATTCGTAATTGAAACGATTCTCATCAGTAAGTGCACAAAGTGACTTAGTCAAAGAGTCGATATAAGAGAGTTTGTCGTCATTCGTCTGAGCTGAGAGTGTCGTAAAAACCATCGAGAGGGAGAATATCACGAATACACTCCGTAGGAGCAAGACCGAAAGAACACATCTATTCATATTTGTCATATTTTTACCATTAGCAAAGATAGTTTAATAAGATTGAGAATCCAAATACTTCGTATAATCTGAGAATATAAGCCAAGAATGATATACAAAATAAGAAACTGCAACGGCATTGCAGAAGCATTGCAAAGACATTTTTGAGGTAGTGTATTAGATTATCACAGCATACTTAGAAAAACATTTTGCATTCATATTATAGCGTAGATAGCCAACAAACAAAAACATGTGCGCATTCTGTGCGCATTCCGTGCGCACCAAATGCGCACCAACATACCAGATAATGTTAAAAAGCAATAAAATTACATATCCCCTCTTGACTCGTCCCTTACGTCATAGTTTAACTTTGCAATCGATATCAAAAACAATCGCGCGATGACAAACAAAACAAAACTAAAAATCGGAGAGTTTTCTAAGCTAATGCAAGTAACGATAAAGACATTACGCCACTACGAACAGATAGGATTATTACTTCCACACGAAACGGATAAGTGGACAGGCTATCGATACTATACGTTAGAGCAAATGCAAAGACTCAACACTATTCGCTCACTGAAAAGAATAGGCTTCTCACTAGAGGAGATAAATGACCTCTTCGCAAATGATTGTCATACTCCCAGCGAAGAGCAACTACTCTCTAAAATAAACTCATGTGAGGAACAAATAAGGGCTCTCTTTGCACAACGCAAACAACTAATAAGCATGGTGAACTCTCAAAAAAACATTACTAAAATGGAAAAATATTCTATACAACGTCTGCCTGCAATAAAGGTAGCAAGTCATCGATGTATCATCGATAATTATGAAGCTTTAGGAGCTCTGTGCGTCAATGTCATAGGACCGGAGATGCAACGTTTAGCATGTAAGTGCTCAGCATCAGGCTACTGTTTCACTGTCGAACACAACAACGAGTACACCCCTACAAACATCGACATCGAATACTGCGAACAAGTTGATGAAATGGGTACAGACTCGGACATCATCAAGTTCAAGGAACTACCAGAAATTCAAACTGCTGTATGCATGAAACATTATGGTCCGTACAACACATTCTACAAATCATTCACCGATGTTTTTAAGTACATCGAAGAGAACGGTTATACAATCATCGGACAACCAAGGACTACATATATCGATGGCATATGGAACCAAGAAGATCCAAACAAATGGCTATCTCTGATACAGATACCTATCTCTTTGAATTAACGAAATAACTTTTCGATAACACCCAATATGTTTGGTTTGTAAAACGAGCTAAACTTATTGGGTGTTAACATATCGCCATAGATACAAGATACCATACCCAACCATACCGAACACAGCAGAAGTTAGACTTGACACATCTTAAGGCTTATCATCAATATTATAACAATCTAATTATATTAGAACTCTATTTCAAGACCAACAAACAACTGTCCATGATGAACAGGGAACTTCTCGATAGGCTTATGTAAAAGGATTAACGAGGCCTCTTCTTCGTTCTCTCCGATAAGATAATAAGCGCAACCTATTCTCGGAATCACGTTCAAACGACGATAAGAGAAGATAACATAACCTATTGACAAATCAGAAAACAACTTGGCTTTTGTTCCTGTCAGCTCATTTGCGCCGCTAAATCCCCTTCCGACCCTGCATGCCGTTTTCAGATTTGGAACCTGTTGCAAGGGAGCAACCTCTACACCTGCCGTAAAGACACCGTAATCAGCATGAAACCCAAAATCAACAAACGCAGACACCCTATCATTGAAAGCATACCCTGCCTTCCCCCTTAAAGCTTCTTTAGTACAAAACTCCTCGGTCACAACATTCTTAGGAACGAATATTGACCTAAACTCCAACCCAAATAACAAACCCTTTGCCTCTATCTGTCCACAACATAACAAGAACAGCAGTGTAATTAGTAAAACTCTCATATCACTTTTTTTATTCATTTATCATTCTAATACCTTTCCATTCATCAAAATACTTTGCAGCAACAAATATATCTAATTTTTTAATATCATATTCTGAAGTTACGAATCCACCTATACTTCCATTTGTAACCTTCAACCCAGAACTCTTATCAAATCTAATTGTCTTGGATGAACAATTATAATATGAATGCACACCCAGAATGTATTGTTCAAGCTTATTGAACTGTTTATTATTAGCATTTACGACTATATAACCTCTAGGTGTTTCTTTTACTATTGAATTCGAAATCAATCCATTCACGCGTCTTCCTACCTGGTTTTTCAAAAAGCCCACAATCATGTCTGACGGAAGCTGATATAATGCATTAGCTATAGACGTTTTATCATATACTGAATAATTAAACACCGAAATTTCTGGAAGAAACAAAACTATCTTATTTGCCCACCCTTTAACATATGGCATTTTATCATATAACCCGTATATATAATATGCTGATACATTATTCAATTTCTGATAAAACCTATTCCAAGAATCCATCTCTGATAAATAAATACTATTCACTCTAGAATACCCAGAAATCTTTGCTTCACCAGCCAATTCATTAAATCCAACAACAATTTCTTCTGCCGTTGAAGACACCCAACGCTTTATTCCTAAAAATTTCTTTCTTTTTTGCATATTAACTTTCAAACCAGAAGATGCATAAAACAAGTAATTAACATTGAACACCTCCAATTGCAATCTTCGCTTTGAATTAAAATTCACCTCTGCCTTAACATCTTTCCCAAAAATCTTTGCCATTAGTTTTTGAAATTTCGAATTGCTTTTCCATTTATATGTCTTTACATTGTATTTACCATGCAAATCATTTGATACACTTTTATTTCCAACAAAAGACTCTTCTGGCATTAAAACCTCTTCCGAACATGCATATTTATCAAAAGACTTAATATACAACACTTCATTTGACAATTCTACATATTCACCTACATTTAAGTAATTATACTTTGAACTGTCAAAGTCTCGCAAAATTGAGTCGCAATAATTGGTAGAATAAATAGAACTTTTAAATGCGAATGTACCATCTTCTGTAATTTTGTAAATATAATCACCTATCCCTATTCTCAATGTTGTATCTAAAAAGTCGTACAATAATTCATCACGAACAATTGATTCTGCTATTGACAAATTATATTCATCAACTGATAACTCTTCTTCATCTATATCATCATCTACTGCAGATTTCAAAAAAGCATCATTTATAGCTGCCTTCTTATGATAATTGATAGACTTAAACAAAGAACAACAAGGAAAAGTCACTAAAGATTTCAAACTGGAACTTTCATCTTTATCAATATTTTTAACATAACTATCAAATATTTCTTGCGAACTAAATGACAAGAATCCATATTCATTTATCTTAACACCAGATTCTTCTATTGAATCCAAACCTGCTTCATCACATTCTAAATCACGTTCACACTGCACAAACAAAAAAAAGGAAATAATTATCCCTAATGAAACTCTAAAAAGCAAACTTTTTTTATCATTTGTTTCCATACGCATTATTTATAAATTAGTACAACCAAAGCAATCCAAAACATATACATTTTCTGATACTGCATATATATAATACTCATATACAACCTCATCATTGTCATCACATATCATAATTTTATACAATCCCGAAGTATAACACTCAAAATAATACACTCCATCTTCCTCATAGATAATATAATCATGAATTAATGACTTTAATTTTGAGTTTCTTTCTTTATTATTATACTCAATCTTTTTTATACGCAAATTTCCTGCTATCGTATTTACACTAATTGCGACAAATAACAAGAATAATATTACTTTATTCATACGTTTTTTTTTTGCAAATTTACTATCATATTATCGTTCAACCCAAATATAATCCGTTCAATTTCTTCTCAAATCACAAAACTATATAGCTCACAATCAACATATTAATATAAAATTATTTTGCAAACCGTTTAAACATGCAATACTAACGTTAAATTATACATACTTTCTAGTATGTCAAACGAACAAAGCATTGTTTGTTTTGACTTCTGTTGCGAAAAACATCACATATAAAATCTCACTACCATATTTAATACAACCTTTTTCTATCCAATCATAACTGGATAAAGAACCCTTAAAACACTTTCCTTATCTTTTCTGACTTGTATTCTCTTACAACATTCATCTATTCTATTATATGCTGTCGTCTTCGTTGCGTTGATAACCAATGCAATCTTTGAATACGACAAACCGGCCAACCACAAATATAAACATACAGACTCTTCTTTTGATAATGAAAAAGTGCTAATCATACGAGCTATCGCATTCGGAAATATTCGTTCGAACAAATGACAAACTTGCTCCATACGTTTTCCAGGTTCTATATCTTGATATTGAGACACGGTATTTTATGTAGAGGATAGGTGGGAGACTTTGAAGCAAGGACGCCAGTTCATGTGGAGTCAACCTTGGGATACCACTCTTAAGATACTGGAATTCTAACCTGCGGCCATGAATCTGGTCGGGGGACATTGTCAGGCGGGCAGTTTGACTGGGGCGGTCGCCTCCAAAAAGGTAACGGAGGCGCTCAAAGGTTCGCTCAGCATGGATGGAAACCATGCCTTAGAGTGTAAACGCAAAAGCGAGCCTAACTGCGAGACTGACGGGTCGAGCAGTAACGAAAGTTGGAGTTAGTGATCCGGCGGTATGTGAGTGGAAATGCCGTCGCTCAACGGATAAAAGCTACCCTGGGGATAACAGGCTGATCTCCCCCAAGAGTCCACATCGACGGGGAGGTTTGGCACCTCGATGTCGGCTCATCACATCCTGGGGCTGAATTCGGTCCCAAGGGTTCGGCTGTTCGCCGATTAAAGTGGTACGCGAGCTGGGTTCAGAACGTCGTGAGACAGTTCGGTCCCTATCTGCTGTGGGCGTAGGAAATTTGAGGAGCGCTGTCCCTAGTACGAGAGGACCGGGATGGACGCACCGCTGGTGCATCGGTTGTTCCGCCAGGAGCACGGCCGAGCAGCTAAGTGCGGATTGGATAAACGCTGAAAGCATCTAAGCGTGAAGCCATCTCCAAGATAAGATTTCCCATAGCATAAGCTAGTAAGACCCCATGTGGACTACGTGGTTGATAGGCTGCAGGTGTAAGCACGGTGACGTGTTCAGCTTGGCAGTACTAATAGGTCGAGGGCTTGACCATTATGCTTGGTTCAATATGTACAATTTCTCTTCAAGACATAATTAATCATCTACTCTTTGTTCAGTTTTCAGGGTACATACTTTAAGACCTTCAATTGAAGGTCTTTTTTTGTTTTGCTTGACTTTTTATATTGTGTTTGATATTTTTATAATAAGAGGTGATTATTATGGAAAATCTAACACCGAGTAAAGTTAGAAAAATTACATTGACAGTAATGTTGTTATCTGTTGCTGTTTGTTTTTTTGGTTACTTTGTCGAGAAAATTCTGTTTTTATATATAGGTATGTTTGCTATTATGGTGGCATTGATTTTTCATTTGCTTTTTTACAGATGTCACACTTGCGGAAAGTATCTTGGAAGAGATAAAGCAAAATACTGTCCACATTGTGGAAGTGAAGTCGATAAATAGGTTTTACTTAAGAATAACTTAGTGGACTGATTTGTTTTACCAAATTATAGAAAGATATATAGAAATAATAAATTATGTTTAGAGTTTCTAACATTCTTTATAATTGCTTATTTTTTTACCTGTGTAATTTATTTTACATGGGTTTTATTTTTTAAAAATTATATTACGCAAATATATTGCAACAACTATTCTTTTTTGATAAAATAAAAATGGATTAAAAAGGAAGTGATACATTATGAAAGCTATTGTCGGTGGCAAGATTATTCTTAAAGACAGCATAGTGGAAAACTGTGCTTTACTTTATGACGATAAAATTATTGATATTATTCCTGAAAACCTTGTTCCGGAAAATGCAGAGATTATTGAAGCTAATGGTGGTTATGTTGCACCTGGTCTAATAGATTTGCACATTCACGGGTATCTCAGCAAGGATGTTTGTGATGGTGAAGAAGAAAGCATCAGAACAATATCAAAAGGTCTTCTCGCAAACGGTGTTTCAGGTTACCTACCTACCACTATGACAGAAGATATGAGTGTTATATGTAAAGCCCTTGAAACCTGCCGTTCCTTAAAAGAAGAAAGCAAAAATTGGGACGGAAGCATAATTCTAGGTTGTCACGCAGAAGGTCCTTTTATCAGTGAGAGCAAAAAAGGGGCACAGGATGCAAAATATATACTTAAACCTGATGCAAATTTTGTAAAGGAATATAAGGATATTATCAAAACTATCACACTTGCACCTGAAACAGATACAGAAAACTTTGATGCAATTCGTGAAATCTGTGCTGAAACTGATGTTGTAGTTTCTATGGGACATACATCTGCTGACTATGAAACTGCTATGAAGAGCATTGATGCAGGTGTTAAGCATACTACACATCTTTTCAATGCAATGACACCGCTTACGCATCGTGCACCGGGTGTTGTTGGGGCAGCACTCAATGGAGATGTAAGCGTTGAACTTATTGTTGATACTGTCCATGTTGATAAATCACTTTATAATATGTTGTGGAAGTTAAAAGGCAGAAAACTCTGCTTTATTACTGACTGCTTGCCTGCAGGCGGTTTGCCTGTGGGTGAATATACATTAGGTGGACAGAAGATTTTTTATGACGGCACAATCTGTAAACTCGAAGATGGTACAATTGCAGGAAGTGTTTTGCAACTTAATAAAGGCGTATGGAATGTTTATAACAATTCGGATATTCCACTTTATGAATGTGTAAACTGTGCATCTTTAAACCCTGCAACCGTATTAGGTTTAGAGAAAACAAAAGGTTCCCTTGAAAAGGGTAAAGACGCAGATATTATAATTACAGATAATGAATTTAATGTAAAGAAAACAATCATCGCAGGAGAAATAAAATATGAATCTTAAGGTAAAAGCAAAACTCGACCCAAAATTTGAGCCATTATCAGTTGTTGTTCGTGAAATGCGTGAAGCAACCAAAGAAAATGGTCAGGACATTATTGTAGCAATCGAAAGAAATAAAGGACAAATCAGTACATATAAAACAAGAATTTATCCCGATGGTACAGGTCACGATGAAGAAAACTTCCGTTTCATTGAAAGAATCGTAAAATCACTCTTGTGGATTGCGGGTGGTTATAAGGTTTTTATTGCAGGTAGTGATGTTGTAGGCAATAAAATTAAAGAAGCATATACTCCAAATGGTATCCGTGCATTTGACGAGGATTATATGGCAGATGTTTTTGAAAAGCCATTTGAAGTTGTAGTTTGCTCATTGGAAGATGCACCGGAAGATTATTATATTGCTGAATCTGTCGGCAGACACCTTGACGGATGTCGTATCGGCTTTGATGCAGGTGGCAGTGACAGAAAAGTAAGTGCTGTTATTGATGGTGAAAGTGTTTATTCGGAAGAAGTTGTTTGGTTCCCAAAACTCAATTCTGACCCTGAATACCATTACCAAGGAATTCTTGAAGCTATGAAAACAGCTGCATCAAAAATGCCAAGAGTTGATGCGATTGGTGTTTCTTCAGCAGGTGTTTATATTGAAAATAAGACAAGAATTGCTTCTCTATTCCTCAAAGTAAGTAAAGAAGACCATGACAAGAGAATTAAAAACATCTATCTTGATGTTGCCAAAGAAATTGGCGAAGATATTCCTGTTATTGTTGCAAATGATGGTGATGTTACTGCTCTTGCAGGTGCTATGGACCTTAACGATGACTCTGTTCTCGGTATTGCAATGGGTACAAGTGAAGCAGGTGGCTATATAGACCAACAGGGTAACATTACAGGATGGCTCAATGAACTTGCATTTGTTCCTGTTGACTTTAATACAGATGCAATGGTTGACGAGTGGTCAGGTGACTATGGTTGTGGTGTCAAGTATTTTTCACAGGATGGTGTTATAAAACTTGCACCTTATGCGGGAATTGAACTCGACGAAAACCTTTCTCCTGCTGAAAAACTTAAAGTAGTTCAAGGTCTTATGGAAAAAGGCGACCAGAACGCTGCTGATATTTACGATACAATTGGTGTATATTTCGGTTATGCTATTGCCTATTATTGCGAATTTTATGATATTAAGCACGTTCTTATTATGGGTAGAGTTACATCAGGACAGGGCGGACAAATTCTTCTGTCCCGTGCACAAGAAGTTCTTGATAAGGAATTCCCTGAACTTGCAAGTAAAATTGAACTTCACATTCCTGATGAAAAATCTCGCCGTGTAGGACAGTCCGTTGCAGCTGCAAGCTTACCAAAAATAAACTAAACATATAAACTCGCAAATTATCGAAAAACTCTCGTACTTTTTGTACGGGAGTTTTTATAATATTATAAAGCTTTTTAACAATCTCCTGCAAAAATGCAGGAAAATTCTGCAATTTTGTAATTTCCTTGCTATTGAAAGTGTAATTTGATAGAATTATATTGAGAAATAAGGTGTAAAAAGGGGGATTATTATGCGAATTCTTATCTGCGATGACGAAATCATATATGTCAATGAATTGCAAAGATACATTGAGGAATATTTGACAAATCGAGGCATAGCATACCAGATAGATGCTACTACCAACCCAAATGAAATAACAGATAGCGATACTGTTTATGATTTGGTATTCCTTGATATAAAAATGCCTGAATATGATGGAATTGATATAGCTTATGAGTTGAAGGAACGCAACAGTAAGGTTGTAATCTTTTTCATTACAGCATTTAATGAATATCAGGATACAGCTATGGATTTGCGAGTTTTCCGTTTTTTTGAAAAGCCCTTTGATGCAAAACGACTTTATTCAAGCCTTGATAAGGCGATGGAATATATTGATGGTGCTTATGTTGATGTGTTTATTTACAGCAACAAAGAACACAAAAGAGTCTTGATTGACGATATTATTTACATAGAAAATGAAAATAGAAAAACTCATCTTTACACTAAAGATGGTGAATATATTGTCCGTGAAACTATTGAAGAATGGAACGAAAAACTGCCCACAACCTTTTTTTATCAGGTGCATAAATCATTTATGGTAAATCTTCATTACATTACAAAATACAGTTATGGAGAAGTTTATCTTAATGAAACTGTAAGGATACCTGTTGCAACAAGAAAACAAGCAGATTTTCACAAATTCTGGTTTAGATATTTGAAAAGGAGATAGTGTGTAATGTTTAGAGTAGGAATAATTATTGCATATGTTATTGAATTTATTTCAGCATACATTTTCTTTTCAGCAACTGCAGAAAAGAAGGTTAAACAGTCAACCTGTTATTTAATAGGAATTGGCTTGTTCGGAGTTGCCTGTATATTAAATATGCTCGGAAACCAGAATCTTTGGCTCAATTTGATTTTCTATATTCTCGCAAATGTCCTTTTTGCGTATTTTTGTTTTACCATGAATTTAAAAAAATCCTTGTTTTACGGTTTAATACTTACAACTATAGGTACATTGTGGGAATTCGTTGTTGAACTGTTTTCAGTGTCTGTACTTAAGGAAAACTTTGTTGATTATGTCTATGGCGGTGCAACAAGTATTTTTATAGCAACCCTTTGTAAGAGTCTTTTGTTTATCACCGTGCTTATTCTTTCGAGGTTTGTTGTAAAGGGTGGTAGCTTTAAAACACCCATTTCCTTTTTGATCTATCCGTTGGCACTTACGCTTTCTCTCGTTATTTTCGGCTATGTTTGTGCCTACTGCGGTGTTAACGCAACAGGGCAGATGGCTTTGGCAATAGCCAGCCTTATTCTTATTGTGCCAACAACTCTTTTGTTCCTTATTTATCAACGAAATATTGAAAAAGAAAATGAACTTTTCCGTTTAAAAAATGAAATGGACAAGGTAGAAACAGAAAAGACTTATTATGATATTCTTGATAAACAGAATCAGGATTTAAGAATTTATGCTCATGATGCGAAAAATCACCTTGCAGCCATCAGGAGTTTAAACACTGACCCACAAATTGAGGAATACCTTAATAAGATTACAGAAAGCCTTGCAACTTATAGTAAGGTCAGTCGTAGTGGCAACCACTCTTTGGATGTCATTATCAATAGATATGTTACAGAATGTTCAATTAAAAATGTTAAATTCATCTTTGATACAAGACTTAAAAATCTTGAATATGTCGAGGACTACGACCTTGTAACTATTCTCGGCAATCTTCTTGACAATGCTCTTGAATCTGCTGAAAAGTCAGAAAAAAGAGAAATCACATTATCAACAGATTACAGAAATACTTATGATGTTTTGATTGTCACAAACAGTTGTGATACAGCACCCAAATCAACAAATAATAAGTTGATTACAACAAAATCTGACAAGAAACTTCACGGTATCGGGCTTAAAAGCGTTGCAAAAACACTTGCAAAATATAATGGTGATTATGAATGGGAATACGATAGCGAAAATAAAGTTTTCACAGCAACTGTTATGATGAGTGAAAGGAAATAAATATGACATTTATTATCGTTTTAATTATTGTTTATATTGTTGAAATGATTGCAGCATATATTTTCTTTTCTCGTGCTGGGGAAAAGAGATTTAAGACAATATATTGCGTATTGATAAGCCTTGCACTTTTTGCTTCTGCTTTTTTTATGAATTTGTTGGGTGGAAATACTGTTTGGTTTAATGCAGTATATTTTACTCTTATGAATGTTGCTCTTGCTTATATATGCTTTCGTATCAGTTTTGGAAAAGCTATTATGTATTCTATAATTTTGGCCGGAATTTCAATGCTCTGGGAATTTGGCGTTGAATTTGTTGTGACAGCTCTTATGCATACTCCAGTACAGAGTTATCTTGCAAATAATTCCGCATTATTTATAATTGCAGGAATAAGCAAACCTATGTATTTTTTAAGTGCGATTATGTTATCAAAACTTGTAGTAAAAGATAGAAAGGTTAAAATTCCTGCAACTCTCTACATTTATCCTATATCCATTCTTATATCAACTCTTGTATGCTGGTATGTTTGCTTAATAAGCGGAATAAGTGAAATAGGTAAAATTGCTTTGAGTGTTTCAAATTTAATGCTTCTTGTTCCAATGATTTTATTGTTTTTAAATTACCAGACAAATGTAAAAAAAGAAAATGAACTTTTGAAGCTTAAAAGCGAAATGGAAAAAGCAGAAACAGAAAAAACATATTACAGCATCATAGAAAAACAGAATGATAATTTAAGGTCTTATGCCGACAATACACAATATCACCTTGAAGCAATAAGGAATCTAAACTCCGACCCGCAAATTGAAGAATATATTAACAAAATGAGTGAAAGACTCGCAGAGTATAGTAACGAGAGATGCAGTAAATAACATAATTAAATCTAAATAGAAAAGAGAAGACTCGTTTATTGTCCGAGCCTTCTCTCTTTTTTTTGTAATGCCTTTAAGCCTTATTTCACAAGATTAATTACTGTAAGCACAGTGCCTGCGTCACCTTGGACTACAACCTTACCCTTGTTGTATGCTTCAATTGGGTCAAGTTTGCCCTCAAGAAGTTTCATAAGGTTAGTTGGGTTTACTGTAACAATAGCGTGTCTGTCATAGTATTCATAAGGCTCAACATTTACATTGTGGTCTTTAACTTCAATGTAAAAAATGCCGTTTACATTTTTGCCTTCAAGGTTAATCTGTAATGCAATAACACCGTCAATAGCACTTGCGTCTGCATCTTGAAATTTTGCCTTAACTTTTGCTACAACCTGTTCGTATGTCATGGTTTTCACTCCTTATTTTTTGTTTTCATAATATTATCACAAATGAAAATTATTTGCAAATTAAGTTGATACCATAATTTATGAAAAATGCATATCAAATAAGGTAAAAACAGGTAGAATTAGGGAAAAAGTTTAACTATATTAGATAAAAATAAACTAAAATCGCAAGAAGAAATAGTAAAGCTTACAAAATTAAAAAAATCAAATTTTTTATATTTTTTTAATGACAAAAAACCTCTTTTATGGTACAATAAAACCATTAGTATGCAGTAGTCTGCAATTTGGAGGGAATTTTATGGCATTGGTAAAAAAAGAGGCATATTTTAATTCATCAAACGGCTCAAATAAAATCAGAACTCTTATCTGGGAAGACGATGAATTGACACCTATCGGTATTGTTCAGTTAGCCCACGGAATGGCTGAACATATTGAGAGATATGATGAGTTTGCACGCTTTTTAGCATCTAACGGATTTGTTGTCTGTGGTAATGACCATTTGGGTCACGGTAAGAGCATTGACGACCGTTATCAGATTGGTTATATGGGAGATTATAACGGTGACAAGCGCCTTGTTGACGATATGCACATTCTCACAAAAATTATGAAAAAGAGAAATCCTGATATTCCATATTTCCTTTTCGGACATTCAATGGGTTCATTCTGCGCAAGAATTTACTCTGTTCATTTTGGTTACGAGCTTGACGGCGTAATTCTTTGTGGTACAGGCGATATGCCCGACCTTATCAATGCAGGTGTTGACCTTATTGATATGCTTGTAAGCAAATATGGTCTTATGAGAAGAGTTGACAAAATCGCCGAGATTATGAATAAAGGCTTCTCAATGATGGGTACTGATAAAGAAAACACTCTTGCATGGCTTTCTGAAAATGCAGATAACAGACTCAGATACTCAAATGATGAATTCTGCGGATTTACATATACTCTCGCAGGATATCGTGATATTTATAATATTATGCGCGAAGCTACAGATTCTGACTGGGCATTCAGAATGCCAAAGGAATTACCTGTTATGATTATTTCAGGCGCTAACGACCCTGTTGGTATGAACGGTAAAGGTGTTTTAGCAGTTGCCGACAGTCTTGCAGGTGCAGGAATTGAACCTACAACTATTCTCTATCCCGGAATGAGACACGAAATTCTTAACGAAACAGACAGAGATGTAGTATATAACGATGTACTTAATTTCTTATTATCTCTTTACACAAAGGAAGTTTAAAATTGGCTAATTTTGTAAGCGAAGAACAAATTAAGTTACAAAAGAATATTGCAGGTGAGGTAAGTGAATTATTGCTTCACCGTCACGGGACAAGTCCCAAGGCATTTGTTCATACATACGGATGTCAGGGAAATGTAGCGGATAGTGAAAGAATAAAAGGTCTTCTTTCATTAATGGGTTATACTATGACCGAGGAAAAGGAAGAAGCTGATTTAATTCTATATAACACTTGTGCAATCCGTGAACACGCCGAGGACAGAGTTTTTGGTAATGTGGGTGCTATTAAGAAATTAAAGCAGTCAAATCCAAATCTCATAATCGCACTTTGTGGTTGTATGATGCAACAGGAGCATATCCGTGAAAAACTTTTCAAAAGTTATCCCTTCGTTGATATTGTTTTTGGTACTCATAATCAATACAAAGTACCTGAAATATTTAAGGCATATTTAACTCGTGGAAAAAGATTTTTTGCCGATATGACGGAAACTAATGAGGTTGCAGAGGGTATTCCTGCACTTCGCGATAACTCTGCAAAGGCTTGGTTGCCAATTATGTACGGTTGCGATAATTTCTGCACTTATTGTGTTGTGCCTTATGTAAGGGGTAGGGAAAGAAGCCGTAAATCAGCGGATATAATCTCCGAGTTTAAGCAGATAGTTGCCGAGGGTTATAAAGACATTACATTACTTGGCCAGAATGTCAATTCATACGGAAAAGGTTTGGATGAAGATATAAATTTCTCAAAGCTTATCCGTCAGTTAAATGACATTCCAGGGGACTTTACAATCCGTTTTATGACCTCACATCCAAAGGATTGTACAAAAGAACTCATTGACACAATCGCAGAATGTGAAAAAGCATCAAAGCATATTCATCTTCCCGTGCAATCAGGTAATAACCGAATTCTTAAAGAAATGAATCGTCGTTATACCCGTGAAAAGTATCTTGAACTCATAAATTATGCAAAGAAAAAAATCGAAGGACTTTCCCTTACAAGTGATATAATCGTTGGTTTCCCTGGGGAAACTTATGAGGAATTCTGCGACACATTGTCACTTGTGAAAGAGGTTGGATACACTTCACTTTTCACATTTATCTTCTCATCAAGAAAAGGCACAAAAGCGTCTTTAATGGATGATCCGGTACCTTATGAAGAAAAGAATAAATGGTTTAAAGAACTCTGCGATTTGCAGGAGAGTATTGCTGCAAATCACAGCGCAGAAATGAAAGGTAAAACCTACCGTGTACTTTGTGAGGGTGAGAGCAAAACCCTTAAAGGCTATTTGGCAGGTCGTACCGATGGAAATGTTATTATTGAATTCCCAAGCGATGACCAAAGTTTAGTTGGCAAATTCTGTCGCGTAAAAGTTACAGAACCGTTAAATTGGCTTGTTCGTGGAGAACTCATTAAATAATAAAAAATAAAAGTTAAAATAAAGGAGTAAAACAAAATGTCACTTGAAAAACTTACAAGAGAACTTGGTAAAGCAATTCAGCAGGACGAAAGATATCTTGCAATGCAGAAAGCAATTGAGGCTAACGAAAAAGATACAGCACTCAACGAGCTTATGAGCAAAATTCAGCTTATTCAGGTTTCATACCAGCACGAAGCATCAAAGGAAGAACCGGATGAAGGCAAGATGAAGGCTTATGACGAAGAATTCCGTGGTGTTTACACAGAAATTATGATGAACCCAAATATGCAGGCTTATGAAAAAGCAAGACAGGATATCGACGAACTTATGAATTACCTTACAGGTATCCTTGCTATGTGTGTTAACGGTGATGACCCTGACACTTGTGACCCTAAAGCACATCAGTGTGGTGGCGACTGCTCAGGCTGTCATTGTGACTGTGGCGACGAAGGTTGCTCACACTAATTCACTAACATAATGTGTCCTGCCTCCCTTGTCAAAGGGAGGGGGATCGCCATAGGCGGTGGAGGGATTCATCCCTCAAAAAATTATTAACTAAGAAGGAATCAAAAATATGGCACTCTCTCCAATGATGCAACAATACTTTCAAATAAAACAGAATTATGAAGACACCATATTGATGTTCCGTCTTGGTGACTTTTACGAGATGTTCTTTGACGATGCAAAAACTGCATCAAAAGAGCTTGAACTTGTACTTACAGGTCGTGATTGTGGTGAAGAAGAGCGCGCACCAATGTGTGGCGTACCATTCCATAGTGCAGATGGTTATATTGCAAAACTTGTGTCTAAAGGCTATAAGGTTGCAATTTGTGAGCAGATGGAAGACCCTGCAACAGCAAAAGGTATTGTAAAACGCGATGTTATCCGTGTCATTACTCCGGGTACTGTAATCGAAAGTTCAATGCTTGACGAATCAAAGAATAATTATCTCGCATCAGTTTGTGCAACCAACGGAAATGTTGGTATGTGCTTTATCGATATTTCAACAGGCGAGGTCAATTTAACAGAGTTTTCTGAAAATATTGAGCAAAGAGTTATAAATGAAATGGGCAGATATAATCCAACTGAAATTATCCTTAATAAAGAGGTAGTTTCATTTAATTCTCTTGCTGATTTTATATCTAAAAAACTTGAAGCGTCTGTTGAGTTATTGATTGAGGAATTTGATTTTACTAACGCAGAAAATGTGTGCAAAGAGCATTTTAATACAAATGATTTAGGCACAATTTCACTTAATCAAAGAAATACTGCTGTCTGTGCATTGGGTGCTGCACTTTCCTATCTTCGTTCAACACAAAAGCGCGATTTAGAGAATATCAAGGACATTAATTTCTATACTGATGCAAAACTTATGAATCTTGGTATTTCTGCAATCCGTAATCTTGAACTTTTGGAAACAATGCGTGATAGGGATAAAAAAGGCTCGCTTCTCTGGGTGCTTGACAAAACAAAAACTGCTATGGGTAAGCGAATGCTCCGTTCATTTATTGAACGCCCACTTTACGACTGCGTAGAAATTTCAAAACGACTTAATGCAGTTGATGAACTTTATAAAAATACAGAGCTTCGTGAGAGTGAAACAGAGCTTTTAATCAGTGTTTACGATATGGAAAGACTTATGACCCGTATCGTCTATAACACAGCAAATGCAAAGGAACTTCTTTCTCTTAAAACAACTCTCGAGAAATTACCTGAAATCAAAGAAAACCTTAAAGAAGCAAATTGTAATTTACTTAAATATATTTTCAACGAAATTGATGTTTTAGACGATGTCTGCTCACTTATTGAGGTTGCAATTAAGGATGATGCACCATTCTCAGTCCGTGAGGGTGGAATGATTAAAGATGGTTTCAATAAAGAACTTGATGAACTCCGTGACATTGTAAATGGCGGTAAATCCGTCCTTGCAAAACTTGAGGCGGACGAGCAGGAAAAAACAGGCATTAAAAAACTTAAAATCGGTTATAACAAAGTTTTCGGTTATTACTTTGAAGTCCTTAATTCATATAAAGAACTTGTTCCCGATACTTACATAAGAAAACAAACACTTTCAAACTGTGAACGATATATTACAGAAGAACTCAAAACTCTTGAAACTAAAGTTTTAGGTGCACAGGAGAGAATTGTAGGTCTTGAATATGAGATTTTCAATTCAATTCGTAAAAAGATTGCAGGGGAGTATTTAAGAACTCAAAGAACTGCCCACGCAATAGCACTTTTAGATGTTCTCTGTTCATTTGCAACAGTTTCAGTTAAGAATAACTATACAAGACCTGACATCAACGATAAAGGCGTTATCCGTATTAGCGAAGGTCGTCACCCTGTAATAGAAAGTTTACAGAAAAAGACAATGTTCGTGCCTAATGACACCTTGCTTGACTGTGAAGAAAACCGAATGGCAGTAATCACAGGTCCTAATATGGCAGGTAAGTCCACATATATGCGACAAATTGCAATTATAACAATTATGGCACAAATGGGTTGCTTTGTTCCTGCAAAATCAGCGGATATCGGCATTGTTGACAGTATTTTTACCCGCGTTGGTGCGTCCGACGATTTGGCGTCAGGTCAGTCAACCTTTATGGTTGAAATGAATGAGGTTGCAGAAATTCTTAAATATGCAACAAGAAACAGTCTTATTATCCTTGACGAAATCGGTCGCGGTACTTCAACCTTTGACGGTATGAGTATTGCTCGTTCGGTTGTCGAGTATATTGCCGATAAAAAGAAAATCGGTGCAAAAACACTTTTTGCAACTCATTATCACGAATTGTCAGAATTAGAGGGTACAGTTGACGGTGTTATGAATTATAATATCGCAGTAAAAAAACGTGGTGACGATATTACATTTTTACGAAGAATTGTTCGTGGCGGTGCAGACGGCTCCTATGGTATCGAAGTTGCCAAACTTGCAGGTGTGCCCGAAAATGTTATCAAACGAGCAAAAGCAATCCTCAAAACCCTTGAAGATAATGACTTAATGAAACCTAAAATGGTTACAGACATCCCAGAAGAAAAAGAAGAGCCACAGTTCCAGATGTCATTTGAATCAACTTCAAGAGAATACATTATGGACAGACTCCGTACAGTTGACATCAATACCCTAACCCCAATCGAAGCAATGGGACTTCTCTACGAACTTATAGATAAAGCGAAGAACTAATTCGTAATTCGTAATTCGGAATGCGAAATTGTAGGGGTAGGGCGGATGTTAGCTACCGCAAAAAATGTAGGAGACGACGACTCGGCGTCTTGAACAAGTATTAAATCAACAAAAATGTAGGGTACGGTGACCACATCGTCCCGAGAAAAGGTGATTATATGTCAGTGCCAAAGTTTTATGAATTTATGAAACCATTTTTAACAGCAATTAAAGATGGAAAGAGTTATACATTAAAAGAAATACGTGGCATGTTGTCTAAGGAGTTTAACCTTACAGACGATGATTTATCTCAAATGCTTCCAAGCGGAACACAAACTGTTTTTACCAATCGTGTGCAATGGGCAGGTACATATTTAGCAAAGGCAGGACTTGTTTCAAAACCATCCAGAGGTGTAGTTGTAATTACAAATGAAGGCAAAGATGTTTTAGCAGAAAATCCAAAAATTATAGATGTAGAGTATTTAACCCAGTATGAGTCGTTTAGAGAATTTCAGGGTAGTAAAGCAAAAGAACCTACACAAAAAACAGATAACTTTGAAACACCAGATTTTGCTTTTGAAGAGTCTTTTGAACAAATAAAAGCGAATTTAGCAGATGAAATTTTAACTGAGGTAATGAAATTATCACCGATTGCCTTTGAGAAAATGATTATTGATTTGTTACAAAAAATGGGTTATGGTGCATTTGAAAATGCAGGAAGAACAACACCTATTTCAGCTGATGAAGGCATAGACGGAATTATCATGGAAGATAAACTAGGTTTTAACTTAATTTATATTCAAGCAAAACATTGGGACAAGGATAGAACTGTTGGTCGTCCAGAAATTCAAAATTTTGTTGGTGCAATTTCAGGCAAAGGTGGTAACGGACTTTTTGTTACTACTGCAAAATATGCAAAGACTGCGATTGAATATGCGGAGCAACACCATATAATTCTTGTTGATGGAAAAAGATTGTGTAATTTAATGATTGAACATAATTTTGGTGTAACTGTAAAAAAAGTATTTGAAATTAAGGAAATTGATATGGATACCTTTACCGATTATGACGGTATATGATTCCACGGTCGATTCTTGAATCGCCCCTATAAAATACCTTAAAAGGTGGTGCTGACCAATGGCAAAAATAAATAAACTCCCAAAACACATGGCTGATTTAATCGCAGCGGGTGAGGTGGTTGAACGCCCTGCATCCGTTGTGAAAGAGCTTATGGAAAATGCCGTTGATGCCGGTGCTACCTCCATAACAGTTGAAATTCAGCACGGGGGCATTTCATATATCCGTGTAACCGATGACGGTTGCGGTATCGACCGTGAAGATGTTAAAACTGCATTTGTAAGTCACGCAACAAGCAAAATTAAAACTGCCGAGGATTTGAACACAATCTTAACTCTCGGTTTCCGTGGTGAAGCCTTACCATCAATCGCCGCAGTTTCAAAGGTTAATATGATTACCAAAACTGCAAGCGAGGAAATGGGTACATCACTCACTATCGAGGGTGGAATTATAACCGATTTCTCCGATGCAGGTTGTGCAGTGGGCACAACTATGATTGTCCGTGAGCTTTTCTATAACACTCCTGCACGAATGAAATTCCTCAAAAAAGATGTCAGCGAGGGCAACAATGTTGCATCTGCAGTTGAAAAACTTGCACTTTCACACCCTGAAATCAGCATCCGTTTTATCCGTGACGGCAAACAGGTATTCACAACTAATGGTGACGGAAATCTTCAAAATGTTTGTTTTTCTGCATTCGGTAAGGACTTCTCAAACGGTCTTTTGAATGTTGATGCATCCGTTGGTACTGTGTCAGTTTCAGGTCTTGTAACACCACCATTTCATTGTCGTGGTTCACGCGGTATGCAGTATTTCTTCGTAAATGGACGAAGTGTTAAAAACACAACAATTATGGCAGCTTTTGAAAATGCCTATAAAAATAGTGTTATGGTTGGCAAATTCCCGGGTGGTGTACTCTTTATCACATTACCTCCAACACTCGTTGATGTGAATGTGCACCCGTCAAAAATCGAAGTTCGTTTCTCCGACGAAAGAGCAATTTTTGACGCAGTTTATCACGCAGTTAAATCTGCATTAAATGAAAACACAGCAGTAAAACAAGCAGTATTACCCGACAAGAAAACAGTTTTTAACGATATTTTTGCAAAACCACAACAAGAATTCAAACAGACAACAGTACAAGAAAACATAGCCTTTACAGAAAAGGTTTTAAAACCGCTTTCTTCAACTCCGCTTTTCGTAAATGATGTTAAAACGGAATATGTTGCAGATGTTGATGACGACCCATTCAACATTGAATTCCCTGTGTCAAAACCTGCACAAAAGGTAGTAGAAGAGCCGATTCAAACACCAAAAGCAGAAGAAATCAAATCTGAAAACGAAATCCGTCTTATTGGCGAAGCATATAAAACCTACATATTTATTGAATTAAACGGAAAACTCTGTGTTATTGACAAACACGCTGCCCATGAGAGAATTCTCTTTAATAAACTTAAAGCAGAAGGTCAGAATAGCGGTAGTCAGATGTTGTTAATGCCTGTTACAGTAACACTCGGCAAAGAAGAATATATTGCCGTAACAGAAAACATTGAAACAATAGTAAAAGCAGGGTTTGATATAGAAGATTTTGGAAATGGTACAGTAATTGTACGTAGTTGTCCTATTGACCTTGATAACCAGGAAATAGCACCACTTATAGACGAAATCGCACAGTATCTTATTAAAAATCGTCGTGATATTACCAACGAACACCTTGATTGGATATATCACAATGTTGCTTGCAGAAGTGCCATAAAAGCAGGGGATGAAAGTTCAGAAATTGAGCTTTTAGCACTTGCAAAACAAGTTGTAAATGACGTGCAAGTCCGTTTCTGTCCTCACGGCAGACCTGTAATGATTGAACTTTCAAAATACGAATTAGAAAAACAGTTTGGTAGAGTATAGTATGAAAAAAATTCCCGTAATCGCAGTTGTTGGACCAACAGCATCCGGAAAAACCTCTTTATCAATTAATATTGCAAAGCATTTTTCGGGACAAGTTGTGTCAGCCGACTCAATGCAGATTTATGAAAAAATGAATATTGCAACGGCAAAACCCACTGACGATGAAATGCAGGGAATACCGCATCATTTAATCGGTTTTCAGCCAATAGATAAAAAGTTTAGCGTCGCAGAGTATGTAACACTTGCGAAAGAGTGTATTGAAAGAATTCATAATCAAGGTGATTTACCTGTTGTTGCAGGTGGTACAGGTCTTTATATTGACTCACTTCTTCAAAACATTCAGTTTTCAAAAGAAGAAAGCAATACTGAAATTCGTGAAGAAATAACAGAAATGTTTGAAGAAAAAGGCGCAGAGTTTATGCTCGAAGCTTTGCGAGAAATCGACCCACAAACAGCCGAAAAACTTCACCTTAACGATAAAAGCAGAATTATCCGTGCACTTGAAATCTACAAGGCAACAGGTAAAACAATGACGGAGCAAAAAATAATTTCTCGTGAAGAGGAAACTCCTTTTGATGTTCTTTATATCGGTATAAACTACCGTGACAGAAATGTCCTTTATGACAGAATTAATCTTCGTGTGGATTTAATGCTTGAGAACGGGCTTTTAGAAGAAGCAAAGGACTTCTATGACACATCTTCTGACACAACTGCTTGTCAGGCAATAGGGTATAAAGAATTAGCACCATATTTCAAAGGTGAAAGCACATTAGAAGAATGTGTTGAAAAACTAAAGCAGGAAACCAGACACTATGCGAAGCGTCAACTTACATGGTTTAGAAAAAATGAAAACATAAATTGGATATATCCTGATGATTATGAAAACACAGAGGATATGTACGCATTTGTGTTTGCAATGATAAGTGAATTTTTGAAGGAGGTACACAAATAATGAAAACTAATCTTAACAAAAATCAGACCAAGCAACTTTTCTTTTCAATTGTTGGTGTACTTATAATTGCATATTTTGTTTATCAGATTGTCCAAATGAATACAAACCCATATAAGACTGAAATTGCACTTGAAAGACAGATTCAAAGCACAATTTCAACAAAAGCATTTATTGTCCGTGACGAAACATATATCAGTGCCTCAAACGGTGGCGGTACTGTTGTTTCTATTGCAGAGGACGGCAAGAGAGTAAGTAGCGGAGATGGAGTTGCAATTGTTTTTCAGGACGAAAACAGTGCTGCTACATATGTTCGAATTAAAGAATTGGAAAAAGAAATAGATTACTATAAGCAACTTGATAATCGTGTTGGACTTGGTGTAAATGCGCCTTCTTCATATAACAAACTTATTGATGATGCTTGTATTTCATTTATTTCTGCAACTCGTGAGAAAATCGGAAGCGATTTTGACGATGCGTTAATTGATTTAAGAGATGCAATTACAACCCGTCAACTTGCTGTAGGCGAAAAGGTTTCTGCAGAGGCAAAATTGGCAGAGCTGGAAGCAGAACTTGTTTCTTTAAATCAAAAAACTGTTAATTATTCTACAGTAACTTCCCCAAGTTCAGGGTATTATATTGGCTCAGTTGACGGTTATGAAAATTCAATCAGTTATGCTGATGTAAAAAATGTGAATTGTGAAAAAATATCTTCACTGATTTCGTCACAACCGGGCTCATCTCCTTCAGAGGTTATGGGAAAACTTGTTGATAATTTCGATTGGTTCATTCTTTGTAATATCCCTTATAATGATTCGGGAAAAATCAATGTGGGAGCAACAATAAAGGTGAATGTCCCTAACACTACAGTAGGCACTCTTAAGTGTACAGTTGTCGAAAAAGGTGATAGGGAAGGTGACCAGGTTGCCGTTGTGTTGAAATGTAACACAATGAATCGCGATGTTGCAAATTTGAGAATTCATAATGTTGAACTCATAACAGAGGATTACACAGGCATAAGAATTCAGAACACCGCAATTCGTGAAGTTGACGGACAAAAGGGTGTTTATGTTAAGAGTGGTAATATTATTCAATTTAAGAATATAAGTATTGTTTATTCAACTGAAGATTTTTCTGTAATTGAAATTGTGAATGATTCTTCTTATGTAAAACAATATGACACAATAATAACTGAGGGGGTTGATTTGTATGATGGAAAAGTCATATCTTGAAAAACGAAAATCAGATATTGAGTATAACCTTGATGTTATAAATGAGAGAATTGCTGAATGTGCAATAAAAAGTGGAAGAAATCCTGGTGATGTCCGTTTAATGGCAGTAACAAAAACTGTTGACCCTATTTTTATAAATTATGCTCTTGATTATGGCGTAAAACTTATAGGCGAAAACCGTGTTCAGGAAATGCTTCGTAAAAAACCGGATTTGCACCTTGACGGAGTTGAAAAGCATCTTATCGGTCATCTTCAAACCAACAAGGCAGGACAAATTGTGGGTGAGGTTGATATGATTCAGTCAGTTGACTCATTGAAAATTGCAAAGGAAATTGGCAAACAGTCAATTAAAAAGGGAATAACAACCGATGTTTTACTTGAAATCAACATTGGAGAAGAAGAAAGTAAAACGGGTTTTTCAATTTCGGAATTTACTGAAAATCTGTATGCTGTTTCAGAAATTGACGGTATACGCGTAAAAGGGCTTATGACAATACCTCCAATTTGCGAGGAAAACACAATTCTTTGTAAATTTTTTGAAAATATATACAATATCTATGTTGACATAAGTGCAAAAAAGTTAGATAATATAAATATGAATATTCTGTCGATGGGTATGTCGGGAGATTATGAACAAGCAATTTTAAATGGTTCAAATCTTGTAAGAATAGGTTCTTCAATTTTTGGGCCAAGAATATATTAATGGGAGGATTATACTATGAGTTTCTTAGACAAAATTAAAAACATTGTTAATGTAGATGAGGATGGTTATTATCCTGATGACGATATTGATACAGGTGCTTTTATAAGTTCAGATAGTAGCTTTGATGAGCCGGAGGAAAAAGTTGTTAAGCCACAGCGTCGCGCAGTTCGTAATGGTGATGACAGTAAAGTTGTTAATATCCATACAACAGCACAACTTCAGGTTGTTCTTTCAAAACCTGAAAAGTTTGAAGAGGTTCGCGGTATCGCAGATAACCTTAACGAGAAAAGAACTGTTGTTTTAAACCTTGAGTCTGTAAGTAAAGAGGTTGCTCGTCGTCTTATCGACTTCCTTACTGGTGTTGCTTATGCTAACAACGGACAGATTAAGCGTGTTGCAAACAGCACATTTATCATAACTCCATATAATGTTGATGTTATGGGAGATTTGTTGGATGAACTTGAGAACAACGGAATGTTCTTTTAATAATTTTCATATTTTATAAAAAATAGAATGGCCTTTGGGCAGAATGGGAAGGATATAAATGCTTACACCTGAAAGAATTAAAGAAAAAGTTTTTCAGACTACCGGACGAGGTTCATATCGTTCTGAAGATGTTGATATGTTTATGAGCGAGGTCGTTGCATCCTATGAGCAAATGTTCAAGGAAAATGGCGATTTAGTCAGAAAAATCAGCATTTTAGCAAAGAAAGTAGAAGAATACAGAGCAGATGAAGAAAGCCTTAAAATGGCACTTCTCAATGCACAGAAACTTGCTGATAAAATCGTTGCAGAGGCAAAGGAAACTGCTGAGAATGAAGTAGCATCTGTTAAAGGTGAAACTGATAAGCTTCGTGCTGATGCTGCTGCAGATGCACAGGCTCTTGAAACAAATGCAAAGAATGAGTCTGAAGCAATGATTGCAAAGGCTAAGGAAGAAGCAGAAAGAATTCTCGCAGATGCAAATCGTGAAGCAAGCGATATTCTTGGTAATATCAATCGTAAGGTTACTCATGAAAGTCTTGTTTACGAAATGATTCAGAAAGAAGCATCTGAATTTAAGTCAAAGCTTATTGCTATGTACAGAGAGCATATTACTCTCATTAACGACCTTCCCGAAATAGTTGACGAGCAACTTGATGCTGAAGAGGCTGCTGCTGAAGAGGTACAAGAAACTGTTGAGCCTGTTTATGAAGAAGTTGTTGTTGAGGCAGAGGAAGAGGTTGCTGAAGAAACAACAGAAACTGTTGAAGAAGCAGCAGAAGATGATATTGCTTTTACAGAGGATACAGATTCATTTGTTATTGTTGACGAAGAAACAGAAGATTTTCAGGTAGCTGAAGAAACTGTTGAAGAAGAACCAGTTGCTGACGAGGAATATGAGCCAATCAGCGATGAAGTTTTCAAAAACTTTGAGAATGCAGAAGAAGCTCCTGTTGCTGAAAAGAAGTCATTTAAGCTTGATTTAAGTAAAATTGATTTTGCTGACGATGATGATTATGTTCCTGCACCGTCAAACTCAATGTTTGAAAAAATCGGTGAGCTTGACGAGTCAGATGATGACGATGGTTCACAGCATATGTCCTTTAAAGGATTTTTTAAAAAGAAATAATATAGACGAGGTATTTTAATGCTTCAGGTAATTACATTAATTTCCGTTGCTGTATTAGTTGCAGTGGACCAGATTATAAAATTACTTGTAACAGAACATCTCAAGCCTATTGGCAGCCTTCCATTAATTGACGGTTTTATTCGTTTGAAATATGCCGAAAATACAGGGGCTGCTTTTGGTTCATTTAGTGCACATACTGAATTATTGTCAGTTTTCACAGCAGTAGTGATTATAATTGCGTTTTGTTACTTGTTTTTTAAGAAGCGTAAAATCGATGTTGAATATGTTTGTATTGCACTGATTATTGCAGGTGGATTAGGTAATTTAATTGATAGAGTATTCCGCGGTTTTGTTGTGGATTACATCGAACCATTGTTTATAGATTTTGCAATATTCAATTTTGCAGATATTCTGGTAACCTGCAGTTCGGTTGTTCTTGTTATCTGGTTGATTTATGAAATATATCGTGATGGAAAAGCAGAAAAGGAACAAAAATAATGAATGAGATTTTAATTGATGTTCCTCAAGAGTATGAGGGTGAGAGAATTGATAAATTTTTATCCACTCTTTTAAAGGATTCCTCGCGAAATTCCATACAAAAGCTTATCGAAGACGGCAAAGTTCTTGCAAATGGAAATGAAGTCAATAAAAAGTATAAAGTAAAAACTGACGACGAAATCACCGTGCTTCCGGGTGAACTAAAACCATTGGATGCAGAGCCTGAAAATATTCCGCTTGATATAGTTTTCGAGGACGACGATTTGCTTGTTGTTAATAAGCCAAGGGGAATGGTGGTTCATCCTGCACCGGGAAATTATAGTGGCACTCTTGTCAATGCTTTGCTTTATCACTGTAAGGACTCGCTTTCGGGTATAAACGGAATCTTGCGTCCCGGTATTGTTCATAGAATTGATAAGGATACAAGTGGTTTGCTTATTGTTGCAAAGAATGATAAAGCACATATCGGACTTGCCCAGCAAATTAAGGAACACAGTTTTACCCGTGAGTACAATGCAGTTATTGTCGGTCATTTAAAGGAAAACGAGGGTACAGTCAATGCACCAATCGGCAGAAACCCCAAGGACAGAAAGAAAATGTGCGTAACAATGCAGAATTCAAAAAATGCAGTTACTCATTATTCGGTTATTGAGGATTTTGACGGCTATTCCCACATTTCTCTTAAACTTGAAACAGGCAGAACGCACCAGATTCGCGTTCATATGGCACATTTAGGTCATCCTGTGGCAGGGGATATGGTCTATGGTAACGATAAAAAAAGCGCTTTTCTTAATGGACAGTGTTTACATGCAATAAAAATAGGTTTTGTTCATCCGATTACAAACGAATACCTGGAATTTACATCGGATTTGCCAGATTATTTCAAGGATTTTATAAAAAGACTTAAAAGCACCTGAGGAGGTGTTGAGCGATGGTTAATAAAGATTTGTCACATTGGCTTGTTGTTTCAGATATTGACGGAACACTTAACAACAAGTTTAGACAATTACCAAAACGAAACTACGAGGCAATATGTCGTTTCGTCAATGAGTGTAACGGTCATTTTACATTGGCATCGGGCAGAAATGTTCAGTCAATGAGAAAGCACTATGAAAGACTACCAATTGCAGGAACACCTGCTGTTATTCTTAATGGTGCGGGGGTATACGATTATTCACAGGAAAAAATGATTCATTTTGATGCCATTAATGAACACGCTATTAATTTGGTTTTTGAAATTTATGAGCGCTTTCCTGCTGTTGAGATAGAAATCCTAACGGATAAAATGATTTATACTCTTAACTCAAAGATTTTTGCTCGTGTAATGGTAAGAGCAGATAAATTACATTATAAAAATTGTAAACATCCCGATGAAATCCCAAGAGAAAATTGGGGTAAGGTTATTTTCCTTGGTATGCCTGATTTAATTAAGAGAATCAGAAAGTATGTTGATACCTTGACTGATACAAAGGCAAATTTTATGTCAAGTTCAATTTCATCCTTTGAAATGCTTAATGAAGGCGTGCATAAGGGTACTGCACTTATGAGAATTGCAGATATGTATAACATTGAACATAAACACACTGCCGCAATCGGTGATTATTTCAACGATTACGATATGCTAAAAACAGTTGGACTTCCTGCATGTTGCGGACAAGCACCAAAAGCAATGCACGAAATTGCAAAATTCCATGCGTGCCATTGTAATAAAGGTGCTGTTGCGGACTTGCTTGAATACATAATGAATGATTAAAAAATAGGGGGAGTAAAAATGAATGCTTCTTTGAAAAAGGAACTTGAGATTTTTGCAACAAAAGAAAGACTTCTCTTGTTAGAGGGAATTTTCAATGCAAAAGCGGGTCATCCGGGTGGATCACTTTCAATTGCTGAACTTATGGCTTATCTTTATAATGTAGAGATGAAGATTGATGCGTCTAACCCAAAATGGGAAGACCGTGACAGATTTGTTCTTTCAAAAGGACACGCTGCACCTGCTCTTTATGCAACTCTTGCACTTAAAGGATTTTTCCCAACAGAGGATATGAAAACACTTCGTAAAGCAGATTCTTATCTTCAGGGACATCCAAGTATGAAATGTGTTCCCGGTGTTGATATGAGTACAGGCTCACTCGGTCAGGGCGTTTCTGCAGCAGTTGGTATGGCACTTGCCGCAAAACTTGACAATAAGGATTACAGAGTTTATACAATCCTTGGTGACGGTGAAATCGAAGAAGGTCAGGTTTGGGAAGCAGCAATGTTTGCTAATGCAAAGAAACTTGATAACCTTGTAGTAGTTGTTGATAACAACAATCTTCAGATTGACGGTACTGTTGAAGAAGTTAACTCACCATACCCAATCCCTGAAAAGTTTACTGCATTTGGTTTCAATACAATTGAAATTGATGGTAATAATCTTGATGAAATTGAAAGTGCATTTGAAGCAGCAAAGGCTTGTAAGGGCAAGCCCACTGCAATCGTAGCAAAAACAGTTAAAGGCAAAGGAGTTTCCTATATGGAAAATCAGGTTAACTGGCACGGTGCAGCTCCAAATGAAGAACTTTATAATCAGGCAGTAGCAGAGCTTACTGCAAAACTTAATGAATTGGAGGGTGTATAAAATGAGCGAAGTAATTAAAACAGCAACTCGTGATGCTTATGGTAAAGCACTTGTTGAATTAGGTAATACAGACGCTAAAATCCTTGTTCTTGATGCAGACTTGGCTGCTGCAACAAAAACAGGTATGTTCAAAAAAGAGCACCCTGAAAAATTCATTGACTGTGGTATTGCAGAAGGCAATATGATGGGCGTTGCTGCTGGTCTTGCAAGTGCAGGATATACAGTTTTTGCATCATCATTCGCAATGTTCGCAGCAGGTCGTGCTTTTGAGCAGGTTAGAAATTCAATCAGCTATACAAATCTTAATGTTAAAATCGGTGCAACTCACGCAGGTATCTCTGTTGGTGAAGATGGTGCAAGCCATCAATGTTGCGAAGATATCGGTCTTATGAGAACAATTCCAAATATGGTAATTCTCAACCCTGCCGATGATGTTGAAGCAAGACTTTGTGTCCTTGCTGCAGCAGAGCACGAAGGACCGGTTTATATGCGATTTGGTCGTCTTGCAGTGCCAAGAGTATTTGACGAAAACTATAAGTTTGAAATCGGTAAAGGCTCTGTTCTTAAAGAGGGTGACGATGTAACAATCATCGCAACAGGTCTTATGGTTAACGAAGCACTTATGGCTTACGAAACACTTAAAGAAGAAGGCATCAATGCAAGAGTTGTTAATATGGCAACAATTAAGCCTATTGACCGTGAACTTGTAATTGAATCTGCAAAGAAAACAGGAGTTATCGTAACTGCAGAAGAACATAATGTAATCGGTGGCCTCGGTTCAGCAGTTGCAGAAGTAGTTTGTGAAACAGTTCCTGTTCCCGTACTTCGTGTAGGTGTTGAAGATACATTCGGTAAATCAGGTCCGGCAGTACAGCTTCTCCACGAGTTCGGACTTGACGCAGCAAACATCGTTGCAAAATGCAAACAAGCAGTTGCACTTAAAAAATAATCCAACTATTCTCGGCTCCCTCTGACGAGGGAGCTGTCTTTTTCGCAGAAAAAGATTGAGGGAGAGAAAAAACCACTCGCAGTTGCGAGTGGTTACAAAAATCTAAAATCCTGTAGGGTTATCAGTTCTACCAATGATATAATCAACACTTGTATTATAAAAATCAGCTAATTTCCAAAGCATTTCAATTGGAATTTCACGCTTACCATTTTCATATTGTGAATAGGTATTTTGCTTTATATTAAGATATTCTGCAAGTTGCTTTTGCTTCAAATCATTATCTTCTCTCAAGTCTTTTAATCTCATAAAATCACCTTGTGATAATTTTACATTATCACAGTACGAGATATTGACAATAATCTCAATTTGTGATATATTTTCATTATGATACCCGAAAGGAGAATGAATATGATAAAAAAGAAAATATTTAAAATAATAGCAATTATTCTTGCTGTTGTTTTGGTCTGTGGTGGCTCATTTGGTGGCTACATATTATATCGTTTTAACTTCAATGCACCTAAAGACCTTGCTCACAGCTACGAAGAAATTTATAACCAAGAGCAAATCACTTATGATGTAGGCGATGACGGTGAATTTGTTGTTCTCAAAATTAACGATACACATTTTTTTAACGGTACTTGTGAAAACGATGCTAAAACTATGTCGGCTTTAGAAATTATTCTTGATGTTACTCCTTGTGATTTTATTGTTGTCAATGGCGATATGATTGACGGCTTCAACCTTGTTTCTAATTATGATAAATATGGTGCAGCAAAAATTTTTGCTGACCTTGTTGACAACTATAATATACCTTGGACTTTCTTGCCTGGTAATAATGACGGAGAGATTGATGGTGAAAATGAAGATTTAATTGCATATTTAATGCAGTATAAAAACTTTGTTTATGGTAATGAAGAAAACATTGATGGTGATATGCAATTCTTTATTGACCTTGAATATAATGGAGAATTAGCACATTCTCTTGCATTTATGGACTCTAACGCAAGAACAGTCAAGGCAATAGGTGAGTACGATTACATAAAAGAAAATCAAATCAATTGGCTACTCAAAGGAATTAATGAAAGAAAAGTAAAAACAAGTGTATTCTTCCATATGAATACACCTGCATTTAAAACAGCTTATGAAAATGGCGAGGGATACGACGGTTTCCCGTCAGCTTATGTTTATGAGCTGGACAATATCAAGGAGAATAAACTTTTTGATGATATGACTGCCGATAATGAGTATATTTCCCTCATTTCTATTGGTCATGTTCACAGTAATAATATGTGTCATTTTTATAATGGCAGATATTATCAGTTGAGTAGTGTGAGTGGCTACAATGCATCACATCCTGACGATATGATTCCATCATGTACTTTAACTGTAATTGATGTAACAGAAACAAACCCACAAAAAATGTACGAATTTTCAAAGGTTGAGGCGTAAAAATAAGGTCTGCAAATCAATGCAGACCTTTTTCTTTATGGTTTCTTTAATTCATATTCTTTTTTCAACAATTCTTCAATTAAAGTTTTATTATCTTTAATTTCCTTGTTAAACCAAATTCCACCTGTGCCTAAATCTTCAATTTCGTGATAGTCGGACCCTGATGTGACCATTAGGTCATATTTTTTTGCCCACATTTCAGCAATATCGTTGCTCGAATTGTGTCGCGGGTTTCCATTAAAAACTTCAACTCCGTCAAGATATTTCGGGTTTGTAACCTTCATTCCAACCCTAAAAGGATGTGCCTGAAAAACAAGCAAATTATTAGCCTGAGCCAACTCATAAAAAGTTCTGCTGTTCAAATTAAGCAAATCAGGTGTGTTATAGAGAAAATCTTCGTTTATACCATAAACAAGATAATCATTTTCACCTTCGCTTGTTCTAAAGCGAAGTTCCATACCCAAAAGTACAGGGATTCTGCCGTTTGCAGTTTTCTTTGCTTCTTTATATCCGCGTAAAAAGAATTCCACTTTCTTCTTCCAAGGCAATAATTCACGACCGTATTTCATATATGTTGACGGGCTTAAATGGTCAGTTACAACGATTCCGTCATAACCAGCCTTGATGTATTCCTCAACTGCAATTTCCGCAGGTACATTGGCACAGTTGCTTGTATTTTTTGTATGAAAATGCATTTCATATAAATATTTTCTCAATATAATTCCTCAATTCATTTTTATTGTTAATATTATATACTCTTTTAGGTGTAAAGTCGATATTTTTTTACAATTTTACAGTATTTTATATTTGAAAAATAACGCATTTTGTATTATGATATATGATAGGTTTTTATACGGAGGTTTACATATGAGTTGTAACTGTCAGAACACAAATGATTTCTCACTTCTTGAACCTTGTTTGCAAAAATATGCAACTGTTCCGGGAAGTCTTATTACAATATTACAGAATGCGCAGGAGATTTATGGCTATTTGCCCGTTGATGTAATTTTACATATTTCCCAAAGAACTGGAGTTAAGGTCACAAAAATAATGGGTGTTGCAACATTCTATTCACAGTTCAGATTACAGCCGGTTGGTAAGTATCTTATTATGCTTTGTCAAGGTACTGCTTGCCATGTTAACGGCTCATTACAGATTGAAAAGGTAATTAACGATTATTTAGGTATTAAAGACGGAGAAACAACAGAAGACGGTCTTTTTACCCTTAAAAATGTTGCTTGCCTTGGTTGTTGCAGTTTGTCACCTGTAATGATGATAAATGATGATACATATGGTTCATTAACACCTGAAAAAGCTGTGTCAATCTTTAAAGAATTACAAGAAAAAGCAGGGGAGGAAGAATAATGAAAATTGCAGTTGGTCAGGGCAGTTGCGGTATCGCTGCAGGTGCACAAAAAGCCTATGATGTATTAAATTCAACCCTTGATTTAAGTGAAAATCAACTTACAGTTACAGGTTGTATCGGTATGTGTTACCTTGAGCCTATTGTTGATGTTTACGCACACGATGGACTCCACAGATTTGTAAAAGTAACTGGTGAAATTGCAGAAAAAATTGCAGTTGCAGTTAATAACAACGATTTAGCATCGGCTAAAGAATATGAAATCTCCGACGATGATAAACAATTTTTAGATAAGCAAACAAGAATTGCACTTCGCCATTGTGGTGTTATCAACCCTGAACTTATTGAAGATTATACCAAGGATGACGGCTATAAGGCGCTCAACAAAGTATTAACTACAATGTCACCTGAAGATGTAATTGAAGAAATCAAGATTTCAGGTCTTGCTGGTCGTGGCGGTGCAGGTTTCCCCACTTGGTTTAAGTGGAATGCTGCCCGTCAGTCACAAGGTGAAAAGAAATATCTTATCTGTAATGCGGACGAGGGTGACCCGGGAGCATTTATGGACAGAGCCGTTATTGAGGGCGACCCCCACAATCTTATCGAGGGTATGCTCATAGGTGCTTATGCCATCGGTGCAAGTGAAGCAATCGTTTATGTTCGTGCCGAGTACCCACTTGCAATTAAAAGACTTCAAAATGCTATTGACCAAGCAAAAGCCAAAGGGTATATAGGTCAAAACATAATGGGTACAGACTTTTCTTGCGATTTTCGTATAAAAGCAGGTGCAGGTGCATTTGTTTGCGGTGAAGAAACTGCACTTATTGAGTCACTTGAAGGCTCTCGCGGTATGCCAAGACTTAAACCGCCGTTCCCTGCACAGTCAGGATATTGGCATAAACCATCAAATATCAATAATGTTGAAACATTTGCAAATGTCAGTTGGATTATTCTCAATGGTGGAAATGCTTTCTCATCAATGGGCACTGAAAACAGCAAGGGTACAAAGGTTTTTGCACTTACAGGTAAAATCAAGCGTGGTGGACTTGTTGAAATCCCAATGGGTAAAACTCTCCGTGATGTTATTTTTGACATTGGTGGCGGTATTAAAAACGATAAAAACTTCAAAGCCGTTCAAATGGGTGGACCATCGGGTGGTTGTATTCCTGCCGAATTGCTTGACACTGTAATTGATTATAAAGCACTTTCAGCTACGGGGGCTATTATGGGCTCAGGTGGTATGGTTGTTATGGACGATAGCACTTGCATGGTAGAAATGGCTCGTTTCTTCCTTGATTTTACTGCAAAAGAATCATGTGGTAAATGTGTTCATTGTCGTCTTGGCACAAAGAGAATGCTTGAAATTCTCACAAGAATTACAGAGGGTAACGGCAAGGAAGAAGACATTGAACTTTTGGAAGAACTTTGTCTTGCAATTAAAGATGGTGCACTTTGTGGACTTGGCCAGACTGCACCAAACCCTGTCCTTACAACACTTAAATACTTTAAAAACGAATATCTTGAGCATATTGTTGAGAAAAAATGTACTGCTCACGAGTGTACAAATCTTCTTCGTTACCAAATCAACGCAGAGGCTTGTAAAGGTTGTACATTGTGTGCTAAAAAATGTCCTGTTGGTGCTATCAGCGGAACAGTTAAAAATCCCCATATTATTGATGTGGAAAAATGTATTAAATGTGGAAACTGCGTATCAGTTTGCCGTTTCAATGCTGTGGAGGTGAAATAATTGAGTATTACATTAACTATTGATGGTAAAAAGATAATTGCAGAAGAAGGCTCAACAATACTCAATGTTGCTACACAGAATGGAATTAAGATTCCGAATCTCTGTTATGATGGCAGGGTAGAACTTTACGGTGCTTGCGGACTTTGTACAGTTGAGGTAGAGGGTAACCCAAAACTTCTTCGAGCTTGTTCAACAAAAGTGGCTGATGGTATGGTAGTTCATACACAGACAGAAAGAATCAAGGCTTCTCGTAAAGTTGCACTTGAACTTTTGCTCTCCGACCATACCGGTGATTGCGTTGCACCTTGTAGCAAGGCTTGCCCTGCAGGAACAGATTGTCAGGGTTATGTTGGTCTTATTGCAAATGGTGAATATAGAGAAGCAGTTAAACTTATTAAAGAAAAGTTGCCTTTACCTGCATCAATCGGTAGAATTTGTCCTCATCCTTGTGAAAAGCAGTGTCGCAGACAGTATGTTGACGAACCAATTTCAATTGCATTCCTTAAAGGCTTCGTAGGGGATATGGACTTGTTGGGTGATACTTATGTCCCTGCAATTGAACCTGATACAAATAAAAAGGTTGCAATTATCGGTGGTGGTCCTGCTGGTCTTACAGCGGCGTATTTCCTTCGTAAACAAGGCCATAGTGTAACAATTTTTGAGCAGATGCCAAAAATGGGCGGTATGCTTCGTTACGGTATCCCTGAATACCGTCTTCCAAAAGCAGTTTTAGATAAAGAGATTAAACTCATTGAAGATATGGGCGTAATACTCAAGAATAATGTAAAAATTGGCAAGGATATTTTATTTGAAGAAATCAAAGAAGACCACGATGCTACACTTGTTGCTATCGGTGCTTGGAATAGCAGTAAAATGCGAGTTCAAGGTGAAGATTTGGACGGTGTATGGGGTGGTATCGACTTTCTTCGCGAGGTTGCCCTTGGAAACAAACCCGAAATCGGCAAAAATGTTGCAGTTTGCGGTGGTGGTAATACCGCTATGGATGCTTGCCGTGTTGCAGTTCGCCTTGGTGCAGAAAATGTGTATGTTATTTATCGTCGTACAAAGGACGAAATGCCTGCTGACCCACAGGAAATTCTTGAGTCAGAAGAAGAGGGCGTTATTTATAAATACCTTACAAATCCTATTGAATTTACAGGGGAAAATGGAAAACTCAACGGAGTTATCTTGCAAAAAATGGAACTTGGTGAGCCTGATGAAAGTGGCAGAAGAAGACCTGTTGCCATTGAGGGTGAAACCGAAGAAATCGCCCTTGACAGTGTAATTATGGCAATCGGCCAGTATCCAAATCTTAATGGATTTGAAACTCTTGAAGCAACACGCAAAAACACTATTTCAGCAGATGAAAGCAGATTTACAACATCAGTTGATGGTGTATTTGCAGTTGGTGATGCTACAAATAAGGGTGCTGATATTGCAATTGCTGCAATTGGTGAGGCACAAAAAGCATCTGTTGTAATTGATAGATACTTGAATGGTGAAACAGTAGGCTACAAAAAGCCATATTTTGTTGAACAGGATAGCAAGGCAATTGACTATTCAAAATTTGAAAAATCACCAAGAGCCAAAATGCCACATATGAGTCCTGCTGACAGAAAAACAAACTTTAAGGAAGTTAATTTCGGTTTCAGCGAAGAAATTGCAAAAAAAGAAGCAAACCGTTGTCTTGAATGTGGTTGTCACGATTACTTTGAATGTAAACTTATTTCTTATGCAAATGATTATGATGTTAAACCATCAAGATTTGCAGGGGAGAAACACAACAGAAACCAAGAAAACGCAAACGATTTAATTGCGAGAAATACGGATAAATGTATTCTCTGCGGTCTTTGTGTAAGAGTTTGTGAAGAAGTTATGGGCAAGTCTGCAATCGGACTTATTAACCGTGGTTTCAATACTCTTGTTGAGCCTGAACTCTCAAAACATCTCAAAGAAACCGAATGTATTGCTTGTGGTCAATGCGTTGCACTTTGCCCGACTGGTGCACTCCGAGAAAAAACATCATTTACAAAGAGCGTTCCCGTTAAAGAAAACTCAGTTAAGAGCATTTGCACAAACTGTTCTAACCTTTGTGATATTGATTATCGTTATATCGGCTCAACTGTAACCCGAGCATTACCTGTAAATAACGGAATCCTCTGTAAAGGTGGTCGTTTCGGTGTTCTTAACGAGCAATCGCAAACAACTGATTTCGATGAAATACTCAACCTTGATACAATCGTAATTAACGGTAAAGTTTCAACTGAAACTGCATTTGTACTAAAAAAATATGCGGAAGAAAATAATAAAGAGATATATACAACTGCAAAGGAAACAGATGCAAACTATTATGCAATTTCAAAACTCAACATTCCACAGTACAATGGTAGTTTTGAAAAAGTAATAGAAACTCCAGCATATTACGAAAATGGAATATTCTTCGACAAGTATGGTAATGAAAGAAAGCAAAAAGCAATCTTTAAGAGTGAAAGTCTTGCAGAGTATGTAAACAGCAAACTCAATTCACCATATAGTGATTTAACTGCTGAAGCAATCAAATCAGTAAACGCAATTCCAACTGGCAAAGTCACAAACGAGGAAATTATCAGCGCAAGTAAACTTTTTTAAATGAAAAACTCAAAATAAAAAGTACAAAAAGTAGGGGACGACTCGCATCGTCCCTTTTCCTTTTGTAAATAATATGTAAATAAATAACCATTCTATTGCTAAAAAAATATGATTGTGATATTATATTCTCGGTGATTGAGTATGAGGATAACAGAAAAATTAATGGTAAAAGACCAACTCATTTCCTTTGAGGTTTTTCCGCCAAAAACGGATTCTGCATTTGAAAGCATTGAGTGGTCGGTACGCGAATTATCTGCCCATAACCCCGATTTTATGAGTGTTACATATGGTGCAGGCGGTGGCACAAGTCAGTACACAACAAAGATTGCATCACTTATAAAAAACCGTCTTGATACTACTGCGTTGGCACATTTAACTTGTGCATCAACACCAAAAGAACAGATAGATTATATCCTTGATACTCTTAAAGGAAATCATATTGATAACATCCTTGCTATGCGTGGCGATATTCCACAAGGATTCCAGAAACCGCAAGGAGAATACTATACTTACGCTTACGAACTTGTAAAGCATATCAAAGAATATGGATATTTTGACATTGGCGGTGCTTGTTATCCCGAGTGTCATCCTGAATGTGACAGCCTTGAAAAGGACATTGACCATCTGAAAATAAAAGTTGATAGTGGTGTCGATTTTCTCATAACACAGCTTTTCTATGACAACGACATCTTTTATTCTTTTTTAGAGAAAGTCCGTAAAAAAGGCATTTATGCCCCTGTGTTTGCGGGAATTATGCCAATTACAAATATAAAACAAATTGACAGAATAACTTGTCTTTCGGGGACAAAACTTCCAACCAAAGTAACTGATTTCCTTGAAAAATATAAGGATAGCCCGCAAGATTTAGAAAAAGCAGGTCTTGATTTTGCCATAAATCAGATTAATGACTTGCTCTTAAACGGTGTTAACGGAATTCATATTTATACAATGAATAAACCTTATGTTGCAAGAACAGTATTGAAAGGGATTAACAGATAATTTATGTTCGGATATGTAACAACTTATAAACCTGAACTTAAAATTAAAGAATTTGAAGCTTACAAAGGCATTTACTGTACTCTTTGCAAGGAAATGGGTAAAGAATATGGTCTTTTATCCCGATTTTTATTAAGTTATGATGGAGCATTTTATGTGATGTATAAAATGGCACTTTCAAATAATAAAATATCTGCAAAACAATCCCGTTGCAGTTTTAATCCTTGCAAAAAATGTATGAAAATCACTTGTGAAAGTGATGTTTATAAGGTAGCAAGTACCATTACAGTCATTCTTGCATATTTTAAATTAGTAGACAATCTCCATGACAGCAAAATCTTTAAAAAGATACTTTTATATCTCATTTATCCCTATTTCTTAATTCTTAAAAATAAGGCAAAGAAGAAAAATCCCGAATTGTTTAAAATCGTTGAAGATGGAATGACCTCGCAATTTGAAATTGAAAAATCAAATAATTCGTCCATTGATTTATCTGCTCACAATACTGCTCATATTTTAGGAAAGCTTTTTGCATATAACGAGTGTGACGAAGAAAAAACATATAAATTCGGATACCAGTTGGGAAGGGTAGTTTACTTTTTAGATGCATTTGATGATTACGAGGATGATGTTAAAAGCAATTCGTTCAATCCATTCGTGAATTGTAAAAACATTGTTGAAGATGCAACACAGACCATAAATCTGTCAATAGGTGAATTGACTCATATATTAAAACAACAAGAATTATATGATTTTAAACCGATAATCGAAAATGTTATATATGATGGTTTGAATTATCAATTAGAAAAGATAAAGACTAAACACGGAGGTGAAAAGTGTGAATAATCCTTACGATTTTCTTGGTGTCAGCAGAAATGCAACAGAAAAAGAGATTATGGATGCATATAGAAGAATAGCAGGAGAAATTAATCAGGCAAACCTTCCTGATTTTGAAAGAACAGAAAAAATGAGAGAACTTGATTCTGCTTATGACTATATTCTAAACGAAATCCGCGGAACATCTGCTTATGCACCGAATAATAATGCCAATAATCAGAATTATTATGGTAACACACAGTATGCAGATGTCCGTAATTGTATAAATACAGGTAGAATAGATGATGCAGAAACTATTTTAAATGGTGTTCCTCCTCAAATGCAAACTGCTGAGTGGCATTATCTTAAAGGTATTATTTTTCAACGCAGGGGATGGCTTAATGAGGCATTAGCTCACTTTAAAACTGCGTCTTCAATGGAACCAAATAATTTTGAATATGCAAATGCGTATAATGCTATGAAGAATAATGCAAACGGCGGATACAGAACATCAAGTAAAGGCTCCGATACAGGTGTATGCGATATCTGTTCAACTTTAATTTGCGCAGATTGTTGTTGTGAGTGTTGTGGTGGGGATTTGATTCCGTGTTGTTAATATGAATAATAGAAAAAAACTTTCGTTCAAGGTAGCCCTTGGCGGTGTAATCGCGGCATTATCCTTATTGCTGATGCTTGTTGCAGGTGTTACAACAAGTCTTGTATATGCAATTCCAATGATAACAGGTGCATTCCTTATGGTGCTTGTTATAGAATTCGGACCGGGCTTTGCAGGGCTTGAATATCTTGCAATTTCAATAATTTCAATGCTTTTATTGGGTAATAAAGAAGCGGCAATAATGTATATTGTATTTTTTGGGTATTATCCTATTATTAAGAGTTTTATCGAAAAAAGCAAAAGTAAAATTATCAGTTGGGTAATAAAATATATTATATTCAATATCTCAATGGTGGTTGCATATTTTGTGGTTTCCAAAATTTTTATGATAACTTTTGATGATTTAGAGGGTTTTGGTGAATTTGCTATGCCATTGTTACTATGTGCAGGTAATGTACTGTTTGTGCTGTACGATATTATGCTGACAAGATTGGTAACAATTTACCTTTATAGATGGCAAAAATATATAAAAAGGGTGTTCAAATAGGATGGCGATAAAAAATCGCGATTTAAAGGATAAAGATGAAAAAAAGAATATTCACGAAGGTCACAGAGAAAGATTAAGACAACGATTTTTAAAAGAAGGTCTTGATAATTTTCAACCACACAATGTTCTTGAATTGCTTTTGTTTTTTAGTATTCCAATGAAAGATACAAACGAGGAAGCTCACGAACTTATTGATAGATTTGGGTCACTTTCAGCAGTTTTTGATGCAAGTTTTGAAGAACTTGTAAGTGTAAAAGGTATAGGCGAGAAAAGTGCAACGCTTATTAAACTTGTTCCCGAGTTATTCAAAAAATATGAGGTTGATAAAATAAATCTTGAGGGTGACATTTTAGATAACTGCGAAGCCGTTGCAAGATATTCATCTAAATACTTTAAAGGTGTTTCTGAGGAACAGTTATATCTTCTCTGCCTTGATTCAAATTGCAAGATTTTAGGGTTTGAACAAATCAGTTCAGGAACGATTAATGCTACACCAATCAATAACAGAAAGATTGTTGAACTGGCGTACAAGTTAAATGCAGCAAATCTCATATTGGTACATAATCATCCTTCAGGTGTTGTAGCACCGTCAAGGTCCGATGTAAATGCAACAATGAATACCATAGAGTTGTTAAAGTCGTTGGGAATGAAACTTGGTGACCATATTATCATTGGTAACGGTGATGACTTTTTTTCATTTCGCAGAAGCGAAAAATGGAGAGGTTTGTTTTAAAAAAAGTTACTTTTTCTCTTGACTTTTATCAGCGAATTTCATATAATATCAAGGTCATATAATTGCCGGTGTGATGGAATTGGCAGACGTGCTGGACTCAAAATCCAGTGGTAGCGATACCGTACCGGTTCGACCCCGGTCACCGGCACCAGAAAAACCCACTTGCTTTCGCAAGTGGGTTTTTCAATGATGTTTGCCTTTGGTAAATGATGTAGTTTCACTAATGTTGTTCACTTCGTGAATGATGTCGCTTTGCTAAAGTTTTAGGCAAATATCGCACAATTGCGACTAACAGGAGCAACATCATTATAAATTTATAACATCATATCGCCAACGGCGATGCACCATTGAAAAAGTTTCCATTATGTAATAAAAAATTTCTTGCAAGTGTACAACCTTTTAATATTGCATTTTAAGATATACTGTGATAAAATGTTTTTATAAATTTTGGAAGGGGAATCTTTATGGATTTAAAGAAGATTATTGAGAAAAAGAATGAAGCTGCTCAATTTATGGTTGATGAAATCACTCATATTTGCAACAAGTTTGAAAAAAGAGCACCTGGTTCAAAAGGTGAACATCAGGCATGCGATTATATGGCAGAGCAGTTGAAAGAATTAGGTTGTGACACTGTTTATGTTGACGAATTTAAAGAAAACCCTGATTCATTCTATGGCTGGATTTATTTCACAATCACTTGTTGTTTCTTGGCACTTGTATCATATTTCTTTTTACCTGCACTTGCTATTGCATTTATTGTAATCGGACTTACACTCTGCGTTTTGCAGTTTGGACTTTATAAGAAAACTCTCGATAAGTGCTTTAAGGAATTAACAGGACACAATGCTGCAGGATTTAAAAAGCCAACAGGTGAAGTAAAGAGAAGAATCATCTTCAACGGTCACCCTGATGCTGCTTGGGAATGGCCATTCAAATACAAGTTTACATATCTTGGATTTGATATTCACATGGCAGTTTGCATTGTCGGTGCTCTTTATATGGTTGGTATTTCTATTGCAAAACTTGCAGGTGTTGACCCTGCTCTTGCAAACAGACTTGGTCTTATTGGTCTTGTATTTGTTCCTTTCTGGTTTGGACTTTATTTTATGTGGAACAAAAAGAGAGTAGTTGACGGTGCTAACGATAACCTTTCAGGTTGCTATATCGGTATCGCAATTCTTAAAGCACTTAAAGAAGAAGGCATTGAGTTTGAAAACACAGAAATCGGTGTTGTTCTTACAGGTTCTGAAGAAGCAGGTCTTCGTGGTGCAAAAGCATGGTGTGAGGCTCATGCTCATGAGTTTAATGATGTTCCAACATTTGTTTATTCTTACGACACAATCACACAGCCTGAATATATGCAGGCAAACTACCGTGACCTTAATGCCACAGTAAAAGCCGATAAAGATGTTTCAGACTTGTATGTTGAAGCTTGTGAAGAACTTGGTATTAAATGTGGTAAGGGCGTTGTACCTCCACTTGGCGGTGCAACTGACTCAGCAGCATTTGCTCAGGCAGGTATGCGTTCAACAGGTATCACTGCTCTTAATCACGCGCTCCCTGATTTCTATCATACAAGACTTGATACTCCTGCAAAACTTAATAAAGACTGTCTTGCAGATTGTTTCGCAGCAAGTGTTAAGGTGCTTGAAATGTTTGATAACGGCGCAAAACAGTAATTTGTTTTTTTACTCCCTTGTTTTTTCAAGGGAGTATTTTATGTTCATTTTTTGTTAAAATATCATTGAAATAAACAATGTATTGTGTTATAATCTCAGTATTATATTTAGAAAGAGGGATTTTATGAAAATCAATGACCTTTTGCATAAGGTTTATGGCACAAATCCTAATGAGCCGGGCAGTCTTCAGCCAAAAGAAGCACTTGCTTATGGTATCGCAGGTTTTGGCCAGAACTTTATTTGCACAATCATCGGTTCATACCTTACAATCTTCTTGACAGATGCACTTCTCTTTGGTGCAGAAGGTGTTACAATCGGTACTCTTACAGGTTCAATGGCAGTTGCTTATTTGATGCTTGGTACTCGTATTTTTGACGCTTTCAATGACCCAATTATGGGTTCAATTGTTGATAAGACAAGAACAAAGTGGGGTAAATGTCGTCCTTATCTTAAATGGATGGCTATTCCAATTGCAATTATGACAATTGCTTGTTTCTTACCTGTATTCCAGGCTAAAGCAACATCAACATTCATTATTATTGCTATCATTTATGTTATTTGGTCAGTTGTATACACAGTTGCTGATGTTCCTTATTGGGGACTTTCAACTTGTATGACAAACGATACGGTTGTTCGTGGTAATCTTCTTACAGTTACTCGTCTTCTTTGCACATTGGGTGCAGGTATCGTTACTGTATTTGTTCCTATTATCACAGGTGCTGTTACAGCTAAGTACAAATATCCTGACACAGAAGCAGGTATAGCACAAATTATGGCTGATAAGGGAGTAGATGCTGAAACAGCAGAGAACTTTGTCGGTACTGTTATTGCAGGTCAGGAAGTTGCAAATGCTGACACTCTTAAATGGACATATTTTATTGCAGCAGTAGTTCTTGTTGTTGCTGCAATTCCAATGTTCTTCTATGGCTTTAAACATACTAAAGAACGCTTTACAGCTGATGATAACCCACCAAGCTTTGGCCACAATATGAAACTTCTCTTCAAGAATAAAGAACTTCTTCTTATTGTTCTTTCAGGTATTCTTGGCGGCGCAAGAATGGTTTATACATACACAGGCGGTCTTTACTTTGCAAAGTATGTTCTTCAAAATGAAGGTATGTACAGCTTGATTACTCTTCTTGTTGTTCCGGGCGGTCTTGTAGCATCACTCCTTGTTCCGTGGATGTCAAAGAAATTCACAAAGAAATGGGCATACATTATGGTTCACCTCTTTGGTGGTGTTGTAATGGCTGTTATGTATTTTGTTGGATATGATGCAACATGGAAACTTGTTATTGCAGCTATTGCTCTTGTTCTCCTTGGTATTCCACAGGGTGTTAACAATATTATCACTTATGCTATGATTGGTGATACTGTTGATTATCTTGAATGGAAAACAGGTGAACGTGGTGAGGGTATCTGCTTTGCAATGCAGACTCTTATTAACAAGATTGGTATGGCAGTTGGTGCTTTTATCGGTGTTATTTCTTTCGCAGCAGCTGGTATCAATGCTGAAACAGGTTATATTTCTGCAGAAGGTGCACAAACACTTTGGAAGATGCTTGTTCTTTCAGGTGTTATCAGTATGTTTGCTTGTGCTGTTCCAATGTTCTTCTACACAATTACAGAGAAGAAACAAGCACAGATGGTTAAAGAAATCGAAGCAAGAAAAGTTACTAAGTAATTCTATTTATTAAATAATTAAGGACGGTGGTAGGAAACTATCACCGTTCTTTTTTGGTGTTATATGAAATACGAAAATATAATAAAAGGAACATTTATAGACAGACCTAACCGATTTATTGCAATTTGCGAAATTAATGGGAATAAAGAAATCTGTCATGTAAAAAATACCGGAAGATGCCGAGAATTGCTTGTAAAAGGCGTTACTGTTTATCTTGAGAAAAGTTCCAACCCAAACAGAAAAACTAAATATGACCTTATTGCTGTCCAAAAGAACGATAGATTAATAAATATTGATAGTCAAGTGGTTAACAAGGTTGCTTTTGAGTTTCTTCCAACACTTTTTGAAGGTGTTAAATTCATAAAACCCGAATATAAATATGGTAATTCACGACTTGATTTCTATATTGAAACGGAATGTGAAAAGATATTCGTTGAGGTCAAAGGCGTAACTCTCGAAAATGATGGTGTAGTGAGTTTTCCTGATGCACCAACTGAAAGGGGAGTTAAACACCTTAAAGAACTACAAAAAGCCGTTACAGAGGGATATAAAGCCTATGTGCTGTTCGTTATTCAGATGTCCGATGTGAAATATTTTGAACCCAACAGAATAACTCATCCTCAATTCGCGGATACACTAAAAGAGGCAAGAAAAGGCGAAGTTGTTCCATTAGCATTTGATTGTGCAGTAACTCCCGATACAATTAAAATCAGAAAACCGGTTCTCATAAAGATATAAAAATATGCCGTAGTCATTTTGACTACGGCATTATATATTTGTGTGTTTGGAATTAACCGAATTGTGAAAGTAAGAAACCGGCAGCAACTGCTGAACCGATAACACCTGCAACATTTGGACCCATTGCGTGCATTAAAAGGAAATTTGAAGGATTGTATTTTCTACCCTCAACCTGTGAAACACGAGCAGCCATAGGAACAGCAGATACACCTGCTGAACCGATAAGTGGGTTAACCTTGCCCTTTGTTACAACATTCATAATCTTTGCAAAGATTACACCACCTGCAGTGGAGAATGCAAAAGCGAGCAATCCGATACCAATAACAAGAAGTGTTTTCTTATTAAGGAATGCTGAACCTTCTGCTGTTGCACCAACAGTTGTGCCAAGCAAGATTGTAACAATATTACAAAGGGAATTCTGTGCTGTGTCTGAAAGTCTGTCAGTAAGTCCACTTTCTTTGAAAAGGTTACCAAGCATAAGGAAACCAAGAAGAGGAGCAACTGAAGGAAGAATAAGAACACAGATAACAGTAACAACAATTGGGAAGATAATCTTTTCAGCTTTACTTACTGTACGAAGCTGATTCATCTTGATTTCTCTTTCCTTTTTAGTTGTAAGCAATTTCATAATTGGTGGCTGAATAAGTGGAATCAAAGCCATATATGAATATGCGGCAACTGCGATTGAACCCAAAAGGTGAGGAGCAAGTTTTCCTGTAAGGAAAATTGCTGTAGGACCATCAGCACCACCTATAATAGCAATAGAAGCAGCTTCTTCGGGTGTGAATTCACCTGAAAGCATTGCAATTGTAAATGCTACATAAATACCTAATTGTGCAGCAGCACCTAAAAGAAGGCTTGATGGATTTGCAAGGAGTGGTCCGAAGTCAGTCATAGCACCAACGCCCATAAAGATAAGGCAGGGGAAGATACTAGACTTAACACCTGCGTAGATAAGTCGTAAAACGCCTGTATCATACCAATGTGCATTTGGGTCTAAATATGGATTGTTATCGCCGACAAATGACATATTAGTGGGGTCTGCCATAATTTCGGGATAAATGTTAACAAGAAGCATACCAAAAGCAATAGGGATTAAGAGTAATGGCTCAAATTTCTTTACTATCGCAAGATAGAGAAGAACAAATGAAACACCAATCATAATCCAGTTCTGCCAAGGCAAGTTAACAAAATTAGATTGATTAAAAAGCTCTACAAGAGCGTTTACTATCTGCATAATTGCACCTCAATTAGCCGATAACTGCAAGAACTTCGTCAGTAGCAACTGATGCACCCTTTGTTGCAATAACTTGCTTAACAGTACCTGCACAAGGAGCAACGATTTCATTTTCCATCTTCATAGCTTCAAGAATGAAAAGAACATCGCCTTCATTTACTGCCTGACCGTTTGAAATGTTAACTGAAAGAACAGTACCTGGCATTGGAGCAGTAACTTTTGTACCATCACCAATTGCAACAGGAGCAGGTGCAGCTGCAGGAGCTGGAGCTGCCTCAACAACAGGAGTGGGGGCAGGAGCAGCAACAGGTGCTACAACAGGTGCAACAGGAGCAGCAACTACAACAGGAGCTGCAGATGGAACAACAGCAGTAACAACTGCTTCGTTAAGTTCATTTACTTCAACTTCGTAATCATTTCCGTTTAATGTAACTACATATTTCATTTTGATATTCTCCTTTATTTCTCAATAAGTTTAATTGATTTAAATACAAGTCTGTCAAGTGGAATTCCTGATTCTTTGCTTGTGATTGCCATTACTTTAGCAGCAGTTTCTTCATCTGTTTTATAAAGTTCAGGTGTGTCGCAAAGTCTGATTGACCTAAAAACAAGTCTTTCGAGAGGAATTTCTGTTTGATGGCTTACAATAGCCATAATTGATGCCGCTGTTTTATAGTCTGTTTTATAAAGTTCAAGAGAGTCATCAAGTTTGATTGAGCTGAAAGCAAGTTTGTTAAGTGGAATACCACTTTCGTGACTTACAATAGCCATAATTGATGCTGCAGTTTTGTAGTCTGTTTTATAAAGCATAAGACCATCAACTTGCTGTGCAGGTGCAACTGTTGTAACAGGAGCAGAAACAGGTGCAGGAGCAGGTTTTGTTTCCTTTTTAGGAGCAGGAGCTTCTACTTTTTCTGCATCATCTGTTTTTTTCGCACCACCTTCAAAAGTACGGATAACTTTTGAAATGCCAACAATAATAACTGCAAGAAGAACAAGAATAATTAAAACGACAATAAAACCGGTAGCAGAAATACTTAAAATTTCTGATAATGCCATTTTATGTCCTCCTTAGTCAATTCTCTTGATTGAATACTTAAATGTGTTCTTTTCTTTTTCTGCTCTTGCTTCAAGGAATTTTTCAGCCTGAGCAGGGAATGCGATATATGAAAGAACATCTTCATCACATTTTGCCATATCGCCAAGTTCAGCCTTTGTCTGTTCAAACATTGGTTCAAGAGTATCAGCAAAACGACATGTTACAGGCTCATCATCACCAAGAACTTTCTTCTGAAGGTCTGCGTCAATTTCGCCCGGTGCCTTACCATATTCACCCTTGATATAAGCCTTGATTTCTTTTGAAATATTCTTATATCTTTCACCAACAAGTACATTTGTAACAGCCTGGTTACCAACCATCTGGCTGAGGGGAGTAACAAGTGGGGGATAGCCCATATCCTTACGAACCTGAGGAATTTCTAAAAGAGCTTCTTCCATTCTGTCAAGAGCATTCATATCCTCAAGGTTTGCCATCATATTTGAAAGCATACCGCCGGGAACTTTATATGTCAATGCATCTGTATCAGTTACAAGTGCTTTTGGTTTTAAAAGACCTGATGAAAGATACTGGTCACGAAGTGGCTTAAAGTGGTCATTTACTGCTTTTAATGTGTCTCTGTCAAGACCTGTTTCATAGCCAAGACCTGTAAGAGCATCATAAAGTGTTTCTGTTGCAGGTTGAGCAGTACCACCTGAGAAACAAGATGTTGCAGTGTCAATAATATCGCAACCTGCCTCAACTGCTTTAAGGATTGTCATATAAGCCATACCTGTTGTGCAGTGAGTATGAAGAATAACAGGCATTTCAGGCATTGCGTCCTTAATAGCACCAACAAGGTCTTTTGCCTCAACGGGAGTCATAACACCTGCCATATCTTTGATACAGATTGTAGAACAACCCATTTCTTTCATTTCTTTACAAAGAGCAACATAATTCTGGAGTGTGTGAACAGGGCTTGTTGTATAAGAAATAGCACCTGATGCAATTGCACCGTTTTTTATTGTTTCGTCAACTGCCACCTGAATGTTACGAACATCGTTGAGTGCATCGAAAATTCTGATAACATCAATACCGTTTTCAATACTTTTCTTAACAAACATTCTTACAACATCATCCGGATAGTGTTTATAACCTAAAAGGTTTTGACCACGAAGAAGCATCTGAAGCTTTGTATCAGGACATTTAGCTTTGATGTTGCGAAGTCTTTCCCATGGGTCTTCATTAAGATAACGAAGACATGAGTCAAATGTAGCACCGCCCCAGCACTCAAGAGAATAGTAACCGGCCTTATTAAGCTTTTCAAGAGCTGGTTCGAAATCAGCGAACGGCATTCTTGTAGCAATAAGTGACTGGTTGGCATCTCTCAATACGGTTTCTGTAAACTGTACTTTCATAGTTTTTTGCCTCCAAACACAAATAGTTAATACATAAAATACAAAATTTCCCAATTTAATGTATTGTAGATATTATACATTATAAATATATTATTATCAATAGAAAAGAAATAATAAAAATAATTTTGTCACAATAACAAAAAAAGACACTTTTCGGTGTCGTTTTTTGTCAATAAATTAACATTCATTTTTCACTTTTTTTACTCTAAATAATGTATTAATTCCCATAATAATCAAAAATGTTGCAAACACCTTTGTTAAAAGTTGACTTTCTATATTTTTAAGGAAAAAACTTGCAATAATTGCACCGATTATTCCGCCAATAATTACGGGATAAATCTTTTTGAATTCAACTTGCTTTTTAACAGAGTAAATAATGGTTGCTAATGTTGCACAAGGAATGAAAAATATAAGATTTATGCCTTGTGCTGTGAGTTGTGATGTATTTGTGAAAATAACAAGATAAATTATTAAAACTCCGCCACCGCCAAAACCCATTGACCCGATTAAACCTGATAAAAAACCTGCAATAACAGGCATTAAATAATTCACTTAAAAAACAACCTCAATCCTGCCCAAATCATAAAAATCGAAAAGAAAATTGTCAAAAATTTATTTGATGTTTTTCTTATTACAAATGTGCCAAGAATACTGCCCACAAGTCCGGGAATAAGGTAAATATATGTGTCAGAAAATTGCACATTACCATTTAGAAGATATATAATTGCACTGATAATGGTGATTGGAAGAATAGTTGCAACTGCGTTGATTTGAGCTTCTTTTTGTTCCATACCTATCTTCTTGTATAGTGGTACTGTCAGCATTCCGCCACCTGCACCTAAAACCACATTTACAATACCAATTACAACTCCCGAAAAAAATTTTTTTACACCACTCATAAATACACCTCGTTATATTATACCCAAAAGAATTAAACATCCCGACAAACTCCCAATTTGTTTATTATGATTTAAATGAAGTACAATATATCTAATAGAATATTTCTCTTTACAAGCGAATTTTGTTCACCTATAATGTTATTGAAAAGTATCAACAATCAAGATACTATTGATTTGTAGCTACAAGAAATATTTTGAGGTGATAATAATGACAATATTTTTTGGTGAAAATCTTAAGCGATTACGCAAAGAAAAAGACCTTACTCAAGAAAATCTTGCAGACTTTTTAGGTGTATCGTTCCAGACAATCAGCAAATGGGAAAGGGGAGAAACCTATCCAGATATAACAACCCTCCCGATTATTTCAAGATTTTTCGATGTCTCTATTGATGATTTACTTGGCGTCAATAAATCACGGGAAGAAGAAAAAATCAATGAATATATTAAACTTTATGATGATATGAAGTTGAAAGACTTAAACTTAACATATAACAAGTTTCAAAAAGCAGTTAAGGAATTTCCAAATGATTTTCGCATTTTAATTCGATATTTGGAGCTTTTGTACGAAGTTAAAGGTTTTGGAGAGGGTGAATATAAAGAGATTTCAAAAGAGATTGCATCTATTTATGAAAAGATACAGAGTCATTGTACGGATGACAATATAAGAATACGCTCAAAAGTAATTATGATTTCTCATTTATTGACATTATACAGTTGTGTGCCAAACGAAGAAGGTAATTATCGTACAAATAATGAATATCTTAAACAAGCAGAAGAAATTACTAACACTTTACCATCAATGAAAGATTCCGGGGAATTGATGCTGATGGGTTTGGCTTTTGACACAGAAAACTATAATACAACGCATAGGAATGCTCTTGAAGAATTGTTGTTCATATTGCAAGATACATTATTTGGGTATAGCTATAATTATAAACCCGAAAAAAGACTTGAGATTATTAATCATATACAAGGATTAATTAATTTGATATTTTGTGATGGAAATTATGGTAAAAATTGCGTTAACAGACTTTATAATTATGGGCATATAGGTCATTTGTATCATCAAATCGGTGATGATATAAATGCTTTAAAATATCTTAAAATTACTGCTGAATATGCAAAGGAACTTGATGAAAACCCAGATATTTCAGAAAAAGTGATGAGACATTATAATTTCGGACCGATTTACCGTGAAACTAATTTATCTCAATTTATGAAGATTGTAATGACCGAACATTACCCATTATCCGATGAATTCAAATCAACGCCTGAATTCAAAGAAATACTTTCAATGTTAAGTTAAAAAGGAACCCCCTCAGCAACAGTATTGTTGTTAAGGGGGTTAATGTTATTTATACAATGTTTAGATTTTATTACCAACAAATACAACAAAATGTTTTAACCAATGTAAAACTGAGTTGATAGTAACTTCGATTTGGTCAACAGTCGTTGCTGGTTTATAAATATCCGGGTCAGCGTCCCAGTATTCTGTATGACAGTTTTCTTCAGTCATCGGTTCAAGTGTATCAGTTTCAGCGTCATAAACCATAAACTGAGTATATGGGAAATCTTTAATAGTCAACTGTCTGTCTGCAGATGCAACCTCATAAAGTATTTTGAGTTCGTAAGATGTCCATTTGGAATGGGTAGAACCTTTGATGAACCAGGTAGTGTCCGGACATATGCATGTAGAAGCATCAATGAGCTTGTCTGGGGAGATATAGTGACCCTTACCTTCAGCTGTTCTCTGAGCAATATATTCGTCCGAAAGAGTTTCATAAACAGTTGGTGTTGTTGCGCCGAAAGATGAACGCTTTACAGAAGCGAATTGGTCTGAAACTAAATCAGCACTTGCACAAATAGGTATCATCTGGAATCCGTATTTTGAAATTGCACCAAAGTTTGCGCCACCATCCTTAATCTTCTGGATAAGTTCAGGAACTCTTTGGCGAACTTCCTTATCGTAATTATCAAGTTTTTGAATAAGACCGGCGTATTTTATTCTCTTTTCGCTGCCTTCTTCACCAAACACATAATATTTGGCTGATTCATAGTCTTCCGGACTTACACAAGCCCAATAGTTTGGCCAGGTATAGAATGTTGAAAGAGCGAGGGCAGAAGTTACGCCTTCAACAAGTTTGTCATATAAGAGGTTTTCTGTTGTGCTGATTACACCTTCAAGAACTCCTGTCTTAACAAGCATATCTATTGTTTCAAGAATAAAATCTTCTATGTTAAACATACCAAGTCCATCAACATCACGAAGAATTCTCATTAGTGCAGGAGGAGCAATATCGAACTTTGCACAGATAACTTCACTTAAAATTTCTGCACCACCAACAACGCTGCCATCCATTGCTATACCCTGAATATCATCTACACCATATTTTGCAACATACGCCATAACAATGTTAGTGCCGAGGCATGTTGCGGCAATACCAACCTTTTCACAACCGGTTGTTCTCTTGATATCTTTAACAAATGAGTTAAATACATCAGCAGTTTCCATAGGGTCAAGTCGCCAGTCATAGTGGAACCAATAGTCGTTCCATGCAAAGTAGCCCTTGTCACCCTTTTGGCTGTTGTTTCTCTTGTTTTCCATCTGCTCTTTTCGACTTTGGGATAAACCGGAACCATTAGTCACATTACCGTTTTCGTCAAGTAAAGAGTTAGCAAAAATTTTGCTTATTTCTGTTTCAAGACCAACATAAAGGTCATCCCAATTGTCTGTTGCAAGACCCTTGGCAATAGCAGGAATAAGAGTTTTAGCCATTGATTTGTACATTTCACTATTGTCGCCATTTTCACCTGAAACGAGTTTCACAACATCCTTATAGTGGAATATTTTGTTGCCATCTTCGTCATAAAGTGGTTCACCATCACCCGAAATACGGATAACAGGAATTTGGCTTTTACTTTCGTTTGCATCCACCCCTGCAAAAGCAGGAATTATTGTACAGAATACAAGCACAACTGAAAGTAATAAGGAAACTACTTTTTTCACATTTAACACTCCTTAATAAATCTTTTATATTCATTTTTTCATAGTCTTCAAATGCAATTCTTTTAGTCCGTCAACTTCGTCGCAGATTTCTTTAAGATTGCAAGTAGAGCAGTCAAACATCACATTATCAAAAATATGATTTAGTGCCGATGTTGTCTGACTTATTTTCTTTGCAACTGTATTTAACTTTTCAAAGTCATCAAAATTCGTCACAAAGTATATTTCAGCACTTTTAACATAATCGAATCTAAGATATTCATTTAAAAGAGTCTGTCCGTAATCAGCAAAAGTAACACCGGATTTAATCGCTTTTTTGCTGATTCTAATCTGCTCACGCATATTAAGTGCCGATGCTCTTGTCATAAATCCATCCACATTCAGATGGTATCTTAAAGCTTCTAGTTCTTTGATTTTATTGAAGGTGTCTTGTTCATTTTCAAAATCTTCAATTTGTAACAGCACAAACTTGCCAAAAGGGGAGTCACTTTTAATTTCGTTAAGGTCATCACCTAATAATTTTACGGAATTTGAGAATTCCATATCACTTGAAACCGCAAGACTGCTTACACAAGGTTTTTGACTACCACCAAGTTCAAATGCTGAGTCCGACAAGAAAATAACAGAGTTTCTGTTACTCACATCAAGGTTTTTCCCATCCGAAAGTAACTTTGAATTACATAGGCTGCTTTTAATTTCATTGATAAGGTTATTATATAATCTCATTATAATTTCTTATCTCTTTTCATTTTATCGTAGTGTTTCTGCAACCAGTCATAAACAACTCTTACAAGCTTCATATCAAGATTGAACCAGTAAATTGCAAAAGTTATAAGGAAAAGTGCAAGAATAACACCAAGAATTATTAAAATAACATTCATTTAGTTCACCTTTGCAAGACCTTTCTGGCGTGCATATTCAGCAGCACCTAAAGCACCCATAAGTTGTGGGTCAGTCTTTAACTCAACAACATTGATTTTAAGCACTTTTTCAATAGCCTTTTTAAGACCATCGTTCTTTGCACAACCACCTGTAAGCGTGATGCTGTCAACTGCACCGGCCTTTTTAGCCATAACAAAACAACGCTTTGCAACTGCTAACTGAATACCCGCTGCGATTTCGTCCATTGGTTTACCTTCGCCAACAAGTGAAATAACTTCTGATTCAGCAAAAACCGTACACTGTGCAGTAATCGGAATAGTGTTTTTTGCATTAAGTGAAAGCTTTGAGAATTCGGGTAATGTCATTTCAAAAGCATTAGCCATAGCCTCATAGAAACGGCCTGTACCTGCAGCGCATTTGTCGTTCATAGCAAAGTTTTTAACAGTACCGTCTGTGTCAATTGAAATACCTTTAACATCCTGACCGCCGATATCGATAATTGCTTTAACTTCAGGGTTTGTAACATGTACGCCCATAGCGTGACAACTGATTTCAGAAATGTTTTCGTCAGCAAAAGGAACTTTGTTTCGTCCGTAACCTGTACCGATAAGATATGTAAGTTCCTTTGCAGAGTTAAGTCCATCTACTTGTGCAACTGCATCTTGGAGTGCGATTTCAGCACTCTGAACAGGATTTATTTTACTTCTATTAGTCACATTGGCAACCATATTACCGTTTTCATCAAGAATAACACATTTTGTATATGTTGAGCCAACATCGCATCCACCAAAATACTTCATTTTTATCTTCTCCTTTACCAAGCCAAATCATCTTCAAAATCTACAAGTGAAGGGTCAAGTGGCTCTTCTTGTAAAACTGTCTGCATATATTTGTTAACCTGGTCACGCATTTCACGACGGGAAATTGTGCGTGGGTCCATAAGGTCTTGTTTAACCCAGATAAAGTTAACATTTCTCTCTCTTGCCTGGTCATCAAATATACCTGTAAGACCATCCATACCTTTACAAGAAATCTGGTCATACATAATAACTGTATCAGCATTGTATTCGTCAACTATTCTCCAAAGTTCGTCAACAACATTTTTGTAACCACCCTTGGTGTGCTTTCTCATAATTGAACGCTGATATGTTTTTGCAAGGTCTTTAAGGGATTGTTCTTTATCTTCTGTGTCAATGTGAAGATATGAAATCATTGTTTCCATATCCATAACAACATTTACGCCCCAACAGTTTTCAAGCCAGTTTGCAAAGCTTGTGTAGTAGTTAGCAGGGCAGGACCATACAACTGCTCTATGACGCATTTCCTTTGAAACAGGAGTTTTCTTTTCATAGGCTTTCATCATAATTTTATTAACTTTTTTGTCGACCTTTAAGAAACGCTCATTTGAACCACCGGAAAGGTTGAAATAGAAAATTCTGTAAAGCCAGAAACAAGCACCTGTCATCTGTGGGTATTCAGTTCGGTTAATGTCCCATTTCTGCAATTCATATTCAAGCTGTTCGTTATACTGTTTCATTCTACTGAAATACGCATCCCAGTCAAACTTTTCACCGGTCTGCTTTTCTATGAATTCAATAAGTGCTTTGATTTCGTCAACACCATATTCCTGAACATCTTCTCCGTTATAACGAAGCGGAATACCAAAACAATGTGTGGGCAACTGCAATCTTCTGTCAAGGAATGATGAGTTCATAATTGAGCCGTCGCAAGGCATGTTTGTACCAATCATACAACAACCCATTTTGGGGTAATCGTCTTCAATAGCAACACCTGCTTCAGCACTTGGAAGGGGACAAACATCAGCAGGAACACCAAAACTTTCAACAACCTCAAGATAAGGTGGTGTAATCTGCTGGTCAACCATTGAAGCAAGGAAAATTGGTAATGTCTGTAATGGTACGGGAATAAGATTTGGAAAACCTGTAAAGATTTCATTTGGAACAATTTCATCCATTAAAACAATTCTCTTTGAGAGTTTGTTGTTTGGATTGATTTTTTCGTCAGCCTTTAATGATAAGTTAATCATATCCGTCGTATGCTTAACAATCATATTATAATGCAAATGAGCCATACGAAGTTGTGGACCACGAAGCCCTGCAACATGACGGTCAATAAATGACGGAGCAGAGAGATAGGATGCCATCCAACGATATCTCCAAATACCTTTTACTGTTGAAACAGGAGCTTTAAGCGCCATTTTAATAATGTCTTTCCATGTAACAAGCCAACGGTAGTAATCGTACATTGTGTCTTTAAAACCACGCCATTCGCGATGTTTTAGTATGGCAGTATGCTCCTTGTAAAGCTTACCATAATTATCCATTTTCTCTCATCTCCTTTGCTTTTTGGATTTTCTTAATTTCGAGGCTTTCAACAAAAGCCTGAACACGGGTACGAAGCTGTCCTGATGCAGATGCGGTATACTGACGGTCAACTGCAGCAGTTGGTACACCATAATCACCACTCATAACATAGGAAGCAAGGGCACGCTCGTAACCCCAATACTCGCAGAATTTAATCTGTTCATACATAACACCATCTGCGTGGTATGTATCAACCAATTCTTTAACATAGTCACGTCTTTCCTGAACCTTTTCGTGACTCATATATCTTGGGCATTGGCTTGTCTTCATATAGTGAAGTGCAATCTGTGTAAGAACATCGTCTTCGTCATTCAAAACAATTTCTTCTCTACCTGGCATTGAGCCGAAACAGAAACGGTCAGCAACAACCAATGCACCACTGTCTTCAATGAGTTTTGTAAAGTCAGGGTCGTCCATTTCAGAGCCTACAACAACAATTTTTGCTCGGTAATTCTTTTTAGCATCAGGCTCTCTTGTCTTTAATTCTTCTGCAGTTTCACGAAGTTTATCAAGAATTAAATATTTTGGACAGCAATATGTTGCAACACAAAGAACATGGAATTCATAACCTGTAATTCTTGGGTTTTCTTCTTTTCTGTATTCACCGATTTCAGTAATAAGTCGACAAATCTCGTTATGCTCTTCTACGGCTTTTCTTAATGCCTCGTCACTTGTATCAACACCGTAAACTTCTTGTAATTTATCAAGAACTTTAATTCTCAACTGATTAGCGTAGTGTTTTACTGTGTGCTTTTCAATTTTGAATGGTGAATCAACAAAGCTTACAAAGAATTTGTCGTTTGGAACAAGGTTAAGCAATTCAAAATGCTCGTATGTACGATTCATTTCTGAACAGGTCTCTGACCCCATAAGAGCAGAAAGGAAATTATATCCACCCTCAATACCGCGTTCAAGAATTGCTTTTGAATAACCACAAAGGAATGAACTCATATAGTATGTAGCAATATCCATTGAGCCTGTTCGTGGTGCTCTAAGTCTTACTGAAAAACAGTTGTCAAGATTAAGCAAAACTTCCGGAATGTGATAGCAAGTGTAGGCAATAGCAAGTTTACCTTCGCCTGTTGCTTGCTTTACGAGGTCGTTATTTGCCTCTTGCAACAAGTTTTCAAAATAGATTAAATGTTTTAAATCTTTCATTTAAACAACCCCAATCTCATTAAGTGCTTTTTTAACCCCAATTACAACATTTGATTCCGCAGGAAGATTAAAAATATTTTCTCCTTTAATATCAAATACCGATAAGTTTTTATCATCCTCGATATAACTCAATACAGGAATACCATTTGTGTTGATGTAATCTTTAAGACTTTCATCTGCCATACGGTTTATAATTACACCGATTTTTTCATACATAACAAGCTCGTCTGCAACAGATTTTATTGTGTTTATAACCTGACCGCCTTTTTTACTTGGGTCAGTAATAAGAAGAAGGTGAGTAACTTTTTCCATAACACGACGATTTATCTGTTCAATTCCCGCTTCACCGTCAATAACAACATAATCAAATTCGTTTGAAAGAATTGAAATGACTTCCTTTAAATATGAATTTATTTTGCAATAGCATCCTGCAGTTTCAGGACGACCAACTGCAATAAATGAATATCCGTCTGTTTCAACAAGTGCATCAAAAATTCTGTATTTCGCTTCACCTAAAAGTTCAATAGCAGTTCTAGTGTCACCCTCGTCAACGGATGCAATAATCTCTTTTCTTATGTCATCAATTGTAAGCTTTACATCAATTCCCAATGCAGTTGAAAGTCCAACAGCAGGGTCAGCGTCAATTGCTAAAATTTTCTTGTCAGGATATTTTTCAACAAGACATCTGACAATTGTTGCAGAAAGCGATGTTTTGCCAACACCACCTTTACCTGCAACTGCAATAATAGTTGCATTTCCTTTCATTTTATCACCCTACTTAATCGCTATCGGCATATTCCATTTAAATGTCATAGCAAGAATTCTCAATATAAATGTAACGGCAACACCAATGATGATTGCAAAAGTTTCGTTTATATGGATTGCTGAGCCGTATATGTATAGTATATAATATACTGATGCGCCTGCTAATGCAGCAACAGCATAAATTCGTTTTACCAACACAAATGGAGTATAGTTTGTAAGAACATCACGAAGCATACCACCGCAAATACCTGTTAAAAGTCCGCAAGTAATACAAATCAATGCATGTCCGTAATGCCCCTGTTCAATTCCCACTTTAACACCTATTACCGCGAAAACGCCAAGTCCCAATGCGTCAAAAACATCGTTAATATGTTCTATTCTTAATTCGTTTTCCAAATATGTGTGGCTGAATTTTCTTGCAAAGAGAAAAACAATAACCGCAACTACGGTTGAAATTAGAATATAGTACTTTAATCCAAAGATTGCAGGAGGGGAGAAACTGAAAACAATGTCCCTTGTAAGTCCTCCACCGTGAGCAGTAATAATCGCAAGAAGTATAACACCAAAAAGGTCGGTTTTTCTTCTTATGGCAACCATAGCACCGGAAATTGAAAACGCAATTACACCAAGTATTTCAACAAAATTTGAAAATATTTCCATAACAAAAACCTCGTTTTACAAAACAAAACAAAATTTTACACATTATTGTTATTATTTTAACACAGAACATAAAAATAGTAAAGTGTTTAATAAATAATAAAGCCACAAATTTTAATTGTGACTTAAAATATTGATATGAAACTTTTAACACATAAAAACATCACACAACAACATCATTATAACCCCCGATATTCCACCGACAGAAGATACACCAAGTGTCCAATAATTTACAGGAATATGTATGGCTATGTATTTGCCTAACAGATTAACAGCAAACAGTGCACAAAGCCCTTGTAATGCTGTAAGAAAAACAGAAACAAAAAACTTTTTTGATTTAATGTGAGCAATAAAAATAACAATTATATATAATGTAAAAATCATTCCTAAAAAAACTTTTGCCGAACTCATTTTTTCACTCCTATTAAAATATTGGACATAATATTTTTATTAGAAACAAGCTTAAAATATTCCTCTGCGAATATAATAAAGAATAAGGGGGGGAAACAAATGACGGTTACAAAGTTTACTTATGAACAATACTGTACTCACATTGGGGAAAATGTTGTTTTTGAAGAATTATTTTTTGAAGACGGAAGCAAGAAGACGGTCTGTACAAATACAAAATGCATAAATAATGAAAAAAACTGTAAGAACAAATTAAGACAAAATAATTGATTTATTTATTGACCGTTTGAAGAAATAATAGTATAATATTGTGTGCTAATACTAAACAAATCTTATTTTTATATATTCAGCGGTGATTTTATGCAGAAAATTGTTGATTCGGTTTACGATATCATCGCATTCTCAAACGGTATCATTTACACAAAAAAGACAGTACTTGAAAATGGGTCTGTTAAGGTAAGTTTCTACGGATACGATATAAAAAGAATGCAAAATACTCCCGTGACCAAAAGTGTTTATCTTCTTAATAAATATGGTCCCGAATACAAAAAAATAGCAGAGCAACTTGGAGATTATGTTTCCTGTGATGCAGATATTCTTCCTAACAAATATGTTGTTGTGGTTTATAACAGCGGTGAAACAGGAATTTTCTCACCTGATGGCGAAATGGTATGGTCAAGTGATTTGAATTATCAGGGTAGTGAGATTTCAGGTGCAGTTGCCGATGGTAATCAGATTTGGAGTGTTGTGCCTGAAAAGAATTGTGTAGTTAATTACTCAATTTCTCATAAAAAATTTAGTATGAGAATTGGTTCTGCACAATCAACATCATTTCAGAAGCCTGTTGCAATTTCAAAATATGATGATGAATTATTTGTTTGTAATGCAGACTCACAAAAGGTGAGAACCATAAGCCTTAAAGATTATTCTGTAAATGATTTCAGAATTTTTGACGAGCCTGTTTATAAGTATTTACGCTCCTGCGGTAAAGAAATTGTTGTTCTTGAATCAGGTGTTTATGTATTGTAATTAAAGAAAAAGGAGATTATAAAATGAGCGAAGAGTTTAATCCTGACCTTGTGTCAGTAATTGACGAAAATGGCGTTGAACATGTTTTTGAAGAACTTGACAGAATCGAAACAGATACTGCAAAATATGTAGCTCTTCTTCCTGTTTATGATGAGGCAGAAGAAATCCTTGATGACGATGGTGAGCTTATTATTCTCAAGGTTTGCGAAGAGGATGGAGAAACATATTTAGAGCCGATTGAAGATGATAACGAGTTCAATGAAATTGGTAAGATTTTTGAAGAAAGATTATCAGAATTATTTTCATTTGACGAAGAATAATTTTATTTTTAAATAATAGAATATTATTACCCTGCGAAGCCCGACAACTGCGGACGATATTAACCCAACACACTATTAAAGGGAGCTTTTACTCGATTTCATTGGGAGCAGACCTCCCGTCATTTGACGGAAGAAGGGAGCACAGATATGAACGGAGAGCACCCACCTGCTTAACATGCAGGTTAGTATTCACCGCAACCGACTTTGCGGGGGACACTGATATGAAGATTATTCCATTATAGATGGAATAACACTGTAATTTGAAAATCCTGACATTATGTCAGGACTTTTTTGTTTATACTAAATTTTTCTTGTCCAAACTCCTTTTACAAGGAGTGATTTTATGAAAAAAACAATAGTTAGAATAGAGATATCAGTTTTAATTGCTGTACTTATTGCAAATATGCTTAGTTTTGCAGGATTTTCAAAGCAGTGTGATGAGATTAGGAACAAGGTTTTAAGAATGCATGTTATAGCGAATTCAGACGAGAATTTTGACCAAGAATTAAAATTAAAAGTTCGTAATGCAGTTCTTAAAGAAGGAAAAGAACTTTTTGATGGAAGTCTTACAGCAAGTGATGCGGAAGAAAAGATTATACCCAATATAAATAAATTAGAAAAAGCTGCACTCAAAACTATTAGAGAAAACGGTTTTAACTATGATGTTAATATCTATGTCGCAAAAGAATATTTTAAAACAAGAGTATATGACAACTCAATTGCCTTACCTGCAGGTGAATATACAGCAGTTAAGGTTGTAATAGGGGAAGGTAAGGGCAAAAACTGGTGGTGTGTAATGTTTCCGCCAATGTGCTTACCCGCTGCAAATGATGATGTAAAAATAGAAGATGTTTTAAACGAGGAAGAAATGCATATAGTTACCAACTCGAAGAGATATTCATTCAGATTTAAAATAGTAGAAATATGTAAAGAAATGATTAAAAAAGTTAAATAAAATCTTTACAAAACATAATCCTCTTTGGTAAAATGATAAATGTATAAGTTTGATTTTACCAAGGAGGATTTTTATGCCACTTGTATTAGCCCATCGTGGTGCCAACAAAGTAGCACCACAGAATACAATTCCTGCATTTCAAAAAGCAGTGGACTTTATGGCAGATGGAATCGAAACAGATGTCCATTTGTGCCTTGATAATGAGATTGTTATTTGTCACAATTACACTATTGACGAAACATCAAACGGTGTTGGTCGTATTGATGAAATGACACTTGCACAGCTTAAAGGTTATGACTTTGGTTCATACTTTAATAAGGATTTTGCAGGAGTCAGTTTACCTACCTTGAATGAACTTTTAGATGTTGTAAAAGATATGGCTCTAATCAATATTGAAATCAAGCCACCACAAAAGGATAATGACCTTATAAAAAAAGTTGTCGAAAAAATTCACGAGTACGGTATTGTTAACAATTCAATTGTGTCTTGCTTTGACCCGGAATGTGTCCGTCAGGTAAAAGAGATAGATAAAAATGTTCAAACTGCACTTCTTTACGAAAAAAGTGAATTAGGCGACGAAATTATGTCCTTTGGTGTTGCAAAGTATTGCAAACAATTAGGTGTTGATGCAGCACATCCTGAGTATTTTTTAATTTCACATAAAGAGGTAATGGAACTTCATAATTTGGGTATAAAGGTTAATCCTTGGACAGTTAATGAGAGAGAAGATATTATTAAACTTACTAATTGGGGTTGTGATGCTCTAATCACTGATGTACCTGACTTTTGTAAAAAAGTATTGGAGGAAATATAATGAGTAAAGCAAAATATAGTATTATACCAAAACCACAGAAATACGATGTTCTTGACGGTACATATACTGTTACACCTGAAACAGAGGTTTTGTGCTATCCCGAATTTATGAAAGCGGGAAAATATATCTCAAACTTTCTTAAAACAAAGAAAGATGCTAAAAAAGGCACAATTAAGTTTATAAAGGATGATAATCTTCCATCTGAAGGGTATAAACTTAAGATTACTACTGAGGGAATAACTATTTCCTCATCCGATGAGCATGGTGCTTTTTATGGTGCGGTTACTCTTAAATTAATGATAATGCAATCAAAAAAAGCAAATGGAGTAGCAGAAATTAATTGTTCTTACATATATGACTACCCAAAATTCTCTTTCCGCGGCGAAATGATGGATGAAGTACGCCATTTCTTTGGCGTTGATGCCGTGAAACGAGCATTGGATGAAATGGCTATGCTTAAACTTAACATATTCCACTGGCATTTAAGCGATGACCAGGGCTACAGAATTGAAAGTGAAGTTTTTCCATTACTCAATGAAATCAGCAGTAAGCGTAAATATGAATACCTTGGTGGCGATGGCCCGTTTGCAGCGATTCCTGAAATTAAAATGGGCGGGGACGAGTATTTCCATTACTACAAAAAGAGCGAAATCAGAGAGATTGTTGAATATGCAAAAAATCTTTGCATTGATATAATTCCTGAAATCGATTTGCCGGGGCATACAGTTGCAATTCTTGCTGCATATCCTGAATTGTCGTGTTTAAAAGAAACTTATGAGGTTTATTGCAAGAATGGTATAACAAAAGATGTGCTTTGTGCAGGTCAGGAAGAAACCTATGATTTCGTTGAAAAACTTTTAACAGAGGTTGCTGAATTGTTTCCGTATAAGTATTTTCATATGGGTGGTGACGAAGCTGCAAAGGGACATAAAATATGGGAAAATAATTGCACGGTATGTCAGGCTAAAATGAAAGAATTAGGATTAAAAAAGGGTTCTGAATTACAGGTATATTTCAATAATCGTGTTAATGAAATTCTCAAAAAACTTGGCAAGATAAGTATAGAATGGAATGATGGAGTAGGTGAGAACACCGACAAAGATATTGTTGGTCAGTATTGGATTTATCGTACGCCTGCATGGACAAAGAGGGAAAACGAAAAGAGAAAGTATATTGTTTCTCCTTGTCCAACTCTTTATTTTGATATGTCACACGCAACAGCACCACTTAAAAATGTTTATAACTATAATATTGCAAAATCAGGTTTCATAAAATCTGAAAATGTACTTGGTGTTGAATTCGAAACATGGGCAGAGTGGATTACTGACGAGAGTGCATGGCAATTTACAGTTTATCCAAGAATATTCGCCTTTGCTGAGGTTGCTTGGACAGAGGATGAAAAGAAGAATTACAAAGATTTTTATAAACGACTTAATTTCTTTAAAGCATATATGCGTACTAAGAGTATTAACTATTCAAGAATTGAAAAGAAAAAACTGTTTTTGAGAAATCGTTCTGTTTATCATCTTGGTAAAATGGGCGTTGAATACAAAAAGAACGAAAAAATAAAAGCGGAAGAACAAGGAGTATAATGCAATGGATATAATGAACTTGTTGTCCTTTTTTACCGGTATAGGGCTGTTTCTTTATGGTATTGACGCTATGGGACAGGGTCTTGAATATGCTGCCGGCTCAAAAATGAAAAAGATTTTAGGAGCATTGACTAAGAATAGATTTTTAGCTGTTATTATGGGTGCACTTGTTACTGCACTTATTCAAAGTTCATCAGCTACAACTGTTATGGTTGTTGGTTTTGTAAATGCAGGCCTTATGAACCTTGCTCAGGCCATTGGCGTAATTATGGGTGCTAATATTGGTACAACTGTTACCAGTGTTCTTATAGCGATGGATTTGGGCATGATTGCACCTGTTGCCTTGCTCATTGGCGTTTTTGTAATGCTTTTTATCAAAAAGGACATTATAAAGCATATTGGACAAACTGTAGCAGGTTTTGGTATGCTCTTTGTTGGTATGGAGTTAATGTCATATGGTATGGCACCACTGGGTGAGTCAGAAGTTTTCACATATTTTATGACTAACTTCAGCAATCCAATAGTTGGTGTTCTTATTGGTCTTGTACTTACAGCAATTATCCAAAGTTCTTCTGCAAGTATCGGTATTTTACAAGCACTTGCATTACAGGGTCTTGTTCCCATTGAATTTGCTGTATACATTCTTTTAGGACAGAATATCGGTACTTGTGTAACTGCTCTTCTTTCTGCTGCAGGTTCTAAGACTAACTCAAAGAGAACAGCTGTTATGCACTTATTATTTAATGTTGTAGGTACAATTATTTTCGTATTTATTACAGCATTTACACCTTATATTTCATTTCTCCAAGGTATAAGTGATAGTGTTTCAGCACAGATTTCAGCGGCTCATATTATATTCAATGTAGTAAGTACAATTATTCTCTTCCCATTTGCAAATATTCTTATTAAAATAGCGTGTTTGCTTATCCCTGACAAAGAACCAGAGGATTCTAAACTTGTATTTAAATTCTACGACGCTCATCTTCTTAGCACACCTCCTGTTGCCGTTGAACAGATTGGCAAAGAAGTTGTCAGAATGGCATATCTTGCAAGGGATAACTTTGACCGTGCAGCAGTAGCATTGATAAATAACGACACGTCCAAGAAAGAAAAGATTGAATCCGTTGAAGAAGTCATCAACTTCCTTAACCACGGAATTACTAAAAATCTTGTTAAAATCAATGCACTTGATTTGGACTATAATGATGCTAAATACATCGGTCGTCTTTTCCATGTTGTCAACGATATTGAACGTATCGGTGACCACGCAGTCAATCTCTGCGATGCTGAAATTGTTCGTAGCAACGAAAAACTCGCAATTTCTCAAAGCGCAGTTGAGGAATTGGAAACAATGCGCAAATGCGTTATGGACTTGTTAAACGCTTCTATTGCAGCCTTTGAAAAACAGGAATTGTCGCTGGATGAGGCAAAGCAAATAGAAACACTTGAAACAATTTCTGATAATCTTAAAGAAAAATATCAGGATGCACATCTTCGTCGACTTAATGAAGAACATTGTGAAACTCGTGCGGGTATGATGTTTGTTAATACTCTTATCGACTTTGAGCGTGTTGGTGACCACGCAAAGAATATCGCTTTTGCAGTCAGCAAAAAGCCGGACACAAGAGCAGTGGCTGATGAAACAATGGTTAATGCGTATTGATTTACTTGCTAAAATCGAAAGGACCTGTTCGTTGAACAGGTCCTTTTTGTGTATGCATTTTGATTATTTAATAACTCTGATACGGATAATTCCGTTGATTTTCTTTAATGCTTCAAGTGATTCAGGTGATGCATTTGTGTCTGAATCAATAACGGTGTATGCGTATTCGCCCTTTGATTTGTTCACCATATTGTCGATGTTAACATCTTCATTGGCAAAGGCAGAGGTAATCTTGCTTACAATACCGGAAACATTTTTATGCATAATTGTAATTCTGTGTTTTTCACAAGTGTTAAGAGATACAGCAGGGTAGTTGACTGAATTAACAATACTTCCGTTTTCAAGGAAATCAGCAACTTGGTCAACTGCCATCATTGCACAATTATCTTCTGACTCAGGAGTTGATGCACCAAGGTGAGGAATAGCAATTACTCCGGGAGCACCAATAACTGCGTCATTCGGGAAGTCTGTAACATAAGAAGCAACTTTACCATTTTCAAGTGCAGAAAGAATTGCATTTGTATCAACAAGTTCACCACGAGCAAAGTTAAGAACTCTAACTTCATCTTTCATTATAGCGATTGTGTCTGCGTTGATAAGTCCACGAGTTTTGTCGTTAAGTGGTAAGTGAAGTGTAATATAATCGCTTTCAGCATAAATGACATTAAGGTCATCAGTGAGTTTTACATGGTGATTAAGTGTAATACTCTGTGCAACTGAAAGGAATGGGTCGTAACCAATAACTTTCATTCCAAGTGCAGCTGCTGCATTAGCAACAAGAATACCAATAGCACCAAGACCAATTACACCAAGAGTCTTACCCTTGATTTCAGGACCTGCAAAAGCACTTTTACCTTTTTCAACATCTTTTGGTACGGTGTCCCCATTACCTTTTAATGTAAGAGCCCAGTCGATAGCAGGAACAATCTTTCTTGATGAGAGGAAAAGTCCTGTAAGAACAAGTTCTTTAACTGCATTGGCATTTGCACCGGGTGTGTTGAAAACAACAATACCTTCTTCACTGCATTTGTCAATTGGAATATTATTAACACCTGCACCTGCACGAGCAATTGCAAGAGTGTTGCTTTGGAATTCCATATCGTGCATTGATGCTGAACGAACAAGAATTGCATCAGGATTTGCTACATCAGTAGCACAATTATAATCAGCACTGAAACGGCAAAGACCTGTTTCAGAAATTTTATTTAAAGTTAAAATGTTATACATAAATAAATCTCCTTATGAATTTGCTTTTTCAAATTCTGCCATAAACTCAACGAGTTTCTCAACACCTTCAACAGGCATAGCATTGTAAATAGATGCTCTCATACCACCAACTGAACGGTGACCTTTAAGGTTAACGAAACCTGCTTCAGTTGCTTCCTTGATGAATTTAGCATTAAGTTCTTCACTGTCTGTTACAAATGGAACATTCATAAGTGAACGGTCTTCGGGAACAACAGTACCTTTGAACATCTTGCTGTTGTCAAGGAAATCATAGAGAATCTTTGCTTTCTTTACATTTCTTTCCTTAATTGCTTCAAGTCCACCCATTTCCTTGAGCCACTCAAGAACAAGTTTGCAAATGTAAATTGTATAGCATGGGGGAGTATTGTAAAGAGAATCGTTGTCAGCCATAATATGATAGTTAAGCATTGTTGGTGTGATATCTCTTGCGTTACCAAGCATATCTTCACGGATAATACAGATTGTAAGACCGGCAGGAGCAACGTTTTTCTGTGCACCACCATATACCATAGCAAATTTAGAAACATCAATTGGTTCTGAAAGGAAGCATGAAGAGATGTCTGCAATAAGCGGAACATCGCCTGTGTCAGGAAGTTCGTGGTAAACAGTACCATAAATTGTATTGTTCATGCAGATATAGAAATAATCTGCATCCTTTGTGAATTCGTTTTTATCAAGCTTTGGAATATATGAAAATGTCTTGTCTGCAGAAGATGCAACTGCTTTACATTCACCGTATTTCTGTGCTTCCTGATACGCTTTTTTTGCCCACTGACCAGTGATAACAAAGTCAGCCTTACCATTTTTATTCATAAAGTTAAGTGGAATAGCAGCAAACTGTGTTGAAGCACCACCTTGTAAGAATAATACCTTATAATTATCAGGAATATTCATAAGTTCACGAAGGAGTTGTTCAGCACCCTTGATAATACTATCATATACTTTTGAACGGTGGCTCATCTCCATAACAGATTGACCACTACCTTCGTAATCAAGCATTTCTGCTGCAGCCTTTTTTAAAACTTCCTCAGGAAGCATTGAAGGACCTGCTGAAAAATTATAAACTCTTGCCATAAATATAACCTCCGAATGTGTTTTTACAATAAATTATATGTTAAAAAATTAAACATTGACGGAATTATATCAAAAAACACAACAAAAAGTCAATAGAATGACAAAAAAATAACAAAGTTTTTTATAAAAACTTTTTCAAAACCTAAAAACTTGTGCAAAAATTTAACAAAGTCAAAGTTAAATGCAAAAAATTTAAATTTATTATTGTATATCTTGCAGATATTTATATTTTATTATATAATATAAGTTCATAATAGGAGTGATATTTTTATTTATGGAAAAAACTAATATAATATTTGATGAATTTAATGAAAAATCATTTTCAATTCCAATGGTTGCCTTGCGTGGACTTGTTGTTTTTCCTGAAATGACAATGCATTTTGATGTTGGCAGACCAAAATCGGTAAAGGCAATTCGTGCAGCAATGGAAAAGAAAACAAATATATTTCTTGCAGCACAGATGGATATGGAATGTGATGACCCAAGATTTGATGATATTTATCGTTCGGGAGTTGTCTGCGAAATCAAGCAGGTTATGAAATTGCCGGGCACGGATACTCTTCGTGTTATTGTTTATGGACTTTATCGTGCAGAACTTTTACATATGAATTCTGCTAACCCGTATTTGTCAGCAATAGTACGAAAGATAGAAACAGAAAAAGTTTCCGTAGAAGATGCTATGTATGAAGAAGCTCTTGTGCGTAATCTTGTTGGCATTTTTGAGGAGTATTCATATTTTATTCCCAAACTTCCCAATGATATCATTGTTGGTGTTTCTGTCCGTAAGGAGGCAGCAGAAATTACTGACTACATTCTTTCAAATATCCCACTTGATTATGCAGTTAAGCAAGGCTTGTTGGAAGAACTAAATCCGTTAAAGAGAGCAGAGTCACTTTGCTTAATACTTAAAAGAGAAATTGAACTTTTAGCTATTGAAGAAGAAATCAATAATAAAGTTCAGGAACAGATGGAAGAAAACCAACGAGAGTATTATCTTCGCGAACAAATAAAAGCAATTTCCGAAGAGCTTAATGAGGGCGATGGTGCAATTTCCGAGTCTGAAGAATACAAGGAACAAATTCGTGCAATAGGTTTTACTGAAGATGTAGAAAGAAAACTTCTTCGTGAGTGCGACAGATTAATGAAAATGCAGTCATCAAGTCCGGAGTCTGCAGTTATAAGAAACTATCTCGATAAAATTATTTCGTTACCTTGGAAGTACTGTACAGAAGAAAACCTTGATATACAACATGCACAGGATATTCTTGACAATGACCATTATGGGCTAGCTGATGTTAAAGAGAGAATTATCGAATTCCTTGCAGTCCGTAAAATTAATCCCGATATTAAAGGTCAAATTATCTGTCTTGCAGGACCTCCGGGTGTTGGTAAAACATCAATTGCCCGTTCACTTGCAAATGCTATGGGCAGAACTTATGCGCGTATTTCTCTTGGTGGTGTCCGTGATGAAGCAGATATCCGTGGTCACAGAAAGACTTATATCGGCTCAATGCCGGGTAGAATAATTGAGGCTATTGAAAACGCAAAGAGTTCCAACCCTCTTATTTTGCTTGATGAGGTTGATAAATTAGGTTCTGACCATCGTGGTGACCCATCATCTGCACTTTTAGAAGTGCTTGATGCTGAGCAGAACAACACATTTACTGACCACTATCTTGAAATTCCTTATGATTTAAGTAAGGTTATGTTCATTACAACTGCAAATGATAAAAGCAGAATTCCTGCACCGCTACTTGACAGAATGGAAATTATTGATATCCCCGGGTATACTTATGAGGAAAAGTTCAATATTGCTAAAAAGCATTTAGTACCAAAACAAATAGTTGCCAATGGGCTTAAAAAATCCTATGTAAAATTTACTGATAAAGCTCTCAAAGCAATCATCAGCGGTTATACAAAAGAAGCGGGTGTCCGTGTTCTTGAAAGAACAATTGCAAAGGTCCTTCGTAAAATTGCAGTTGAATATGCAAAGGGATTTGATGGAAAGATTACAGTTAAAGATATTGAGTTAGAAACATATCTTGGACCTGTTAAATTCAAACCTGACGAAAGTTCAAAATTCGACCAGATTGGTGTTGTTAACGGACTTGCTTATACATCTGTCGGCGGAACAATGCTTACCGTTGAAGTTGCCGTTATGGATGGCAAGGGAAACATTGAACTTACAGGTTCACTTGGTGATGTTATTAAAGAATCAGCAAAAGCAGCAATCAGTTACATAAGAACAAATGCAGAAAAGTATAGAATTGACAAAGATTTCTATCAAAATAAGGATATACACATTCATTTTCCGGAAGGTGCTGTGCCAAAAGATGGTCCATCTGCAGGTGTAACAATCTTTACTGCTCTTGTTTCTGCTCTTTCAGGCTGTAAGGTTAAATCCGATGTCGCTATGACAGGTGAAATTACTGTTACAGGCAGAGTTCTTCCAATAGGTGGTCTTCGTGAAAAGACAATGGCAGCCTATGTTGAGGGCGTAAAAACAGTTGTTGTACCTGAAGCAAATCGTGGTGACCTTCAAGAGGTTGACGAGAAAGTAAAAGAAAAAATCAATTTTGTATTTGCAAAAACAGGTGATGATGTATTAAAGGTTGCACTTGTGTAAAGGAGTATTTATGAGATACGATAAAGCAGAGTTTAAGGCTGCATACGGCACGTTTGGTCAGTTGCCAGACTCCGATTTGCCCGAAATTGCTTTTGCAGGGCGTTCAAATGTTGGCAAAAGTTCATTACTCAATAAGTTGTTTCAACGAAAGAATTTAGCAAGAGTAAGTTCTGTTCCGGGCAAAACAATCACAATCAACTTTTATCAGGTTGATGAGGTTAATTTTGTGGACTTGCCGGGCTACGGATATGCAAAAGTTGCCAAAACCGAAAAAGACCGTTGGGCAGAAATGATGGAAGGATATTTTAATTCTGACCGTAATATTAAACTTGTTGTTCAGCTTGTTGATATGCGTCATCCACCTACAAAGGACGATATAATGATGATGGAATTCTTACAGGCAAGTGGTTATGAATTCATTGTTGTTATGACAAAGTCGGACAAGCTTAAAAAGAAAAAAGAATATAACGAAAGAATTGAAAATTCTAAAAAAGAAATGAGTTTTGTACCTGAGGATAGAATTATTCCTTTTTCATCAGAAACAGGTGCAGGACTTGATGTGGTAAAAAAATATATTGAAGGATATTTAGGTGAATAATATGAGCAAAGTACCATTTACAACAAAAGAAAAGTTAGAGGAAATCGCAAAGGTTTATCCAACTCCATTCCATCTTTATGATGAAGCTGGAATTCGCAAAAATGCAGAGAATCTTAAAAAAGCATTTGCTTGGAATAAAGGTTTCAAAGAATATTTTGCAGTGAAAGCAACTCCAAACCCATTCCTTATCAACATTTTAAGAGAATATGGTTGTGGTTGTGACTGCTCTTCCATTACTGAACTTATGCTTTCAAAGGCAATCGGTGCAGTAGGGGATGACATTATGTTCTCCTCAAATGATACACCACCTGCAGAGTTTAAATATGCAGATGATATCGGTGCGATTATCAACCTTGATGATATCACACATATTGATATTCTTGAAAAAACACTTGGTTATCTCCCGAAGAAACTTTCTTGCCGTTACAATCCGGGCGGATATTTCTCAATTGCAAATAACATTATGGATAATCCTGGTGATGCAAAGTATGGTATGACAACTGAACAACTTTTTGAAGCATTCAAGATTATGAAATCAAAGGGTGTTGAGGAGTTCGGTATCCATGCTTTCCTTGCAAGTAACACGGTAACAAACGAATATTATCCAACACTTGCAAAAACTCTTTTTGAAGTTGCTGTTAAACTTAAAGAAGAAACAGGTGCTCATATTAAATTTATCAACCTTTCAGGTGGTATCGGTATCCCTTATCGTCCTGACCAGGAGGGCAACGACATTTTTGCAATCGGTGCAGGTGTAGAAAAGGTTTATAACGAAATTCTTGTACCTGCAGGTATGGATGATGTTTCTATCTATACTGAACTTGGTCGTTTTATGCTTGCTCCTTACGGTGCACTTGTAACCCGTGCAATTAACGAGAAACATACACATAAAGAATATATTGGTGTTGATGCTTGTGCAGTTAACCTTATGCGTCCTGCAATTTATGGTGCATATCATCACATAACAGTTATGGGTAAAGAAAATGAGCCTTGTGACTACAAATATGATGTAACAGGTTCCCTTTGTGAGAATAACGATAAATTCGCTATCGACAGAATGTTGCCAAAGGTTGATATGGGTGACCTAATGTTCATTCACGATACCGGTGCTCATGGTTTTGCTATGGGTTATAACTACAATGGTAAACTTAAATCAGCAGAAATTCTTTTAAAAGAAGACGGTAGTTTCGATTTAATCCGTCGTGCAGAAACCCCTGCAGACTATTTTGCAACATTTGATTGCTTTGATTTCTATAAAAAAGTTACTGAATAATTGAGGTAAAACTATGTCTTTCGTTCATTTGCATGTTCATACAGAATATAGCTTGCTTGATGGTGCTTGCCGTCTTGACAGGCTTTGTTCTGTTGCAAAGGAACGAGGACAAAATGCTATTGCAATAACTGACCACGGAAATCTTTTTGGTGCAGTTGATTTTTATAAAGAAGCTAAAAAGCAAGGAATTAAACCCATTATTGGCTGTGAGGTTTATGTTGCTGCTCGTTCAAGATTTGATAAAGTCCATGGTGTGGATTCAAATCGTCACCATCTTGTTTTGCTTTGCGAAAATGAAACTGGATATAAAAATCTTATAAAATTAGTATCATCTGCTTGGGTGGATGGCTTCTACACAAAACCAAGAATTGACCGCGAACTTTTGGAAAAATATCACGAGGGTCTTATAGCGCTTTCTGCTTGCCTTGCGGGTGAAATACCTAAACTTATTCTAAACAGCGAGTATCTTAAAGCCAAAGAAACAGCGCTTTGGTATTCTGAACTTTTCGGCAAAGACCATTATTACCTTGAAATGCAGAACCATAGCATTCCTGAACAAATGATAGTCAATGAAGCACTTATAAGACTTTCCAATGAAACGGGTATCCCACTTGTTGCAACAAATGATGTTCATTATGTAAATAAAGAGGATGCGTATACCCAAAAAATTCTTATTTGTATTGCAACTAACCATACTGTTGACGAAGAAAACTCCCTTGAGTTCACAAGTGATAATTTTTACCTTAAAACTGAGACTGAGATGAGGGATTTATTCCCTCAAACACAATCAGCCATTGAAAATACTCAAAAAATTGCCGATATGTGTAATTTTGACTTTGAATTTGGCAAAACAAAACTACCAAATTTCACAGTCCCTGATGGATATTCACATTACGAGTATTTCAAAATGAAATGCTATGATGGCTTAAAGAAAAGATATGGCGATAATCCTGATTCTCTTTATATTGATAGACTTGAATATGAGTTATCAGTAATTGAGAATATGGGTTATGTTGATTACTTTCTTATTGTGGCAGATTTTATTCAGTATGCCCGTGATAATGGTATTCCTGTTGGCCCGGGTCGTGGTTCAGGTGCAGGTAGTATATGCGCATATTGTATGGGAATAACTAATGTTGACCCTATTAAATATAATCTGATTTTTGAAAGATTTTTAAATCCCGAAAGAGTCAGTATGCCCGATATTGATGTTGACTTCTGTTACGAAAGACGGCAGGAAGTTATTGATTATGTTATAGATAAATACGGTTATGACCATGTTTCGCAGATTATCACATTTGGTACAATGGCTGCTCGTGCTGCTATTCGTGATGTTGGTAGAGCCATGGGAATGCCTTATGCCACCGTTGATAATGTGGCGAAGAAGATTCCACGAACACTTGGAATTACTATTGAAAAAGCACTTAATGAGAGTGATGAATTAAAAGCACTCTATGATAGTGACGAAAAAACGAAGGAACTTATTGATACAGCAAAAAGTGTTGAGGGTATGCCACGAAACTCCTCAACCCACGCAGCAGGTATTGTTATAACTGACAGACCCGTCAGTGATTATGTACCGCTGGCTAAAAACGATGAGTCTGTTTTAACTCAATTCACAATGACAACCATTGAGGAATTGGGACTTCTTAAAATGGACTTTTTGGGACTTCGTACACTAACTGTTATTAACGATTGTGTTAAAATGGTTAAACAGAAAAATCCCGACTTTGATATTGAGAATATACCATTTGACGATAAAAATGTTTATTCTTTATTTACTAATGGTTTAACAGATGGAGTTTTCCAATGTGAATCTTCTGGTATGAAAAGTGTGTTTATGCGACTTAAACCTACAAATCTTGAAGATATTATTGCGGTTATCTCGCTTTACAGACCGGGTCCAATGGATTCGATTGATTCATATATCCAGAATAGACATAACCCGGAATTCATCCATTATAAAACACCAATGCTTAAAAGCATTCTTGATGTTACTTATGGTTGTATGGTCTATCAGGAACAGGTTATGCAGATTTTCCGTTCTTTAGCGGGATATTCACTTGGCAGGGCAGATATTGTCCGCCGTGCTATGTCAAAGAAAAAGCATAAGGTTATGGAAGAAGAAAGAGCCTTTTTCTGTGATGGTTGTGCTAAAAATGGCATTAGTAACCAAATTGCAAATGAGATTTTTGACGATATGTCATCATTTGCGTCCTATGCCTTTAATAAATCTCACGCGGCGGCTTATGCTGTTGTTGCATACAGAACGGCATACTTAAAATACTATTATCCTTGCGAGTTTATGGCATCACTACTTACGAGTGTCCTTGATAACTCAGATAAAATTGCAAATTATATTTATGATTGTAAAAAGAACGGAATTGAAATTCTTCCACCAAATGTAAATTTAACATACAAGAATTTTACTGTTGCACCAAATGGTAAAAAAGCAATTATGTTTGGTCTTCTTGCAATCAAAAATCTTGGTCACGACTTTATTGATACAATAATTGCAGAGCGCGAAAGAAATGGACAGTTTACATCCTTCTATTCATTCTGTAAAAGAGTACACGGTAAAGGCTTTAATCGTCGTGCAGTTGAAAGTTTAATTAAAAGTGGTGCGTTGGATGGTTTAGGAAGTAATCGTCAGGAAATGTTAGTTAATCTCTCAAGTGTTATTGATGATTTGGACAGTACAAAACGAAAAAATCTTGACGGTCAGATTGGCTTTTTTGATTTGCTTAACAATGATACTGCATCAGAATTCAGAATTAAGTCTTTTACAGAGTTTCCGTTAGAAACTCTTTTAATGTACGAAAAAGAAACCACGGGACTATATATATCTTCCCATCCAATGGAACGATATGCACAGTTAAAGAAAAAACTAAAATGTGACAGTATCGCAGAAATTACAACTGATGATACGGATGTTTATAGCAGATATTCTGATTCAGCATCCGTTAAGGTTATGGGTATAATTTCAAGTGTTACCAAAAAACAGACAAAAAATGGTGATACAATGGCGTTTATAACCCTTGAAGATACAGATGGTTCTGTTGAGGTAATTATTTTCCCGAAACTTTACTCAAAATATGCAAATATTATATATAATGGTAATGTTCTTATGTTGGGTGGTCGTCTTTCAGTTAAGGAAGAGGAAAGAGCGAAAATCATTCTGGATTTTGCAGAATCTGCTGAACAAGTAGAAGCAAATCAGGTGAAAAAAATAGGTTTGTTCATCCGTACAGTAAATGAAAATACAGAGATTTACAAAAAATGTAATGAAATTATTTCCCTTTGTCCGAGTGGAGAAATGCCTGTGTATTTCTATTTTTCAAGCAGTAAAAAGTATTTTCCGTGTAAAAAAATTGGTCTTAATGATTTTACTGTAAATAACTTAAAAGCAATAGCCGGGGAAAAGAATGTAATTTTACAAAAATAACCAAATATATTGCATTTTGGTAATTCTTGTGTTATTATTAACATTCAATGTGGATATAAAACTTATTAAAGGGTGAGTATAATGAAAACAATTGGTGTTCTTACAAGTGGCGGCGACGCTCCGGGTATGAATGCGGCAATCCGTTCAGTTGTTCGTGCAGCTTGTGAAAACGGTATGCGTGTAATGGCTATCAGAAGAGGATATAACGGACTTATGCAGGGCGATATGTATGAAGTGAACCTTCGTTCAGTTTCAAATATTATCAATCGTGGTGGTACAGTTCTTTATTCTGCAAGAAGTCCTGAGTTCAAAACAGAAGAGGGTCTTCAAAAAGCACTTAAAGTTGCAAAAGATGTCGGACTTGATGGTATCGTTGTAATTGGTGGCGACGGTTCATTCCGTGGTGCTCGTGACTTGTCACTTCGTGGACTTCCTTGCGTTGGTGTTCCAGGTACAATTGACAATGATATTGCATGTTCTGATTATACAATCGGTTATGACACAGCAATGAATACTGTTCTTGAAATGGTTGACAGACTTCGTGATACATCTGAATCACACGACCGTTGCACAGTTGTTGAGGTAATGGGCAGACGTGCAGGTTATATTGCACTCAACGCAGGTATTGCTTGTGGTGCTACTTCAATTCTTATTCCTGAGGTCCCTTATGACTTCCAGCGCGATGTTATCGAAAGAATGAAGAGAACACAGAAAACCGGTAAAAAGCACTTTATTATTATTGTTGCTGAGGGTATCGGCGGTGTTGAAGAAATGGCAAAACGCATTGAGGCTGAAACAGGTGTTGAAACAAGAGCAACAGTTCTTGGCCATGTTCAGCGTGGTGGCCATCCAACAGTACGCGACAGAGTAACTGCATCTCTTATGGGTTATAAGGCTGTTGAACTTCTTAAAGATGGTATCGGCAACAGAGTTATCGCAATGAAACACGATGAAATCGTTGACTATGATATATTTGAGGCACTTAACATGAAGAAGGAAATTGACCTTGAAATGTATAAGATTGCTCACGAAATTTCAATATAAACTATGTCTAACATAGTTTTAATTGGTATGCCTGGTTGTGGCAAGAGCACAGTTGGTGTTATTCTTGCTAAAACATTGGGTATCGGCTTTATTGACACTGATTTGATTATCCAACAGAATGAAAAACGACTTTTGCAGGAAATAATTGACAATGACGGAATTGAAAAATTTCTTGATTGTGAAGCAAAAGCAGTTTTAAGCTTTAATGGTGATAATTTTGTTGTTGCAACAGGTGGCAGTGTAATTTTCCGTGAGGAAGCAATTAATCATTTAAAGAAAAATGGTAAGATTATTTATCTTAATGTTTCCCTTGATGAGATTAAAGCGAGGCTTGATAATATCAATACCCGTGGTGTTGCTGCTACAAAAAATCAGACTATTGACGACATATATAACGAGCGTTCATCTTTGTACTTAAAATATGCTGATTATGTTCTTGATTTGAAAAACTCAAATGTTGAACAAACAGTGGAAAAAATTTGTAATTTAATAAAATAAAATTTGCCTTACGGATTGTGAAAATTCTCCGTAAGGCGATTTTTTTACCTTCAATATTTAAAATAACTTGTGGCAAATTATTAGTGCGATATTTTTCGCACGGAGGTGATAATTTGCATAGGCTTGTTAAGGTGTTATCCGTATTTTGTACGGTGTTTTCTATACTTGTTTTCATTTCAATTTTTGCATTTGATTTTCTAATACCTGATAAAATCAGCGTTATTGACACTAATCCTTATAGTGAATATAAATTTCTTGGCTTTGAAATTCTGAATTTCAATTCAAATCAAAAAGTAACAAAAATACAGAATAATGAAAATTCTGATAATGAAACACAAGTTAAACTTTTAAATATTATACCCGTAAAAACAACTGTTATAAATAATGCCAAAAGACAATATGTAGTATTGGGCGGAGAGAATTTTGGTATAAAGATATATACCAATGGTGTTGTGATTGTTGGTATGGATTGTGTAGAAACTGAAAATGGAACAAAAAATCCTGCAAAGGAAGCTGGGTTTAAAGTAGGGGATATAATCAAAACAGTTGACGGTGTGTTTGTTCAGTCTAATTCTCATTTTGCAAAAATTATGCAAAGCAGTAATGGAGAAGAGTTGACAATTAAAATTGAAAGACAGGGCAAAGAACAGAATATCAGCTTCAGGACACTAAAAGAGAAGGATACTAATAAGTATCGTGCAGGTCTTTGGGTGCGTGATAGCACGGCAGGACTTGGAACAATCTCATTCTACAACCCTGAAAACGGTTCGTTTGCAGGGCTTGGACATGGCGTGTATGATATTGATACCGGAAAAATTTTGCCACTTGGAAAAGGTGAGGTCTGTTCAGTTACAATCAACGATATTTATGAAAGCAAAAAGGGCAATATAGGAGAGTTATGTGGAATATTGGATAGTAAAGTGAAAGGGACTTTGTGCATCAACTGTGAAATGGGTGTATATGGCTTTGTAACTTGCCCACAAAAAGAAAAAATTCCTGTTGCAATAAAAAGTGAAGTTAAAACAGGCAAGGCACAAATAGCGTGTTCAGTTAATAATAAAGTTGATTATTATGATATAGAAATTACAAAGGTATATTCAAAATCTCCATCAGTGAATAAGGATATGGTTATTAAAATAACGGATGAAAAATTGATTGACATTACTGGTGGTATTGTGCAGGGAATGAGTGGTAGTCCCATAATTCAAAATGGAATGCTTGTTGGTGCAGTAACACATGTATTTGTGAATAATCCAAAACAGGGCTATGCAATACTCGCTGAAAAAATGCTTGAAACCTCCACTTGTCAGGAAATGCAAAAGTACGAACAACTGAATAAAGCATCCTGACAAAAGGGTAGAGTATAAAAACTCTACCTTAAATTTTTGCTTTAATTTAATATGTTGATTTTTTTTGAAATGCGTGGTAAACTAAAAAATGCCAAACATAATTTTATAGATTTTATCCAAGATAAGTGTGTGTATTTTTATTTCGGTAAAAATACAGATGCTCTGTTTTGCATACACGCACATTGCTTGGATTGTAAAATTATGTTTGGCGACAGTTGGAGCTATGTATTTTTCGTGCGTTGGCTTCGGCTGACGCACTTTTTTATTTGTGGAGGAGATTATTATGGAAGGATGACAGTTAAATTAGCGATTTACTTTGTAAAATTAATTGTCAATAGGTAATTTTTAAAAATTTTATGTGATTTTGCATAAAAAATCTGCAATTTTACATTTTTTCTTGTATTTATTTTTTAAATATAGTAAAGTATAAATGAGAAATTATAATATTTTTTCTATAAAGGAGGAAAAATTATTATGAAAAAGGCGAATAAAATATTATCAATCTTTCTGGTTGTGATAATGGTATTATCTATGATGCCATTCAAGGTAAGTGCCGCCTCATCAGGCACATGTGGTACTGATGCTACATGGACGTATAACTCAGGGACTGGCACTCTGATTATTTCAGGCACAGGTGCGATGAATAGATACAAATCTACTCAGTCACCTCCATGGGGTGTTTTTAATAGTAATATTACATCAATTATTATTGAAGAAGGAATTACTTCAATTGGCAACTATGCATTCAAAGGTTGTACAAATCTTACATATATATCAATTCCTGATTCAGTAACAGAAATTGGTTCTAGCGCATTCAGTGGATGTACAAAATTAGAAAGTATTTTCATATCGGACAATGTAACATCAATGGGTACATATGCATTTGAAAATTGTACAAGTTTGAAAAGTGTTACATTAAGTAACAATTTGTATTCAATTCCAGACTATTCTTTTAAAGGTTGCAGTTCCCTTGTTTATGTAGATATTCCTGATGGTGTATATTTCATATATACTTCGGCATTTGAAGGATGTTCTAAACTTAAAAGTGTTTTTATCGGCACAAATTTACAAATAGTTTATGGTAAAGCATTTAAATCATGTAGTTCACTAACTGATATTTATTATGCAGGAACAGAAGAACAGTGGAATAAGATTTCCGTTGTTGAGACAGGTAATACTACATTTGCAAGTGCAACAGTTTATTATAACGAAGTAGAAGACGACGATGGTAGTGCAGAACATAAACATAGTTATACTGTAGAAAAGGTTTCTGCTACTTGTACAGATGACGGAAGTATAACTACTGCATGTTCATGTGGTGAAACAACAGTTGAGGTTCTCCCTGCACTTGGTCATGCTGAGAAAAAATTACCAGAAAAACTTCCAACCACTACAACTGAAGGATGCACACCAGGAGTTTCATGTTCAAGATGTGGTGAAGTTCTTGTTGCTCAGCAAATCATTCCTGCTCTTGATGAGAATGTAACAGATACGGGAATAGAGGGTAATTTATATTGGACTTTTGATGCTTTTGCAGGTGTTCTTGAATTGCATGGCGGTGGTCCGATGAAAGACTATGAAAAAATTACCGACACACCATGGAATAGTTTTGCAACTGAGGTTAAAACAGTAATTATCCACGAGGGTATTACAACAGTTGGTTCTCGTTCATTTACTACATGTTCAAGTCTTAGAAATTTACAGATTCCAAGTACTGTGACAAGAATTGGTGAATATGCTTTCAATAATTGTAGCAGTCTTAAGAATGTTAGAATGGCATATGGTGTAGAAATAATTGAGCAGGAAGCATTTGGAAAATGTGCACAGCTTGAGAGCATAACAATTCCTGCAAGTATAAAGTCAATAGGACGATATGCATTCTGGCAATGTACAAATCTTGCAAATATCTCTCTTCCTGACACACCTATATTATTTGGCCCAAGTGTATTTTATGCTACTCCATATGATGACCCTTCAATGATGGAAAATGGTGCTTTGTATATTGGTAAGCATCTGATTGAGGTTGATAATGAGATTAAAGAAGCAGATTATGTAATAAAAGATGGCACACTATCAATTGGTGCCTATGCTTTATCTTCATGTGATAGGATAAGAACCATAACTGTTCCTGATAGTGTTGGCGCTATTGGAGACCATGCATTTTATCAGAACGACGGATTAAGAAGTGTTACTATCGGTAAGGGTGTTAAGGTGATAGGTGAATATGCATTTGTTGACTGTCCTTTGCTTGAAAATATAACAGTTGATGCTGAAAACCAGTACTATATGACCGATGAATATAATGTGCTCTATGATAAAGCGCAGACAACACTTATTAAACTTTCTTCACGTAAACAACAAGAAAGTATTGTAATTCCTGGTACTGTAACAAAATTCTGTGATTATGCATTCATAGGTGATTATTATGATGATGAATTTTATTACATTAAGGATATTTATTTCCAGGGTACAATAGAACAGTGGAAAACAATTGAAAGTGGTGAGGGTAATGAAATCATTATTACTGTGCCAATTCATTTGACAACTAATGGTAGTGATTATTCTTATTCTGTAATCTCTGAAGAAGATAAAACAATAATGATTACAAAATATAATGTTATTGGTGCAATACGAACTGTTACGATTCCATCTATTATAGATGGCTATACTGTAACTGCAATTGGTGATGAAGCATTTGCGGTAAATTCTTTAACAGAGGTTACAATTCCAGATACAGTAACATCTATTGGTTACAGAGCATTTTACTTCAACGATTTTAGAGCATTAACTTTACCTGATAGCCTTGTAACAATTGGTGAAGAAGCCTTCATGAATACTCCTATTGTCGATTTATATATGGGTAATAATGTTAAAACTATTGACAATGCTGCATTTAAAAATACACTTCTTAGTACTGTATATTATGCAGGTACTAAAGAAGAGTGGAATGCTATTTCCATGCTCGGTGATAACACTAAATTTAAAAACATAATGATATATTACCAATACAGCAGTGAAGTAGAGGATGAAGAGGTATATACTGGTGTTTGTGGCGAAAATCTTACTTGGACACTTGGTAAAACTTCAGGTAAATTAGTAATTTCAGGCACTGGACCAATGTATGACTATGAGTATGATAACTCTGTCAATTCTCCATGGTTTGCATATAAGGATTTAATTAAAGAAATTATTATTAAAGATGACGTAACAACAATTGGCGAAAATGCATTTTGGAGTTGTAAAAAACTTGCAAGTATCAGCATTCCAAATACTGTAATATCAATCGGTGGTGCTGCACTTTCTGATTGTCCTTGTTTGTTAAGTCTTGAAATTCCTGATAGTGTAACAACAATCGGTGACGGTGCATTTGCATATTCAGGACTTAATAGCGTGAAGCTTTCTGACAATCTGACTGCAATTAGTGAAAACTTATTTTATGAGTGTGTATATCTTGAATATATTGATATTCCGGATAGTGTAACCAAAATTGGTTGTTATGCTTTTGGAGGTTGTTCAAGACTTAAAAATATAGTAGTTCCTTACAGTGTTACTACAATTGATTATGCTGCTTTTGCTGAGTGTACAAGTCTGTATAAAGCAGTAATCCTTGCACCAATAACTATACTTGAGAGAGGCATGTTTGATGAATGTGAAAACTTGGATGAAGTAGTGCTCCCAGGAACATTAAAATCAGCAGGTTATAATGCATTTGGTTATTGTGAAAGCCTTAGAGATATATATTTTGGTGGTACAGAAGAGGAATTTAAAAATATTGTATTTTATGAATTGTGGCTTCCAGGATTAACAAACGTTAGAGTCCACTATAATTACACTTATTCTGAATATCCATTTACTGGCTTTAAAGATAATCATTTCTATAAAGATGACGTAATGCAAAAGGCATACCAGCTTGTTACATTTGGTGGCGATTTCTACTTTATCGGTGACCGTCATGAAATTGTTAAGAATAAGCAGGTTTATCTAAATGAAGCAAGAATCAACGGTCTTACTTATGCAGATGGCACACCAATTGCAGTTGGTTATTATGAGTTTGATGAAAATGGTAAGATGATAATGCGTGAAGGTATTGTTGGTAATAATGTATATAAAAATAATACCCAATTAAAAGCATACCAGCTTGTAGAGGTTGACGGCGAGTTCTATTACATTGGCGACCGTCACGAAATTGTTAAGAACAAGCGAGTATACTTAAAAGAAGAAAGAATTA
>CALEJF010000039.1 GCA_937898625.1 uncultured Clostridia bacterium | reverse complement strand
TCGTGGCAAATATGGACTTTATCCTTGTCTGCACCTATGAAGAAAATGGCGAAAACCCTGAATTGGTTATATATAAAAAAAGATAACAACTACACGAGCAACAGTATTTTTCACTGTTGCTTTTTGTTTTGTGAGTGGTATAATTATTTCAGTTAATAAAATTTACAGGTGTAAAAAATGATTATTATAATTACAGGCACATCACATGTGGGTAAGACTGCACTTGCTCAAAGACTGCTTGAAAGATACAAATATCCCTATCTGTCAATCGACCATTTGAAGATGGGATTAATCCGCAGTGGCAACACAGACCTTACACCGATGAGTGATGATGAAAAACTAACTGAATATTTATGGCCTATCGTTCGTGAAGTGATTAAAACAGCCATTGAAAACAAACAGAATTTAGTTATTGAGGGTTGCTATATTCCTTTTGATTGGGCAAAAGATTTTGAGAATGATTATCTCGACAACATAAAATATTACTGCCTCATAATGAGTGAAAATTATATAAAGAATCATTTTTCTGACATAAAGAAATACGCCAACACTATAGAAAATCGTTTGGATGATGAATGGTGTACTATGGAAAATGTGTTATCAGGTAATTCAGAAATGCTAAACCTTGCACAACAGCATAATGTGAACTACATCCTCATTGATGATAAATATGAAATTGATATAGATTTGTAAGCAACAGTATTTCGCTGTTGCTTTTTTATTTATGTGAGTGGTATAATTATTTTAGTAAATTTTAATTTATCGAGTTAATCTTGCCTTCGGGTTTGATTATAAATATTATTTTAAAGGAGATTGCTTTTTGAGAAAGACAATCGTATCATTGGAGATTGTATCCTAACCGGGAGGTTTGGTAATACAATCACACCAACCTCCCAATATTGAAGTCAACAATTTTCAGGAGGAAAAACAATGAATAAAAATGACTATATTATCCGTTCAGAAAGAAAAGAAGAACACAGAGAAGTTGAAAATCTTGTAAGGGAATCATTTTGGAATGTGTATCGTCCCGGTTGTATTGAGCACTATGTACTCAACCAACTTCGTAATGATGATGCATTCATTCCCGAACTTGACTTTGTTATGGAAAAGGACGGCAAAATCATAGGACAAAATATGTTTATGAATGCTGTTATCCAAGCCGATGATGGCAGAGATATTCCTATCATAACAATGGGTCCTATCTGTATTGCTAATGAACTCAAACGTCAGGGTTATGGTAAAATTCTGCTTGACTATTCTCTGGAAAAAGCAACAGAAATGGGATTCGGTGCAATCTGTTTTGAAGGTAACATTGATTTCTATGGAAAAAGTGGTTTTACCTATGCCAGCGAATTTGGCATCCGTTATCACGATTTACCTGAAGGTGCAGATGCTTCATTCTTCCTTTGTAAAGAACTGAAAAAAGGCTATCTCGATGGTATCACAGGCGAATATGCTCCACCACAGGGATACTTTGTAAACGAAGATGAAGCAGAAGAATTTGACAAACAATTCCCACCTAAAGAAAAGCTGAAACTTCCGGGACAAATTTTCTAATGAACAACCAAAGGGCAGTGCATTCTCGTGCACTGCCTGATGTTTTATTAACGCTTTGCTTTTACACTTTTCCCCTATATCTCTTTAAAATTTTGTGAACTGTCGGTGTAAGTTTCAACAATGATTTTCACCCCTAATTTCACCCCTGACACAAACGCTTCAAGTTCTGCAATGCCATACATATCCATACAACACTCCTTGTACTTTTCAAACAGAATTTTCTGCTCTTTCGTCAACGTGGCAGATAACTTTTCTTCATTCCGTGCAGCAAGGTTCAACAGTTTGGAATACTCACTCCCTCGCTTGATACCCTTTTCCGCAGGGACAATGTTTCCATAGTACAAATTTTCAATTGTCGTCATAAAAGACCTCCTTTCAGCGTGTATATATATCACTCTGAAAAGCATAAATGTCAAGTTATATTTTCACTGTTTTATAATATTTTTTAATCTGTCCGTTTTTATGGACTATAACATAAAAAATTGTAAAAAACCTATTGACATTTGATATGCACTAATATATAATAATTTCGAACAGAACAAATGTTCGTTTCAATAATTTTAGGAGGTTGAATGTTGACAAAAGAAAAATATCCTATAAGTCTTTTTTGCCCTGTATGTTCCAAAAGAGTGGTTGACCTGCTTTCACCGTCCGACTCAACTATCCGGTTGAAATGCAATCACTGTGGAAAAATAATTTTACTTAATTTATCTACTAAAGTTCCCCCACCGGGAGTAATCCAATATAGAAAAATTATAAATATGTAACAGACTGGATAGGTCCGTGCAACGCATCCGCATTGTGTCGTGATTGCAAATGGCCGGTCATTCAGGAATCGAATTATAGCACCCCCGCTATAGTTCTATTCTTGGATGCCCGGTTTTTTTGTTTTCATAAATACTTTTAAGAAAGGAGGTATGTCAAATGAATGGAAAACACGCTTATATGTCGAAAGAAGCAATAAATGCAATCGTACCCAAAGTCAAAGATTTTTGGCTTTCTGATGATGCTGTTGATTTTATGACTAAAGTGGCTTACCTAGATAACGGCTATTATGTCCCTACACAAATCGACAGTGATTTAGATTACGATGCGAAATGTGATGAGCCCAAACGACCTTCAAAAAAAGAACTCATTCATTATCAACTCGTAAATGTGTTTATGGGGCATGTTCCCCCTGAAGAAGCTTTAGAAACAATAAAAAAAGAGTTTCTTGAGTATGAACACCCCGTAGCAAAATCAGAAGATGATGAATAAGTTCAACTGAAAGGATTGTTACAATGAAAATTACAAGCGATGATATTGTCAATTCAGTTGCTGAAAAACTCAAGGACGAAGGCTTTTCTGAAAAAGATATTGAGATGGCAATAAAAGAAGCGAAAAAGCATTACGATGCTTACTTGAAAAAAGTGAAAAACCCAAAACCCGATAGAGAGGAGGTGGATGAAGATGCTTATTGATTTGTATGTCGCTATTGATTACAACGACGGTGAACCTGCCGAGTGTTTTAATTGTAGAAGAATTGTTTCTTTTGAAGTCAGCAAGATTTATAACAACGCTGTTAGGAATAACATTCCGCTGAATTCAGTTGAAGAATTAGCAGATACACTTGCTGAAATCCGTGAGGAAATTGAGACAAAAATCATTGATGATTTCATCACCGCAGGGAATAAATTTGTGTGCAAATGCGAAGGCATTGTGCCGGTTGACCCTGCTGAAATCAACAAGTTAGTTGCTGAACGTGATAAAGGTGCTCTTAAGTTCCTCGGACTTGAAAATGCAACTGAAGATGAACTTAAAAATTGGGATGCATCAACACTTGAAACGCTCCCACTTGTCAGAGATTTTTATGGTGGTTTCGGTACTCACAGCCCATTTGACGACAAATGGACTCTCACAGTAGAATTCCTCGACCCTAACGAAGAATAACGCAACACCTGTTGCACTGTAAACTACAACAACATTGAATTTCACCTTTCACAAAAGAACACCTATGAAGTTGGTTTCACTCCCAACCTCATAGGTGTTTTGTCATTTATTTTATTGCTTTTATTCTATTTTTCAGCGTTTTTATTTCACTTAAAATCTTTTCATATTCAGTAAATGCGTCAAGGATTTCTTCATTGTCTTCAAATACTGGTCTCACAAAGTATTTTCTGCTGATGCAATAATCCTTAGTGCAACTTTCAAACTGAACTGTAACCCTATTTTCATTTTGATTGATTACAATACCATTACCGAGACCGCGCATTGATACTTGAACATTCAACAGCGATATGTTTGCATACGGTTCTGCTCTCATTTCAAGTTCACGAATTTGTTCATTCAAACTATCAATCTCTGCCTGCTTTTCCATTTCTTCTTTCAGGCGTAACTCTTCGAGTTTATACGCTTTTACAGACTCTGCTTTCGCCTTATGTACAAGTCCGTTATAGAAATTGTAAGAATCACAACAATAGATGACATCAAAGGCTAATGTATGTAAGCTTTCATCACGATAATGTTCATCATCAATCAATGCAAAATGTTTTTCTAACAAGGTTGGATGCTCTTTTAAAGCTTTTACAACAATTTCGCCCAATTCATAATAATGCTCTAATTTGAAAGCTTCGCCTGAACCAATATTCTTACCAAACTCAACATATTGTGCAAAAGTTTCAACAGGCTTGTACTTATAAATGAAGTTTTCTTCGGGCTTTACCATAACAAGATAGCAAGATGCAGAGTGTCTGTTCTGCTTATATTTCCACGAATTTGGGAAGGTGTGTTCACGAAGTTTTTCCATGCCTACAAGAAATTCGTCAATATGATTCTGACGGGAGTTGAGATTTCTTCCATCATCAGCAAACAAAACATCCGCGAAAAGCTTTTTAACTTCATCAGGTTTCTTTTCAGCAATTTTTACTACACCATTTGCAGGGGAAACCATTTTGTTATCTACAAGAACTGAAAATTCACTTTTTGCTTTATTGAACAGTTCGGCAAAATTCATTGTGGCAGCATCTTTTGAAAACCAAACATCCTGAAATTTTTTAATTGCTTTCCATTTAAAAATTTCTCTGTGGTCATCGTTATTCACCATATAAAAATTATCTTCATATCTGTTTATCAATTCATGTAAATTATTTAAGTTCATTTGCTGACTCCTTTCGGTCAATTATAGAATCGATTTCACTTTTAATTTCATCGAATTTCAATGCTTTGAATCCAAAACCACGTATGCGTCCCAATGAAATAGTCTTGTTATTTTTACAATTATCATTGATAAAATCAGTTGAAATAATATAAAAATCCCAGTTATTCAAATTAAGCGGATAGGCAGTTTCTTTTGTTCTACCAGTATTCAAGCAAAATACATATATATCATTTTGTCTTTCAAATTTATTTTCACAATCATCGTTTTCGTAGTTACTGTTAGCTTTTGTAATACCAAAAGTCCTCTGCTCTGATATATTGCCATTTTCATTCCAAGGATGATAGTATGATGATTGTTTCACTTCAATGCGTTGGTTTCTGTATTTAATATCATACAATGTCCAATAATCTACATTGTGTGCTTCTCTCATTCCCAAAGCCTTTGCAACAATGAATTCTGCTATAACTTCTTGAAGGTTATACACATTGGAATATTCAAACTGCCAAAAATCAGCAAGAGTAAATCCAGCAGTTTCATCGTTAAAAGTAAACATTTCATTACCAGTCATATCTATCCCCTCGTTTCTGTTTTTATTATATCACTTACCAATTAATCCCGCAACCAGCTTCTTTGTTCAATGGTACAAAATAAGAACAAAATAGGACCACCCATTTTGAGTAGTCCTATAAAAGTAAACACTAAATAAGTTCTTCATTTGGCATCGTATCAACCCAAGCAGATTCAAAAACAGGATTAGCCTCAATCGCAACCAACATTCTGTGCAGTTCTTCGTGTAATTGATAAAGATTATATGATATTGGTTCTAACTTGTGATTGTATGTATGATACACTCCATTTTCTTTATCATAAGTTCTTAAGTGTGGTTTATTTATTATTACTTCTCGCATATGCGGTGTTGTATTTTCATCCAACAAATTATAATCACCCACACGACCTCTAAACTCCTCGTATCTCTCATCAAAATGTTCGTTCGTATTGCGTGCTTCTTTTTGAAAAATTAGTGGATACTGTGCCTTTTTTATATTAAAAATACCACGAAGTCGTTGACTACGTTTAGTAGCTTCTTTCCCGCCAAACCTACCATGATTGTAAAACACATTAGAAATATTACCACAAGCAGTTAATAGACTTTGAATATGAAAAAAATAATATGTGTGTTCATCATGATAAATGCCAATATCAAAATCGTTCCTATAAAGAATATGGTCTAATGATATTAAAGCAAAATGTATGTTTTTTACTGATATATTCGCATAAAGAAAATCAATATTGCCATCTGCATTAAAATACCTGTTTAACATATTATCTCCCTTTTGAAACACAAAATCTTGACTATATTAATACCCCATCACAATGGTCAAGGCATATTAACAGCGCCTTCAAAAAATCTGCATCGTTTTGTGCTGTTCTCTTTTTCGGACCCTTTGTCCTTTTACCTGCCATACGCTCCTTTTTGCCTATATGACGGGTGAAAAGGGGATTTTCTATATTGCTATCAGTATAAATGAGTCCGTTTTGATTAAGCGCCTTACCACCCTTGCCAAGCACAAGTGTAGCAAGTCCGTAATCCTGTGTAACAACCACATCACCTTTTTCGATGATATTAACAATGCGACAATCGGCAGAATCTGCTCCCTTATCAACGACAATAGTTGTAGCACCATCCCGTTCAATAGTATGGGTATTGTCGCAGACAATGATACATTCAAGCCCATGCTCTTTAGCCACATTGACAGTAATATCTACAACTGGACACGCATCAGCATCAATTATTATTCTCATAGCATCACCATTAAATTAAGGTACCATCACAATGGTCGATTTCATGCTGAATTATTTGTGCTGTCCAACCGGTGAAGGTTTTGATTCGCGTTTGGAATTCAACTGTCTGCCACTGCACTTTTATGCTCTTATAACGCTTACACTTACGGGGACCGCCAAGCAATGAAAGGCATCCCTCTTCAGTTTCGTAAGGCTCTGATTTCTTAATAATTTCAGGATTGAACATGATAATATACTTACCATTATCATCAAAACATATAATGCGTTTATGTACACCAATCATATTCGCAGCCATACCAACACAACCATCAGCATTGGCAGTGAGAGTGTCAAGCAAATCCTGTGCCACATGCAAATCTTCAATTGTAGCCTTTTCCGATTTCATCGCTAACAAAATCGGGTCATGAATTACTTCTTTAACCATAAATACTTATAGTCTCCACCCTAACAATATGTTTCCTACTTATCTTTTTTATGAAATTCTAATGTGCCAGTTGTTTTTCTATCCGTCCAATAATTGCCAACTAATATTATATTACCATTATTATCAATGATATCTAACGATGTTGTGCCGTAATGCATGGGACTTTTCTCACGAAACTCTTGTGACGAATCATTTTGATATATGTAAGCTATTCTTTTTACTTGATTCTCCGGTTCAATAACAAAATTAGCGACAATACTCTGGCTCTTTGACTCACCAGTTTTTAAAACACAACTAATTTTAAACAATGATTGCTTAATATATAATGTTGTATCGATTGGTGCTATTTTTTGATTTGTTTCAGGATTTATCCAATTAGATTTTATTGTTCCCCGCCAAACTCCGTTCAAGTCCGGAATTAATACCAACCATCCCTGAAAGATTGTATACTTCCAAAGTTTAAAACAAAAGATTGAAGTTACAACGCCAATAATTGTGCTTGAATTACCTATACACTCAATAACAAAGCCGATAGTAAAAGTTTTCTCCCCACAAATCCAAGTAACAATTGATGTTATTGCTGACAGGCAAAGTATAATATACAATGCGTTTTTCCATTTAATTGCATTCATTATTCATACCCCAAATAATTCCACATATCACACAAAAAATCTTTAACATCGTCTGTCGTCCACTTGCGCGCCACAAACAAATATAAGCGTTCACTAACTTCGCCCCATTCTTTATGCTCATTATTTTTAATTGCATTGTACAAATAAATTATTGATTCCTTAACAGTTTCGTCCCATGTGAAATATTTTGTTATAATACCATCGGGTATATTCCAAACTAAACATTCCACCAAAAATGAACTAATCTTTTCTTTATCAACAATACCATCATCAACCATTGCGTTACGTATTCTTTTAAATATTCTTGTTAAATATTTATATCTATGACCTGTTCTTATATTTTTACTCTTACCATTACTAATATGGTCTTTCGGATAATTTACAACTGTTGCACCATTAGACGCGATAAATTTAATTCCTTCAACATACTTTTGAGCATTAGAACTATTAATTATGTTAAAATTTTTAAACATAAATGCAATGACAACATCAGCATTGACATGATAACTATTAGATTTAATCTTTATGGATTTATTTCCCTCGGTGACAGCCTGTGAACCAAACTTATTAACAATTGCATTTTTTACTCGACTTCTATACTCATCATATGTAATTGTCCCATCAACAAACCCGTAATCACTGTCTTTTTTCCCTTCGGGATAATCTGTATAAAAAGTACTTTTTAACATAACACATACATCAACGTCGCTATTCATGCGCACATTTGTGTTATTGGCATATGACCCTTGCACAAAAACTTCAATAGTTAAATCTTGCAATTCCCTACTAGAATTAATTGCTGATTTTATCATGTTTATCGTATTTTCAATCTTTTGCTCTTCCGAATCGCTTGCCGGATTCGTCCAACTTTTTAGCGTAGTTTCAGCATATTTCATCATTAATTACCTCATCATATATAGCGTAAAAATCGGGCCGCTGCTCTTGCTTCAACAGCAATACCTACACGCCAAGATTCTCATTTCAACTTCGACCCCTTCATCTATTATATACAAAACTAAATTTAATCTGAAAATTTTGTATCAAGCCACTCCAACACTGCTTTTGGAGTTCTTATTTCCAGTTCATCATAAATATAATCGCTTATGTTTTTACCGTTAATGATAACTACCGGATGACCGTCCTCCAAAATTTCTTTGTATGCTTGTGTTGACACATAGGATGTTGTTATTAATATACCAAACTGTCGTTCTGTAAGTCTTGCTATTAATCTTGCTGTGTCTGTAACGCCAACGCCATTTGTCGGTGCATAACATTTTGCCTGAACATAAAAATCTACATACACCGTGTTTTCAGCATTCTTAAACAACTTATACCTTCCCACTGCATCAAAGCCTCCATCCCTAAAAGGACGAGTAACATCTATATCAACTATAGCAGGGTCCATGCACCGAACAATATAGGCTGCAAATTTCTCGAAACTATATCCACGGTCTTTTTCAATAAAATATTGCTGCAACATTGCTAAAATTTTAGTTTTGATAGGTTCGCTTGGTAACTGTTCTTCTTTCGAACTGCAGAATTTTTCAATTCTGGCCACTAAAGGCGAATAGGTTTTGTTGTTAATATATTTTTTCCATTCTTTTGGCGCATGACAACTTTCAAATGCGTTGCCATCTTCAACATCATTTAACCACGCTAAGTTTATTCCCGCACCTGACTCACTATCACTGCCCGCAGCTGTATTTAAAATAGTAAAGTATGCTTTGTAGTTTTGGAAACGCTCTCCTGATTTGTTACAACCCCACACAGCTGTCAACCAGTCTTTTTTAGGTTTTCCATTTATACCGGGAACAGCTAATCCCAAGAATTTCACATCACGACCTGATGCTTTCTTAAACACTAAAATCGGTGGGATTCTTTTTCTTGTTTCTACATCATCAGAACACGCAAGCGCAAAAATATCGCGTAAAATTTCATTGCCGTGTAATTTTGTGCAGTGCAAATCATTTCCCGGAGTTTTGTTGTCACCGTAATAAAGGAATACACCAAGACTGTTATCCAGTTCGTCCTTCCAGTATACATCCTCTCCACTTGTAAATAAAACTACTAAATTAGGAGAGTTTGTTTTACCTAAATACCTGAAACCGCCCTGATTCTTTATACCAAGAAGTTTTGAAAGCACCTCTGCAGACAAATTAGGTACATGCGGATTAGCTTTATACACCGCATCCACATATAAATGCCAGTTCACACGGTCGTCTTTTGAAATTTTTTCATACACATTAAAACTGTTGTTCATGTTCTTATTCCTCGTTCACCTGACATATAAAACATTTTAAAATTTAGTTTCATCAAACACTTTTTCCCATTCGCATGATGGTAAATCTTCTTTATTAATCAAATTAAGTTTATAGGTCATATGCGAAACATTTTCAGGTATTGCTTTGAATGGATTAATATTGTCAGCATCATAAATGTTAATTATTTTCACAGAAAATCGTTTACTGTCTGCATTGACAGGAGAAATACGTTTTCGTTCTCTTTCAACATTCAAAGCAAAATTATAATTATTAAAATGCTGTGGGTCACTTTGCATACTGCAAATGAGTTGATTTATAGTTTCACCCGCACTATTTTCTTCAACGCACACCACCACAAGATAATTCTTATCATCGTTAAACAATTGATTATGTTTTATGGTTACTTCTTCGTCAATTGCAGCGGTTGTCTTTATTTCAAAATTCTTTGTATCCAAAGTAATCTCATATTTATCTTTGCTTCCGCCTTTGTGCCAGTTACTAGATAAATCAATATTGAGGGTATTACATACAAATCTCAAAAAATAAAGTTCACCAAAGAAGCCTATTAAATTTTTATATTCTTGGGTTTTAGGGTCTTGAAACAATTCATTTAGTGAAAAGAAAAATTTCACAAAAGATTTTGCCTGCATCAACTCTGTATGTGAAACACATAAGTTAATAAAAGATTCAAGATTATTTGTATCGTAACCTTTTTCAGTTGGCAAAAAATCTAAAATATTATATTTACCTGATGGGAACTTTTGATTATTCTTGAAAGATTGAATTTCCACATCTGTATTCAACAACAAATAATCAGTTAACAAACTTTTATGCGGAACACCTTCAAAGTTATATACAAGATACAACAAGTGTCCATTAGTTACAAAAAAACCTGTGTTTTCAGACAGTTTTTCAATTAGATATATTGCGTCATCTACGGGAGTTGTTGATATCGCTTGTTTAATTTTTTCAAGCATATTAATCACCCTTTACAAAATACTGTTTTTCCTTTGGAATATAAATTGCAAACATGTATTGTTCTTTTTCGGACATTACGCTAGTTTTATCTTTTCTTGGTAAAATTTTATGAATTTGAATATTTACACAATTTTTATCAATCACGACACTGCTATCACCAAAATAAGTAATCTTATCTGTTATTGTAGAGTCGGCACCTTGAAGTAACGCTTTAATTTTATAATTATGTAAGTAAATACTACGTTTACGAGGCTTTTTGTCTGCACCCATTAAAATAACTGGAATGTTATCATTTCCGAGCAAATTAGATAAAGCTTTTTTTTGAAAAGGCTCATAATCAAAAACACCGTAAATAACATTTATAAGGTCTTTTAAAGTCTCAGCTTCAAAATATGCATATTGAGCTGTTTTTGCACCAATTTTACTACCAGCATCAGTGTCGTTCCATATTGTAGAACTAATTAAATTATCAATTTGATTATTATTTTTAGCGATTTCAACTTCATCTGTGACCAAGAATCTTTGTTTAAGCCAGCGATTTTTGAACGAAACTTTTTTATATTTTACACGTTGCTTGCTAGTAGGACTTTGTTTTGTGTTTTCAGACTGTATAAGAATGTCATCAATCAGTAATGTACCACTTTCAACGTCAGCAAACTGTTCCCACAAATCATCTTCAATTTCAGCAAGATTAGTAAATTCTTGTGCAATTTCTGAAGTAGTAAAAATTTTACAGATATCAATATATTTACTACGATACCCAAACCAACGGGCTCTTTGTAAATTGGTATCCATATTTCCACCACTGGTAGCCCAACGAGTAAAATAAGTAGTTATTAAATTTGAAAAAGTCAAACCACGCTGAAGCAAATCTCCGCCAACATAAATTTTATGCCATTTAAGATTTTCGTTTCCCTGTGTTGCTTTGCCAATGCCATTTTTTAATATTACTTTGGTCTTTTTAACTACAAGAGTAATTTCTGTCTTTAATTCTTCAAAAGAGATTTCTTGTTTTATACTATCAACTACGTATTTGTTATAACAATTTTCAAAATCGGATAAGTATCCATACATATCTTCATCTTCATACTCAAAGGAATCCTTTATGTTTTTGATATAACTATCAATAGATGTATAGATGCTGCTATGTTGCAAAACTTCACGAAAGGCATGAACAATCATATCACTAAAGCGGTCTTTAGTTTTGGTCGCCCTTTTACATTTGATGGCACTTGCAACTATGAAATATCTGACCGCCTCCCATAAAGAGTCCGGAATCACACCTTCTGCTAAATCACCTTGGTCTGTGTCTGAAACAAGTTGTACAATATCACTCTCATACAAATGATATATCTCTGCACCGTTATACCCTTTACCCGGTTGAATTAATCGTATTGAATCTGGGCGCAATGCGCTCCAATCGTCAAGGAATATATTCGCCTGTGGCGTAGCTGTTACAGATAAATACATCGGGTCGGAAAGTAAACTTTTCATTTCCACTATTTCTTTGTATGTAGCAGATGCATTTTCAATCTTATTTTTTGCAGTATTTAAACTTGCTTGGTCACCCTCATCATCAATTATAAAAGCTTTGAATTGAGATTTATCTAAACGTTTAAATAATGCATTAATTTTTTTCATTGCGACAGGGCGTTTCATTGAAACAAAAATCACCGGCTTGTTATTTTCTAACAAATCTGTCATTATCTCATCATCAATACTGAAAATTTGATTACTATCATCTGTAGTGAAAATAGCTGGTCCATCGTCATCATATGACACTTCACCTGTAACATTGAAAGTACCTTTAAATCTATCGGTAGTCTGTTTTAACAAACTCGTATCATAACCACCATAAATCACTAAAACATTGTACCCATTATCAAACGCTAACGCAGTAAGCATTTCAAGGTTTGATGTTTTACCAGACTGAACCTTACCTACAAGCAAGACATTATTATTCTTATCTGACGAATTTAATTGAATTTGTATTTGTTTATAAGTTTCAACAATATTTTCAACAATATTATCTGCACCAAATTGGCCGTATGCTTCAATATGTTTTGAATGGACTAAATTGTAATAATCTCCTAATTTTACCGGAACATCATATTTATCATCAGTTACATATGTATACTTTTCCATTTTAATCCTCCGATACTTTAGATAAAAATTCGTTCATTTTATGTCTGATAGTTGCCGCCCTAATGTAGCCTTCCTTATCAGATGTTAATTTAGCCTGTTGTTCTGCTACTACAAACGATATAACAAATTTTTCAAGAACAATTTTAAAATTCTCATCACTGTTATATGGCTTGAAAAATGGATGGTTAATATTAATTGTAATATTAACCTCGTGAGAATCTTCAGACTCTTCAACATTTATCCAATATGTTTTATTTCCAATAGACCATTCAACAATAAAATCTTTCTTTACCACTTCGTTTATCTGAATAGGATATTTTCTTTTGTCACCAACAATTTTTTCCTCTTCATTATTACTCTCTTGTAAATAATCAGCAAATTGTTCAATTTCAGTTTGTGTTTCTTGAGAAGTACCCTCAGTGTATTCTGTTTTTTCTGTCTCAGTTTGTTGATATGCACTAGAAAGCGCATCAGCAAAAGACTGTACACTCTCTTCTACATTTTTTGAAGATGATGAAGAAAACTCCTCTTCCTTCGCTCTCTCTTTATTAGTCATTTTGGCAATATCAATGTAATCTTGAATATTAACTTTCAATGCCTCAAGAAATACAATTTCCAGGCCATCATCCCAGACAAAGCCATCTTTAGCCTGATTAACAGGGAAATCATCTAAGTCAAGTTCACCAAACAACTTATGGGATATAGGACTCTGTGCCTGATGGAAAATATATTCAGGTTTATAATTCTGCTCCTCACCACCAACAACAACTCTTCCACGTCTAAAAAGCGCAAATCCAGCTTTACCAAAGCCACCGTTCGCAAGAATACCGACAAAACCTGTGACATGATGTTTTTCACCATCAAATTCAAATTCAAAATCTAATTCTTTCTTCCATGTTTTATCTCTAAATTGCAAACAGCCGTATTCATCAAAATGAAGAGGTAAGTCATTAAACCATATATTTACCTTACCTGAATTCAAATCCCTACGATACATGCTTTCTAACAAATGTATTATCTTGCCCTTTGTTCTGGCTGCATCTATTTTTTTAGTTACATCTTTAATAATAATTGTAGTACCGTGTTCTTTTTCATCACAAGTATCCTTTTTGATTTTTACAGTATTAACCTTTTTTTCTTTTAATTCCTGAATATTTACTTCTGTAAAATATCTATTTTGAGAACCATATTGTGTACTTTCAACTGACCAAGTATTACCAAACCAGCTTGCAGCTGTTTTAAGACCCATACCAAATTCATTTCTACCGCCTTGTTTTTCCGGCTTTGAATCCAACAACACAGCTCTTGAAAAGTCTTCCAATTCCATACCGAACGCATCATCAGTAATGGTTAAAATATTATTTTCAAAATCATAATTAACATTAACTGTAACAGTGGTAATACCGTTTTTATTCAGTTCAACCTCATTTGTATAATATGATTCAGTTGAATTGTCTACAAATTCAGCAATAGCATACCATGCCTTATAATTAAGACGAGAAAACACTCCCAAAACACTTGCTTGTGGCTGAATATTTAACTCATAATCACCATTGTCAGTTGACGTTATATTTTTCTGTTTAGAGAAAAATTCTGAAAAATTGAATTTAGCCATTTTTCTTACCGCCTTTTAAAGTACTCTTTTTGCCAATTGAAAATAATCCTTCAGCAAATATTTTTACAAGTTTAACATTTACTGAATTACCTAACTGTCTGTATGTAACACTATCCGAATCACTGAATTCATAATCTGCACTGAAACTCTGCAACTTTGCAGATTCTTTTGGAGTAAAATATCTGAATTTCTGCACTTTTTCATCCCATATAATAGGAGTGTTATTCATAGCTACGAGGGAAGGAAAATAGTTTGGACGTTTTACACGAACGCCAGACTGACGAATCTGAATAATCCCTTCTTTTATTGAGTTACAGTCTTTACCGCAGTTCCATTCAAATTTTTGATGAATCAAAATCTTGTCTTGCATATTATGTTTTTCAATCCAAGAATCAATAAAATCAGAATTGTTTTCATACATTACACGGCTACGCATTACCATGACTTTTTTCCATTCAGGCATATCCTGATAACCAATATCCTTATCATTTTGATATTCATCACGGTCATAAATTCCGACACCAGCTTTGTGCAACCAAAATGGACTACTAACCCCTGTTACATTCGTCTTAAATTCATCCCATGCCATCAAAAGTTTTTCAATTTCCTCAGAAACATAATATTTAGGGTCAACGTCGCTATCTATAATATCGGGCAAACAATTTCCTTTTTCAGGACACCTTTCAAGATACTCGTCTATGCCAAGAATATCTCGTGTTAAATATCCTGATGGAAGATGCTTTCTGTTGTCAATGGCATCCTCTTTTATTCCGAGAATAAATACACGCTCACGCACCTGTGGAACGCCGAAATTATGCGGTGATTCAATAATTGGTTCTTCTGTAATTACAAATCCCTGCTGCTTAAGTTCAGAACAAATAACATCCCAATTTTCTTTTTTATCAGCAAGGTTACGTACATTTTCCAGCACAACATATTTACACTCAGGATGTTCTTTTAAAATGTCAATAATACGGTAAAACAACTGCCCACGTTCATCTTTTTCACCATTTTCTTTTTCAACTACAGTAAAGCCATTTCTGTTTCCGGCTTTAGAAAATGTTTGACAAGGGAATCCGCCGCATAAAACCTCAAATTCAGGAATTACATTTTCTTTTATTGCTTTATTGATATCACCATAAACAACGAACTCATCATTCGGTGCAAAATTGTTTTTATACACTTCGCGACACTGTTCATTAATGTCACTTGCAAAAACGCATTTTCCTCCAAGCGGTGTCATTGCTTGGTGAAATCCTCCAATGCCACAAAATAAATCAATAAATCTGAAATTATAAGGTTGGTTCATAATACATTCATCCGTTTCAATAAAATAAAAACAATATCTTTTTAACAATAAAAATATATAATTATACTATTATATTTTACAACAAAATGTCGTATCATGTCAATTAAGAGAACATAAATAGTGGGTGTTTTTGTAATTGGAATTTTCATATAAAATTCAACAGCGGTTTTAAGCCCTCTCATCATAATAATTGTGAGCACAAAAATTACGTTTGCGTCTTAATGTAAATAAAGTTCTATCATCAGTAATAATGTTTCTCTTTAAATTCCGAACCATTTGTTTTACTGTTTCTGGCATTTCACGACCTTCATATTTATGAATTATTGAATTCATTTCGCTTAATCTTCTTGATTTTTTCTCTTCTACAGTTTGAATCAACTCTTCGATTTGAACAATATCCAAGAACTGAAGTTTTTCATTAAACCTGTTAGAATATTCTCCAAAATCTGTAACCATTGTAAACATTCCAATTGGAACTGAATTATAAGATTTTACTTCATCAACAATACTACTTTTGCCTTTTACAGATTTAATATTTGAAATAAAACCATCTACACTATACATGTGAAATTTGGTACCTGTATAATCATAAAATTCTTTTTTTAATTCAATTCTTGGGCCAAGAGTTTTCCCATGTACAATATTCCACCAATCTTCTTTTTGGTCACTTGTAACAAATATAATGTCTTTCGCCTCATCTTTGGCGTAATTAAGAATTTGTTTCCAAACAATTAAATCTCCAAATGCATTATTATCCCTATCTGCCGTTGCTTTTTTATAATCTTTATATCCCGGCGGAATTTCTTTTTTATATCTGGTCTCACCTTCATGTTTTATTTCTTCTAATTTTTCGTTTGAAAAAGCATCGCCTGTTTTTCCATCAAACAATTTCAATATATCATCTAAAATAGCATCACTGCTAACATTGTCAATCAACAAATTAATTTTTTTATAATTCTCAATCCACTTTTCTACATATTTCTGTAACTTTTTAAATTCAGAATCATCCTCTTTGATTCTCAAATCTTTACAGGGTCGCAAAATACATTCTTCAAGTTTAGAATATTTATCAATCGAATCTAAAATTACATCCGGTCTATTTTTCATAAATTCATATGCTACTTGATGCGGCATCCAAATTCGGCCCTCTAATCCCTTCATGGAATCAAGTAAAGCATCGCGAGTTTTTTTAGAATAACGATATAAATTCAAAAACACATTAGTATCAAAAACAAATGTTGCGCTATCCCATAATTGTTGCTTTTCTGATTTAGTTAATTCTATATATTCTTTTATTGCATTTTTCATAGTATCTCCTCCTATACCTTCCCAAATATGTAATCGAAATTTAATGCTATTTTGTGACATAAATTTACAATTTTCTTGCTATTGTCTGTTGGATTGAGTTACAATAACGTTACCGCTGAAAGGAGGGTTGGAGTGGTAGTGTGAGTTGTTGAAAACAGTGTTATTACCATTACTGTTGCTGACACTTACACGAATAATTGTAGTGTATAAAATCTGAAATGAGTGCCTTTGCACTTGAGAATTATACAAAAAACTGCAATTATACAAAATATTTTACAATTAAATAGGAGGTAATGATGATTACATCAGAACAGTATCGGCAGATACAGGAGTGTAAGGATGATGGGTTGACCATGGCAGAGACCGGTCGGCGGTTGCACATACCTGCGTCGGTGGTTCGAAACTGGTGGCGGAAAACGGAAGAAGATTTCTACAAATCCATGCGTGGCACGGTGTATGACTTGGACAACTATCGTCAGTACATCATTGAGTTCATTAAAGCTTGTCCTACCATCACCAACACCAATTTGATGACGCAGTTGCGTGAGGAATTCGCTGACTTTGAGGCTACCTATTCCACTTTCAATAGGTATGTGAAAAACTTGAGAGTTCAGGCGGGGTTAAGTCAACCGAAACGCATCCGTTGTATTCGTGATGACCAACCACCGGGCTATGAGGCACAGGTTGATTTTGGTGAGTACCGAATGCGAAACATGTACGGCAAGGAAACTAAGGTGTATTTTTTCTGCATGGTGCTTTCGTATAGCCGAATGAAATTCGTGTACTTTTCACCGAATCCTTTCACCGCTAAAACCGCTATTGAGGCACACAAATATGCTTTCAAGTATTTCGGTGGACGTCCACAGGTGATTATGTATGACCAAGACAAGGTTTTCGTTGTTGCTGAAAGCTACGGCAATGTCATTCTCGTTAAGGAATTTGATGAGTTCGTCAAGGATGTTGGTTACTCACTTTTCATTTGCAAGGGACACGACCCCAACACCAAAGGAAGAGTTGAAAACACGGTAAATGTCATCAAGCGTGGTTTCCTTGACGGTAGGACTTACTACGGAATTGACAGACTTAACTGTGATGCTCTTAATTGGCTTGACACAACTGGTAACAGCATTATCAACGATTACACAAAGCGTACACCAAAGGAGTTGTTCCCCATTGACAACAAGGCTCTTGTTAAGGTGAAGTTTCAGGATAAGCCACTTGTTCAAGTCCTTACAATGCACGCAGGGTTCGTTGAATTCCGTGATAATCGTTATGAGATGCCACAGGAAAATCTTAATGATGGTGAGCGAATTCGTGTTGAATTGCAAGAGGACACTTTGCTTTTCTATGTAGCACTTACAAGTGATTTGATTTGCAAACACGCCCTTTGTAATGAGGTTGGTAGAACTATAAAACTACCGAAGGACAGAGTTCCACACCATAAAATCGAAACGGACATGCTTCGGTTTTACAAGGACAACCCACTTGCAATTGAGTTCATTGCACAGCTGAAAATTATGCGACCGAGATATATACATAAACAGTTGCAACTACTGAAAAAGGCATCTGTTTTTTACACGGAAGGTCAAATGAATTCAGCGTTTGAGTATTGCATCAACACTTGTGAATGCACAACCTTGGAACTGTTATCGTTCTTGATTTACAAGTATGGCAAGGACTCATTTTATGACTGTATTGGCAGTTATGCAAAATCAAACTACTTAAAACGAAGTCGTGAGATACAGGAGGCATTCAATGGCAGAGATTTTTGATGTAATGATGATGGCAAAGGAATTGGGTCTTACTCATCTTGGCAACGGTGAAGTTGATTTAACAGATGAGCGTGTTTCTAACCTTGATTATTTACAGAATGTGTTGCAACAGGAAATGGATATGCGACTGAAAGCAAGAGCAAAGAAATACACAAAAAGAAGTCGCCTACCTGACCGACACTATGATTACAATTACATATCGTCGGGATTACAGTGGCAACTTGACAGGATTAAGAATTTCGATTTCAAAACCGAGCATCAGAATATTATAATTATCGGTAAATGTTGCAGGGGCAAGACAAGTCTTGCAGTTGACATTTCGCTTGAGGCTATCGAGAAAGGTGCAATGGTTGTTTATGTTACCTTTGAAGAATTGATTAAATGCTCAAGCAAAAAATCACACCCTTGGCGTTATTTAGTTGAAAGCGACCTTGTGGTGATTGATGAGTTGTTTTATACAACACCAACGGAAGAAGAGTTGTTACTCTTCTACAAAGCAATAATGAAGCTCAGCAATGAGCGTAGTTTAATTTTAATTTCAAACAGAGATTTGCCTTTATGGAATGAAATGAAGGCAGACCGACACGTGATTGAAACCTTGTCAGCAAGGCTTTCACACAACTCACAGATGATATATCTGTAATAAAAACTTAAAAGCCTATTCCTATTAAAACTGAAAATAAGATGCGTTTAACACGCATTTAATATAAAAAAGTACACCGTTGGAAATGTTTTTCGGAAATCGTGAAAACAAGCGAAAAAAATGTACACGGTGGAAATATTTTTTACCCATTTTGCGATATGGGTGAAAATTTCACCCCTTGGGGGTGGGGCACATCAAATCTCTGTGCAAAAACGGGTTTCGACAGCGGCGCAGGGTCTTGTGTTAATTTTCGCAAAAGTTCAACCCCTTGGAAAATTGTATTAAATGATAAGGGGTTAGACACCTAAGTACACCTTAGGTAATACAACCGAAATCCCTTGAACGCGGGATTTCGGTCTTTTTTATGCCTCAAAGCACTCTAAAAATGAGTGCTTTTTGTGTTTTTAAGAGCACCGTTGGAATTGTAATCGTTACTCGGAGTATAGTAATCGTTACTCGGAGTTTATAATCGTTACACGGAGTATAAATAAAAGGTGTACGGAGTATAAAAATCACCACCCATGACAACCTGCAACAACACTAAAAACTATTGCACTTCTCTTGGTATGGGTGGTATAATTGGTTCGATAAATAAGAATTTGTAAACAGATAGAAAAAAGAATTTGTGGTGGTGTATTATGGTTGGGATTATGGATATCGGCGGCGGTTTAAGAGGAAACTATGTAAGCGGTATTATTGATTTTCTCCTCGATAATTCTATTGATATTGAATATTGTTTGGGCGTTTCTGCGGGTAGTGCAAATCTAATAACATACATAGCAGGTCAGCGTGGAAGATTAAAAAGTTTTTATGAGGAATATTCATTTGAAAGACAATATATGGGTATAAGTAATTATTTCTGCAAGGGAATGTATATCAACCTTGATTATATTTATTCCGATATAACAAACAGTTACGGCAAAAATCCGTTGAATTTTGATGCTATTACAAAATCAACAAAAGAGTTTGTTGTTGCGGTAACTGATGCACAGACCGCTGAACAAGAATTTTTTTATAAAAACGATTTCGCCTATGACGATTTTACTTTGTTAAAGGCAAGCTGTGCATTACCTATAGTTACCCGTCAACCTGTTTTATTTAAGAACAGAAGATATTTCGACGGCGGTATCTCTGACCCGATTCCATATAAAAAAGCTTTTGAAGATGGTTGTGACAAGCTGATTATTTGTTTGACACTTCCCGTTAGCTATAAGAAATCTGCTTTTCCTAAATGGCTTGTTAATCCATTACTTTTTAAATATCCGCAAATCGCAAAGGCTATAACAATGTCACACACATTATACCATAATAGGATAAACGAAATTCTTGAACTTGAAGAACAAGGCAAAGTGCTGATACTTTATCCTAAAGATTGTTTCGGAATTAAAACAGCAACAAGAAACAAAATCGGGTTAAACAAATTGTATCAGCTCGGATATAAGGATGCGGAGAAGATAGAAAAGTTTTTGAATATAGCCAAGAATTAATATCCTGACAAATTCCAATTTATCGAACTTACAGCAACAGCGAGTTGCTTGTTCATTTTACCATTCGGTGTTACAATATTCTTGAGGTGATAACAATATGGAAACTAAAGATATTATTCTCGAACTGAGAACGAAAAAAGGTATGTCACAGGATGAACTTGCTGAAAAAGTTTTCGTTACCCGTCAGGCAGTATCCCGTTGGGAAAATGGTGAAACAACACCTAACACAGAAACCTTGAAACTGTTGTCAAAACTATTTGATGTATCTATCAATACACTTTTAGGCTCTCCAAGACAGCTTATCTGTCAATGTTGCGGTATGCCACTTGAAGACGGAAACATCAGCAAAGAGAAAGACGGCATTTTCAATGAAGATTACTGCAAATGGTGTTATGCTGACGGTGAATATATGTATCACGATATGGACGATTTAATTGATGTCTGTGTCGGACATATGGCAAATGAGCAGTTTACACCCGAGCAGGTACGGGCATATATGAAAGATATGCTTCCGAAACTTGATTATTGGAAACGATATAGATAGCTTGGCGGTGAAGAAAAGTTTGACGAGTTCAAAAAGCAGCTCATGAAAGAATTTAATGATTTACATATTGAGGGAATGCCCGAGGTCACAGAGCTTTCCGCACTCATAGGCGGTTACGTGAATCTCGAATATACGCTCCCGAATGGGCAGAAGGTAAAATACCTTGAAGACTGTGCGACCTATCTCGGCTATCAGCTTGAATGTGAATTTGGCGGCAGCAGATGCTTTGGACTTGTTGCCAATATGGATTTTCTCCTCGTATGCACCTACGAAGAGAACGGCGCCAATCCCGAACTGGTCATTTACAAAAAGAGATAAAATAAGAAGGCTGCACCGACAGATCTTATTCCAGAATGTTTGACGTGATATAATCCACGCCCCATGCAGCCAGCCGCGATGCGTCGGCGGGGTCATCCACCGTCCAGCAGTTGATGGTGAGTCCGGCGTCATGCATGGCCTTGACCCGCTCCTCGGTGAGGGAGGCGTGGTGGATGTCGATGTCCAGCTTGTCGGCCGCCAGCCTTGCGATCATCTCGTCCGAGTTCTCCCCCGTGAGGAACTGGCAGGACTGCTCGGGGAGGATGGCGCGGATCTTCAGGAGGTTATCGTAGTTGAAGGAGATGAAGGTGACTCCGTCCAGGTAGTCGTAGCCCTTGATCAGCTCGATGAAGGCGGCGGTCTCCTCCACCGTGTCCAGATACCAGTAGCGGCGGAGAAAGGCGGTGCGCCACCCGGCCTTCTGTGTGCG
>CALEJF010000038.1 GCA_937898625.1 uncultured Clostridia bacterium | reverse complement strand
AAAAATGCGTTGCTATCGGTGAAATCGGACTTGATTATCACTACGAAAAGGAAAGTCGCGAAAACCAGCTTATGATTCTTGAAAAGCAAATTCAGTTAGCAAACGAATTGGATATGCCAATCATTTTCCACGACAGAGAATCCCATGAGGACACCCTCAACATTCTTAAAAAATATAAGCCAAAAGGTGTTCTGCATTGTTTTTCAGGTAGTGTTGAAATGGCAAAGGAAATCATCAAACTGGGTATGTATATCGGTCTTGGTGGTGCTGTTACCTTTAAAAACGCAATTAAACCTTGCGAGGTTGCAAAGTTTGTGCCAAGTGACAGATTACTCATTGAAACTGATGCACCGTATATGACTCCCGTACCATTTAGGGGTAAAAGATGTTATTCCTTGCATATTCCGTACACAGCAGAAAAAATTGCAGAATTGCGTGGAGTTACAGCACAGGAAATTCTTGATTTGACAGATAAAAACGCAAAAACATTATTTAATATAAGGTGATTATTATGCTTAAACATATCGTAATGTGGAAATTTAAAGATGCAGAGGGTAAGACAAAGGATGAGAATATCGAAATCGTTAAAAACGGTCTTGAGGCTCTCCCACCAATGATTCCACACATTAAAAAACTCACATTCCTTAAAAATCAAGTTGAATGTGAGAGAAATTTCGATGCACTTCTAGTTGTTGAAACTGAAAACGAGGAAGAATTAGAAAAATACAAGGTTCATCCCGAACACAAAAAGGTTGCTTCTTATGTTGCAAAAGTAACTGAAAACCGCGGTGCGGTTGATATTTACGAATAAAAACAACGGACATCACACGATGTCCGTTTTATTTTGCTCATTTTGCGAAAAAACACATCCACAATAATTTTGTCTGTAAAGGTTAAAGGCTTTACTTAACTCTATTGACCTTTTGTAGCCTTCTCGTTTTTTGAAATCAGATGGCAACCAATTAACATCATATTCATTTGCCAATTCATTACCGATTTCGTTGATTTTTTCGGCATTTTTAAGTGGACTGATTGTAAGTGTTGTTGTGAAATAATCAAACCCATTATTCTTTGTTTCCTGAGCCGTTTTTTCTAATCGCAAGCGATAGCATTTAAAGCATCTTTCACCACATTCACGGCAGTTTTCAAGTCCCCTTGCCATCTCATAGAATTTGTCACTTTCAAAGTCGCAATCGAGCATCTTAACGGGATGTTTCGTTTGCATTTCAGAAATCAGTCGTTTCTGCTCTGCCTTGCGTTTTTCATATTCCGCTTCGGGATATATATTGGGATTATAATAGAGTACAGTAATCTCAAAATACTGTGAAAGGTACTCAATGCAATAACTACTACAAGGAGCACAACAAGAGTGAAGAAGGAGTGTTGACACTCTATCCCCTAAATTCTCAATTATTTTATCAAGCTGTTTTTGGTAGTTCTGTTTTTGCATTTTCTCTGCCTCCGTCAACACTAATGCGTTGCCACCCCCTCGTCAGAGGGAGGAAAAGAAACGGGCGATTCGTGAATCGCCCCTACATTGTTGATTTATTCTTCATTTCGTTTGAAAAATCTTCGTTCTTCCTGTTCTTCCTCTTTCTTTTCTATCGGAAGAATTTCAACTTTGACTTTGCTGATTCTTCGTTCTTCAACATTTAATACTGTGAATTTCACATTTTCGAACTGAACTTCATTCATCTCGCCATCTTTAGGGAGAAAACCGAGAACGCTGATAATATATCCGCCGATAGTGTCATAATCACCTTCAGGGAATTTCTTTCCTGTATGCTCCTCAACCTCTTCAATATCGGTAATACCATCAACTTCAAAAACTGTGTCATTGATGATTGAGATTTCTTCGTCCTCCTGGTCATATTCATCCTGAATATTACCAACAATGGATTCAAGCAAGTCTTCAAGTGTTACAATACCTGCTGTTCCGCCATATTCATCAATAACCACTGCCATCTGAACTCGTTTTTCTGTCATTTCAGTAAAGAGTTCACCACAACGCTTTGTTTCGGGCACATAATAGGCAGGTCTCATCATATCCTTGACAGTTTTTGTCTTTGGAAGATTTGTGCCGACATATTTAAGAAAATCCTTGATATATACAATACCGATAATGTTATCAGGGTCTTCCTTATAAACCGGAATTCTTGAAAAACCATTTTCAATTGAAAGTTTAACTGCTTCTGCTAATGGCTCTTCTTCGTCAACACAAACCATATCTGTACGATGAGTCATAATATCTGCAACATCAATATCATCGAACTCGAAGATATTGTTAATCATTTCAATCTGAACATCTTCGATAACGCCTTTTTCACCACCAACATCAACCATCATACGGATTTCTTCTTCCGTAACAACTTCTTCGTCAGCGTGAGGGTCAATTCCGAAAAGTCTTAACACCGTGTTAGTTGAAAATGCAAGAAATCTAACAAGTGGCTTTGTAACCTTTGATACAAAAATCAAAATCGGTGCCGCCATAAAAGCCATTTTTTCAGGCTTGTTCATTGCAATTTTCTTTGGTACAAGTTCACCTAAAACAAGTGAGAAATATGACATAATCAAGGTGATTACAACCGTTGAAAAACCACTGATTACTCCAATTGGAATGTACTCAACAATTACAGTTTTTGAGATTGCACCTGCCAACATTCCTGCAAAAGACTGTGCTGCAGTAGCAGATGTTAAAAATCCTGCCAAGGTAACACCAATCTGAATAGTTGAAAGGAATGAACTTGTGTTTTCTGTAAGTTTTTTAATCTGTTTTGCTTTTTTGTTACCCTCGCTTGCCATTTTATCAATTTTATTGTCATTGAGTGTAACAATTGCCATTTCTGACATTGCAAAGAATGCATTGACAAAAATCAATGCGAATAGGATTACTATCTGTAAAATAATACTCCCGGGGTCTGCGTCCATTTGACATAACCGTCCTTAATAAAAATATAGAGATATTTACAAAATATCAGTATGCATTATATAACAATATATGCATTTAGTCAAGTGTTGAAACATTTTCTTAAAACAAAAGTGGCACGAATAATCCTTCATGCCACCTTTTTATTATTTGCCAAAAACTTCGTTGAGAATTTCTCTTGTATCTTCACCGAACAAAGGTCCGTTGTTAAGTTGGTGGAAAAGCACTTCACCATCAGTCAAATTTGCCTCGATTAAAATAGGTTCGCCATCCTCACCAATTGCAATATCCCATGACACCACTTTAAAATGTGGTACGTAAAAATGTGCCTTCTTAACTAATTCACATGCTTTATCAAAAGAAGGCAATTTATAATCTTTAAATACCATTCCATTATCTGGATGACTAAAAAAGCGTTCGCCCGTAAGACGATATCCACATTCCTTTAACTTACCATCATCAGTGATTCCAACAGACAAAGCACCATTATCAACTTTTGACTTTGCTTTTCCGATTCGAAGCAAGCTTGAATAAATTTTTACCTCATCATTTCTTAATACAGTAAGGATTCTCATTGTATTAACAGATGATTCATTAAGTTTACTTAAATCTTTATGTTGAACAATAGGTTTTTGAATAACAATATCCACATCTATTTTTTCAACTATCTGTTTTATCTGTTGTCTGTAATCTTCACATTCTTTTTTATCAACAAATCTTACACCACTTCCGCCACTTGATTCAGTTGCGCATTTAATAAACACAGCCGGTTCCTGGCAAAGAATATCCAGTATCTGTTCAAAAGGTGTAACCTGATTTCCCACAAACCAATACTCGCCTTTCCTATCAGCAAGTTTTTCTGGTTGTTTAAAGTCACCAAAAAGATTTGTATAATAGCATTTGTGGTCAATTGCCTTTGACAACTGATAATCGTTATAATATCTGTTAATTTTATTAAAATACATATCATCCGGTATGTAATTTACGTAATACTTACCTGTCTTTTCTGTATAGAAATTATGGAATTTTAATGATACTTTTCCATAATCAGAAAAATAGTTTTTAATCTCATTTTTTTGATTATTATCCAACACCATGGCTTTTGTATCTCGGTCAACACGACGATGCACATATTTATGCATAGTATAATTTCTTCCTAAAATGACCATGTTATTCAGACAATTCTTTGCAAAAAGAATTATGTTCATATTATACCAAACTCCTTTCGATATAGATTATTTTAATAAAACTTCGTCAAGAATTTCTTCTGTGTCGTCACCAAACAATGGTCCATTACATAACTGATGCAAGTCGATTTGACCGTCTGTCAAATTTGCTTCTATCAGAATTGGTTCACCATCTTCTCTAATAGCTACATCCCAGGAAACCATTTTAAAATGTGGAACATAGAAATGTGCCTTTTTTACAAGTTCAATTGCTTTATCAAAAGATGGCAATTGATAACCTTTGAATTCAATTCCCGACGAAGGATGCTTTGTTATCCTGTCACCGTTAAAGAAATATGCATATTCCTTTAATGTTCCGTCTTCATTTATTCCAACAGACATACCACCGCTACTGTAATTGTCAATTTTAGCATTTGGCTTACCAATTCTTATAACACTTGAATATACTTTAACTTTACCGTTTCTTAACAGTGTTAGAATTCTCAATGTATTTACAGATGTTTCGTTAAGCTTTGCTATATCCTTGTGTTGTGCAAGTCTAGCCTGAACAACAATATCAACATCGATTTTGGAAACAATAGCAGTTATAGCACCCTTGTAATCTTCGCATTCTGATTTTTCAACAAGCTTTACCCCACCGCCTCCAGATGAATTGGTTGCAGACTTAATAAAAATCGCATCTTCTTTACTTATAGCATCTAAAAAGTTTTCGAAACTAACATGTTCTTTTCCTAAAAACCAACAACCGCCTTTTCTTGCGCCAAGGACAACTGGTTGAGGAGTATCAGGGAACATAATGTCGTAATAGCATTTGTTGTCAATATACTTTACAATTAACTGGTCGCTATAAAACATATTGATTTTATTGTAATAGATATTGTCAGGAACATATTTTTCAGAAAAGAAACCTGTCTTTTCCGTATAGAAATTATGGAAAATATGGGATACTCTTCCATACTTTGCATAAAAATTGTTAATTGCTTTTTTCTGCTCAGATGTCAATACTTTTCCTTTTGTATCCGCTTTCTTGTGTCCAAAAGCGTATCTATGCATAACAATTCTTCTCATATTAACATAAAGCACTGCATGCAAATTTTTAATTATAAGACGAATATTCATAATATCACCATCTCAACTCTTTATTTATTATCTATTGTATCACGATGTTCCATATTTTGCAATAAATTTTAGGTTTTTCCCTTTTCGTAAACTACTTTATTGAGTGGTAGTTATAATCACATACCAAATTGTACAAAAATTGGTTAAATTTTTATCAAAGTTCGTCATTTTTTAGGTTTAAATCTATTTACATTCTGGCTCAAAAGTGTTATTATTTATAATGTATGAATATGCATACTAATTAAATATTTAATTCCATTAAGGAGGAAATAAAAAATGGCAGAAAACAAGACACCCATAGTTAGACAAAAGAAAACTATGGACGGTAATACTGCTGCTGCTCACGTATCTTATGCGTTTACAGAAGTAGCTGGTATTTACCCAATCACTCCTTCTTCTCCAATGGCTGACTACGTTGACCAGTGGTCTGCACAGGGAAGAAAAAACATCTTCGGCACACAGGTTAAAGTTGCTGAAATGCAGTCAGAAGCAGGTGCAGCAGGTACAGTTCACGGTTCTCTTGCAGCAGGTGCTCTCACAACAACTTATACAGCTTCACAGGGTCTTCTTCTTATGATTCCTAATATGTATAAGATTGCCGGTGAACTCCTTCCTTCAGTTTTCCATGTATCCGCTCGTTGCGTAGCTTCACATGCTCTTAACATCTTCGGTGACCATTCAGACGTTTACGCTTGTCGTCAGACAGGTTTCGCAATGCTCGCTGAAACAAATACACAGGAAGTTATGGACCTCGGTGCTGTTGCTCACTTGGCAACTATTGAAAGCCGTGTTCCATTCCTCAACTTCTTTGACGGCTTCAGAACATCTCACGAAATTCAGAAGATTGATATTTGGGATTATGAAGACCTCAAAGAAATGACAAATATGGATGCTGTTAAGGCATTCAGAAAGCACGCTCTTAACCCAGAACGTCCTGCTACTCGCGGTTCACACGAAAATGGTGACATCTTCTTCCAGCATAGAGAAGCATGTAACTCATACTACGATGCAACTCCTGCTATCGTTGAGAAGTATATGGACAAGGTTAACGAGAAACTTGGCACAAACTACAAACTCTTCAACTACTACGGTGCTCCTGATGCAGAACGCGTTATCGTTGCTATGGGTTCAATCTGTGACGTTGCTGAAGAAGTTATTGATTACCTTACAGCTAAGGGTGAAAAAGTTGGTCTTGTTAAAGTTCGTCTTTACAGACCATTCTCAGCAAAGGCATTTGTTGAAGCTATCCCAGAAACAGCTAAGAAGATTGCAGTTCTTGACAGAACAAAGGAACCAGGCTCAATTGGTGAACCTCTCTTCCTTGATGTAATCGCAGCTCTTAACGAAATGGGTAGAACAGCAAAAGTTTGTGGCGGTCGTTACGGTCTTGGTTCAAAAGACACACCTCCATCAAGCATCTTTGCAGTTTATGAACACCTTAACGCAGAAACACCAGCTCGTCAGTTTACACTTGGTATCCACGACGACGTTACTCACCTCTCTCTCGAAGAAAAACCAGCTCCAAACACAGCTGCAGAAGGCACAATCGAATGCAAGTTCTGGGGTCTTGGTGGTGACGGTACTGTTGGTGCTAACAAAGACTCTATCAAGATTATCGGTGACCACACCGACAAGTATGTTCAGGCTTACTTCCAGTATGACTCAAAGAAAACAGGTGGTATCACAATTTCTCACCTTCGTTTCGGCGACAGCCCAATCAAGAGCCCATACTACATCAATAAGGCTGACTTCGTTGCTTGTCATAACCCATCTTATGTTGAAAAAGGCTTCAAGATGGTTCAGGATGTTAAGCCGGGCGGTGTATTCCTTATCAACTGCCAGTGGAATGCTGAAGAACTCAGCAACAAGCTTAACGCTGAAACAAAGAAATATATTGCTGAAAACAATGTTCAGCTTTACACAGTTAACGCTATTGACCTTGCCGCTGAAATCGGTCTTGGCAAGCGTACAAACACAATTCTTCAGGCTTCTTTCTTCGCTCTTGCAAATGTTCTTCCTAAGGACGAAGCAATCGGCTATATGAAACAAGCTGCTATGAAGTTCCTCAAGAAGGGACAGGATATCGTTGACATGAACCATAAGGCTATCGATGCAGGTTTCGGTGCATTCGTTAAAATCGATGTTCCTGCAGATTGGGCTAACGCAGTTGACACAGCAGAAGCAACAGCTTCAGTTGGTGCTGAAAAACTCGTTAAGATGGTTGACAACATCATGCTTCCAGTAGGCAAGATGGATGGTGACTCAATCCCAGTTTCTAAGTTTATGGACCACGTTGACGGTCAGTTTGAACAGGGCGCTGCTGCTTACGAAAAACGCGGTGTTGCAGTTATGGTTCCTGAATGGGAAGCTGCAACTTGTGCACAGTGTAACAAGTGTTCTTATGTATGTCCACACGCAACAATCCGTCCATACCTTCTCACAGAAGAAGAAGCTGCTAATGCTCCTGAGTGTGCTCAGATAGTTGACAAGAAGGCTGGTAAAGGCAAGGGCGTTTACAAGTACTCACTTGCAGTTTCTCCACTTGACTGTATGGGTTGTGGCGTTTGTGTTGGCGTTTGTCCTACAGCTTCACTTAAGATGGTTTCTCGTGAAAGCCAGGACTACAAGCAAGAAGCATTCGCTTACATGGTTGAGAACGTTACAGTTAAAGACGATGTTGCTGACAACACAGTAATCGGTAGCCAGTACAAGACTCCACTCCTTGAGTTCTCAGGCTCTTGCGCAGGTTGTGCTGAAACAGCTTATGCTCGTCTTATCACACAGCTCTTTGGTGACAGAATGTACATCTCTAACGCAACAGGTTGTTCATCAATCTGGGGTGGTCCTGCTGCTACATCACCATACACAGTAAACAAAGACGGTCACGGTCCTGCATGGGCTAACTCACTCTTTGAAGATAACGCTGAACACGGTTACGGTATGTACCTTGGTCAGAAAGCAATCAGAAACCGCCTTATTGATGACGTTAAGGCTATTCTCGAAAACTGCAACACTCCTGCAAACGTAGTTGAAGCAGCTAACGAATACCTTGCAACTCTTGAAGATGGTTCAAAGAACACAGCTGCTACAAATGCTCTTGTTGCTGCTCTTGAAGGCTTTGACTGTGATTGCGAAATGAAGAAAGACATTCTTGAAAACAAAGAATACCTTTCAAAGAAATCTGTATGGATTTTCGGTGGCGACGGTTGGGCATACGACATCGGTTTCGGTGGTGTTGACCACGTTCTTGCTGCTGGTGAAGATGTAAACATCATGGTATTTGATACTGAAGTTTACTCAAATACAGGTGGTCAGGCTTCTAAGGCTTCTAACATCGGTCAGGTTGCACAGTTCGCTGCTGCAGGTAAGGGCATCGCTAAGAAGAGTCTTGCTGAAATCGCAATGAGCTATGGTTATGTTTACGTAGCACAGATTGCTATGGGCGCTGACAACAACCAGACAATTAAGGCTATCACAGAAGCTGAAGCTTACAATGGTCCATCAATCATCATCGCTTATGCTCCTTGTGAAATGCACTCAATCAAGGGTGGTATGGTTAACTGCCAGGCTGAAATGAAGAAGGCTGTTGACTGCGGTTACTGGAATATGTTCCGTTACAACCCAGCTCTCAAGGCACAGGGCAAGAACCCATTCACAATTGACAGCAAAGAAGCTAAGACAAGCTACCGTGACTTCCTTATGAACGAAGCACGTTACTCATCACTTTCACGCGCATTCCCAGAAAGAGCAGAAGTTCTCTTCGCTAAGGCTGAGGAAACAGCAAAAGAAAGATATGAACACCTTACTCGTCTTCAGGCTCTCTATGCTCCAAAAGAAGACTAATTAAAAGTTTTCATATAAAAACAGGACCTATCCGCAAGGGTAGGTCCTTATTTTTTCCTGTTGACATTTGTAAGAAATAAATATAAAATCTAATTGTAACTTATATAATTTAAAGAGGTGTGAATTATGAGAAAATGTCCTGCTTGTGAATCAACTTACAATGATAACGCACTTGCCTTCTGTCCAAACTGTGGTGCTAATTTAATTGATGAGGTTGTTGCAGAGCCTGCTGCTGAGCCCTCTGCACAAACTCCTCCTGCGCCACCACAATACAACTATAATTATAACAACACAAACAACCCACCTTGCAAATACTGTATGCATTGTGGTAATCCCTGTGACCCAAAGGCAGTTATCTGTGTTAAGTGTGGTGCTCCGTTTGGAAATACATATCCCAATTTTCCAAGAGAAGACGACAAACCATCAGGTTTATTAAAATTTATCTGTTTCTTTGTACCTATTCTTGGTCTTATTCTCTATCTTGTAAATATAAATGAAAAGCCTGTCAGTGCAAAGGCTTATGGTAAATCTTCTCTTATAGGCTTTGTTTTGGGAATTGTTTTATATGTATTTTTCTTAATTTCAATGTTCTCTCTCCCATTCATTTTTGGTCCGAGTTCAGGTGGTGTTGAAGTTTACTTGGAACCCGGAAATGAATTCATATTCAAAATTGGCAGTTTATTGTAAAATGGTAAAAAATTATCCCTACTTAGCCGAGTGTTCGTAAGGACACTCGGCAGTTTTATTCGCCTACGGCGAGTGATATTGCTTCGCAGTTTTATTGTGCTTTGCACAGTGTTATTGTCCTTCGGACAGTTTTAGCGAATAAAATAACACTGAAGCCGTAAGGTTTCAATATCACTTTTGATTTATCAAAAATATCACTGCAAATTTTAATTTGCAATAACACTAATACTAACCGAAAAAATATTTCAGAATATAATACTTCTTCTTAAAGTATATAACCCACTATGACACTTTCAGTACGAAAGTGTCTGTTTTTTTATCAAAAAAATGTGAGACACCTTATAAAAACGCGTCTCACAACTGTATTGCTAATTATTTCTGCCCTTAACAAACCCGCCCTTTTTCAGTAGGGATTTTTTTATTTTCCTGTTAACCTGTCTTTGTTGGCTCTCCAAAAAGCATCGTGTTCCTTAAATGTTTTGGAGTATTTTGCCTCGTAAGGTTCCACTGTACCAACAATAAAATAGTAATACTCCGTGTCTGCAGGATTGAGTACGGCTTCAATGGACTCCATACCCGGGTTACAGATTGGCCCTGCCATTAAGCCCTTGCACTCGTAAGTATCATAAAATTTTGTAAAATTTTTGACTCTTTCAGGATACTGCAAAGCAATTACCTTGTCACAATATATGCGAGTAGGGTCACATTGAATTTTCATTCCCGTTGCTATTCTGTTATGAATAACGGAGGAAATCATTGGTCTTTGGTCGTCAAGTTTTGCCTCTTTTTCGATAATTGATGCCAAAGTCAGCACTTCGTGAAGAGAGTAACCACTTTCTCTTACTCTTAACATAAATTCCTCATTAAACACCTTTTTTGTACCGTTCAAAAGCATTAAAATTATGTCTTTTGCCGTTGCGTTTTCGGGAATATCATAAGTCAATGGAAAAATATAGCCCTCAAGATAAAAACATACATTTTCCTGATTTTTCAGGTCTTCTAAAAATGGATATTGTGTAAAATCAATCCACTCAGCATATGTCTGTGCAAGGTTTATAAACTCCTCAGATGTACAAAGCCCCTTTTCTTCTAGAAGCCACGAAATTCTTAATAGCGTATAGCCCTCGGGAATTGAAACCTTAACAGTTGGTATCTGTGTTGTGGTTTCTTCCACCTCTTTTTCTCCCACGCAGGATGCAAGGGAAAAAGCCACGGATAAAACAAGCAATAATGCAATAATCTTTTTAATCATAATAATCCTTTGTTTTTATTTATTATACTATTATAATACAATAAATTACACAAAAATACAAGACGGGGAATGTAACCAAATACACTCCCCGTCCAATTTTAATTATTTGAGAAATTAATATTTCTTTCTTGCCACATAAGATGTGTGAAGAATTTCGTGAGCCTTATGGCTACCTGGTTTACCAAGGTACTCTGTATAAAGAGTCTTGATTGCTTCATTCTCGTGTGACTTTCTTACTGCGTTGTTTCTATCAGCTGTGTAAAGTGCTTCTGCACGACGAGCTTTAAGATCAACGAAGTTACGAACAACAGCATGTTGAATTGGCTGGCCACCGCCATTAATACAACCGCCTGGGCAACCCATAATCTCGATAAAGAGATATTCGCTTGTGCCGTTCTTAATCTGGTCCATAAGAACTTTTGCATTCTTTGTACCTGATGCTACTGCAACCTTAATCTTCTTACCTGCAACATCATATTC
>CALEJF010000037.1 GCA_937898625.1 uncultured Clostridia bacterium | reverse complement strand
TAATAGAACTCGCCGTCAACCTCTACAAGCTGGTATGCTTTTAATTGGGTATTATCTTTATATACATTATTACCAACAATGCCCTCACGCATCACCATTTTACCGTTTTCATCAAAATCATAAGAACCAGGTAAAATTGGTGAACCATCCGCATAAGTAAGACCATTGATTCTTACTTCGGTGAGTGAAACCTTCTTGTTTTTAACAATTTCATGTCTGTCACCGATGAAATAAAAATCTCCATCAAATTCTACAAGCTGATATGCTTTTTGCATTACACCGTCCTTGTAGAAATGGTTATCTTTTATGCCTGTGAATGGTGGAGTGTAGTTATAATGAATTGTTGCGTCGAGAAGACTTGCATTATAATTACCCATTGAGATTTCGTTCCATTGTGCTTCTGTGCCTAAATAATATACATCTGTAAGTTTATCACACCGATAAAATGTTCTTTCACCGATTGTAGTTACCCCACTAGGGATTATTACACTTGTAAGTCTTATGCAAGGCCAAAATGCACCGTCATTGATTGTTGTTACATTATCAGGGACTGTATAATCTGTTTTTGCGTTATATGCCGGATATCGAATAAGCGTTGTTTTATCTTTATTAAATAACACACCATATTCATCACTTAAATAATTTTTATTATTACTGTCAACCATTATACTCTCAAGGGAACTACAATACGTAAACGCAGAGTCATCAATTGCTGTTACTCCACTTCCAATTGTTATGCTTGAAAGTGAGTAGCAACTGTAAAATGCATTCATACCAATTGCCGTTACTCCATCGCCAATAATGACTGTTTCAATATCGTCTTTAAAGTCTTGCCAAGGACGATTACCAGTGCTATAGTCCTCAATTGCACCATGACCGGAAATGGTAAGTTTGCCTGTGGAGCCTTCAAATGTCCATATAACATTATCACCGCAAGTTCCTGTAATCTTTCGATTAGGGTCTACATAATTGTATACAATTGTTGCGCTAAGTAAAGGCTCGTTACCATTAGCAGATATTGAAATTTCACTCCAGTCTTTTGCTGTGCCGGAATAATATACAGTTTTAAGACTTTCATTAAATGCATACGGACCGATTGTTGTCACACCACCCAGAATTGTTACACTGGTAAGTTTCACACAAGCGTTAAATGCATCACTATTGATTGTTGTTACGCTTTCGGGAATGGTTATGCTTGTAAGACCCCAACAGGAATAAAAAGCATAAGTATCAATTGTTGTTACATTTTCCGTAATTTCTACACTGGTAAGATTATCACAGGAATAAAATGCACGATTACCAATTTTTGTTACAGTATTTGGAATTGTATAACTTGTTCTTGTGTTTCCCTGAGGATAATATACGAGTGTAGTTTTATTTTTGTTGAACAACACACCGTATTCATCATTTGAAAAATAATTGTTATTACCGTCAACTGTTACTTTGGTAAGGTTTTTACAACTATCAAATATCGTATAAACAATTGTAGTTACACCTTTACCGATTGTTACACTTGTAAGATTATTACTACTTTCAAATGCGTCACTTTTGATTGTTGTTACGCTGTCGGGTACTGTATAACTTGTCTTCGTGTTACCTTGAGGATAACGAATAAGCACAGTCTTATCCTTATTAAATAACACACCGTATTCATCATTAGAATAGTTTTTATTATTACTGTCAACTTTTATACTTGTAAGGTTGTCGCACATATTAAATGCATCTTGACCAATAGTGGTTACGCTGGCAGGGATTGTTATGTTTGTAAGGCCATCACAAGCAAGAAATGCATACTTACCAATTGTTGTTACACTGTTGGGGATTGTCACATTTGCAATATTGCCGGAAAAATAAAATGCATAATCATCAATTATTGTTACACTGTTTGGAATTGTTATGCTTGTAAAGCTATCCATATAACCAAATGCATATATACCGATTGTTGTTACACCATCTTTTATAACAATTTCTTTAATATAATCATCACAACCTCTCCATGGTTGATTGCCGCTCCAATAATCATACATAGCACCTGTACCGGAAATAGTTAATATGCTTGTAGATTCATCAAATACCCATGTAAGATTATCCCCGCATGTGCCTGAAGTTACATAGTTGTAGTGCTTTGTTGCATTAACCAGAGCATTATTATAGTTACCTATTGAGATTTTGCTCCAATCGGTACTTGAACCCGGATAGTTAATATCTGTAATACTGTTACAGGATTGAAATGCCCTGTCAGCAATTGTTGTGACGGAAACAGGAAGAAAATAATGTGTTATCGTGTTACCCGCAGGGTATGTAATGAGTATCGTTTTAGCCTTGTCGAATAATACACCATATTCATCATTTGAATAGCTTCCATTGTTTTCGTCAACAATTATTTCTTCAAGGCTTGTACAATATACAAAAACATTATCACCAATTGTTGTTATACTTTTTGGAAGTGTTATACATTGAAGACTCTCGCAATCATAAAATGCAGTATCACCAATTGTTGTTGCACCATCATTTATAACAACCTCTTTAATATCATCCTTATAGTTTTCCCATGGTCGATTGCTGTATTTATAATCATACATCGCACCTGTGCCGGAGATAGTTAGTGTGCTTGTTGGTTCATCATATACCCAAGTAAGATTATCGCCACATACACCTGAGTCGGTTTCTTTATAATGAATTATTGCGTTGAGAAGACAACTGTTATTATTACCAATGGTAATGTTATTCCAATCCTGCATAAATCCTGTATAGTACACACTATGCAGACTCGTACAACTGTAAAAAGCGCTGTCACCAATTGTTTTTACACTTTCCGGAATTGTTATGCTCATAAGAAGGTTACATACGCTAAATGCGTCATCCCCGATTGTTGTTACACTATTGCCAATTATTACTCGGTTGAACTCGCAGCACGAGAATGAGCTTTCTCCAATTGTGATTACACTATCAGGAATTGTTATATTGCTTGTGATAGGACAACCGTAAAATGCATAATCACCGATTGTTGTCAAACCATCATTTATAACAAGTTTTTCAATCAATTTCTCATAATCTTCCCACGGACGATTATTATAATCATAATTATACATAGAACCTGTACCTGAAATGGTAAGTGTGTTTATTCTTTCATCAAATGCCCATGTAAGATTATCACCACATGTGCCTGAATCTAAAATTTTACAATGAATTGTCGCATCGAGAAGTGGCTGATTGCTGTTTCCAATTATGACAGCATCCCATTCTTCCTCAACGCCTGCGTAATACACATCAGTCAGACTATTACAAATGTCAAAAGCACTATCACCAATTGAAGTTAGAATGATAGGAAGCGTGATACTTGTAAGATTTTCAAAATTATAAAATGCATAATTACCTATTGAAGATACATTCGAACCGATTTCCACAGATTTTATATTTTCCACTGATTTTTCCCATGGGCGATTATTAGTGTTATAATCATACATAGCACCTGTGCCGGAAATCGTTAACACACCTGTAGATTCTTTAAATGTCCATGTAAGATTATCGCCACATTTACCTGAAGTTGAAGGTACTATTTCCCCACAATAGTCACAGAGTTCATCTTTGTTATAATCTGTATGACCTGTTGCTGTTTCAGTTACAAAAGTGTCGGTAAAAAAACAAATATCACACTCCATTACTTGATATCCATCGGATACACAAGTGGCAGGAACATCTTCAATTACAACAAAGTTGTGGTATGGATTTATAGGAGTAATCTCCTCTTCATATACACCACAAACTGTACAGGTACGTCTGTCGATACCTTCCTGTGCACAAGTAACATACTGTATTGTTTCCCAGTCACCAAAGCTATGGCCATAGATTGAACATTCATTATCGGTTGCGAACGAATTTATGTTCATAAAAGGTATTGCTGAAAAAACTAATAAGATTGAAAGAAAAATTGATAATACTTTTTTCTTCATTTATAACACCTCTTTTTATTTTATAATAGCAGATTTAACCATTTTTTTCAACAAAAAAAGTTTTTTTGTGCAAATTGGTATAACCGTCAAAAAAACAAAGGTGGAGAGAATTTCTCCACCTTACTATGTTTTATTTCTTATTTTCGCATTGCATTGGGCAGGTTTCACAGTCGCCCATCATAATGTCGTTGACTGTTTTTCCTGCAGGAATCATTGGTAAAACTCTTTCGTCCTTATCGATTGCGCATTCAATCCATACAGGACCATTTACTTTGAGCGCTTCGGCAAAAGCATCTTTAAAATCTGCGATTGTTTCGGCATAGTACCCTTTTGCACCAAATGCCTCTGCAAGTTTAACAAAATCAGTCTGACGGTGTGGGTCAGTTGCGGAAAACCGCTTACCATAGAAGCAACGCTGCCATTGACGAACCATACCAAGTACCTGATTGTTCATAATAACTGTAATAACAGGAAGGTTATAACTTACTGCTGTACAAGCCTCGTTAAGGTTCATATGGAACGAGCCGTCACCTGTGATATGTACAACCTTTTTAGCATCTCCCAAGCCAACTTTCGCACCAATTGCAGCACCATAGCCATAACCCATTGTACCCAAACCACCACTTGTAAGGAAACCTCTTGGATTAACATGGTGAACATACTGCGCAGCCCACATTTGATGCTGACCAACATCAGTTACAACAACTGTGTCCTCCCCTGCCATATCGCAGATTGTACCAATTAACTGATGTGGCAAAATCTGTGAATCGTCGTCCTGTGGAGCATAATCAACTGCTTTATACTCATCGAGAGTTTTGAGCCATTCTGCTCTGTCACCTTTTTTAATAAGTGGTAAAAGGTTTTCAAGAACTGTTTTAACATCACCGATTACATAGTGGTCAACTGTAACATTCTTATTAATTTCACTAAGGTCAATGTCAATCTGAATGATTGTTGCTTTCTTTGCGAAATCACTTGTATCAAGGGCAACACGGTCAGAAAAACGAGTACCGATTGCTATGAGCACATCTGCGTCATCAACTGCTTTATTAGTTGTATAAGCACCGTGCATACCTAAAAGTCCAAGGTTAAGTGGGTTATTGTAACCGATTACACCTGCTGACATAAGAGTATGACAAGATGGAATATTTGCTTTTTCAACAAGCTCTAATGCCAGGTCGGATGCGTTTGAAGAAACAACACCACCGCCAAACATTACAACAGGTTTTTTTGCATTATTGATAATATCTGCAACCTTATTAAGCTCGTCCATATCAATAACTGTATCGTCTTTAATAGCAACTTTTTCTTTTCTTTCAAATTCAGTTACTGCGGCTGTAACATCCTTTGTAATATCAATAAGGACAGGACCTTTTCTGCCTGTGTTTGCAATACGAAATGCCTCACGGATTGTATCAGCAAGTTCATTTACATTCTGCACCATATAGTTATGCTTTGTAATAGGCATTGTAATACCGGTGATATAAACCTCTTGGAACGCATCACGACCGATAAGACTCTTACCAACATTACCTGTAATTACGACCATTGGTACACTGTCCATATAAGCAGTTGCGATACCTGTAACAAGGTTAGTAGCACCAGGACCACTTGTTGCAATACAAACACCGGTTTTCCCTGTTGCTCGGGCATATCCGTCAGCAGCATGGGACGCACCTTGCTCATGTGCAGTAAGGACATGGTTAATCTTATCGCTATATTTATAAAGTGCATCATAGATATTAAGGACTGCACCACCGGGATAACCAAAAATGGTGTCTACTCCCTGCTCTATTAAAACCTCTGCTAAAATCTCTGAGCCATTAAGTTTCATCTTTCTTTCACTCCATGTATTTGCTGATTGATTTAGAAAAATATTAACTCATATTGTATAATATTTATACTGAAAAATCAATAGTTTATAAAGAAAAAAGGCAACAGAGTTGAATTTCTATTGCCTTATTTTATAGGGTTTTATTCGTTTTCGGTGTTTTCTGTTGTTTGAGTATTTTCAACAGTTTCTTCCACTACAATTTCATCTGTATTTTCAACAATTTCAATAGTCCTTTCCTCAGGCAAAGCACCTGTTGTCATAAGGGATTCAAACTGCTCTTTATCAATTTTTTCAAGTTTAATAAGTGCTTCAGAAACAATATGAAGTTGGTCGATATGCTCTGTAAGAATTGTTTCTGCATTCTTGTAAGCATTGTTGATAATCTTTTCAACTTCTTCATCAATTGCAGCAGCAACAGTTTCAGAATAGTTTCTTGTATGAGTATAATTCTTACCAAGGAAAACCTCGTCATTATCAGAGCCAAATGCGATTGGTCCAAGTTTTTCACTCATACCATATTTTGTAATCATATTTCTTGCAGTTTCTGTTGCACGCTGAATATCGTTTGATGCACCTGTTGAGATGTCATTAAAAATAATCTGCTCTGCAACACGACCACCCAAAAGTGACACAATATCATCAAGCATTCTTGATTTGAGCATATGTGTTTTATCCTGTTCAGGAGTATAAAGAGTGAAGCCTGCTGCCATTCCGCGAGGGACAATTGAAATATGAGTAACAGGGTCCTTACTCTCAAGATAATATGAAGAGATAGCGTGACCTGCTTCGTGATATGCAGTAATCTTCTTATCTTTTTCGGAAATCTTACGGGATTTCTTTTCACTACCTACAACAACCTTCATTGTTGCCTCTTCAATTTCATCCATTGTAATTGCCATTTTCTTACGCTTTGCTGCAAGAAGAGCCGCTTCATTAAGAAGATTCTCAAGGTCTGCACCTGTGAAACCAACAGTAGTTGCAGCAATCTGGTGCAAGTCAACATCAGGAGCTAACGGTTTATTTCTTGCGTGAACTTTAAGAATATCTTCTCTTCCCTTAACATCGGGATATCCAACTGTTACCTGACGGTCAAAACGACCGGGACGGAGAAGTGCGGGGTCAAGAATATCAGGACGGTTAGTCGCCGCAATAACGATTACGCCTTCATTAGCACCAAAGCCATCCATTTCAACAAGTAACTGGTTAAGTGTTTGTTCACGCTCGTCGTGTCCGCCACCCATACCTGCACCACGGTGACGACCAACTGCGTCAATTTCGTCAATAAAGATAATTGACGGTTGATTTTTCTTTGCTTCTTTAAACAAATCACGCACACGGGAAGCACCGACACCAACATACATTTCAACAAAGTCAGAACCTGAAATTGAGAAGAATGGTGCATTTGCCTCACCTGCAACTGCACGGGCAAGAAGTGTTTTACCTGTACCGGGAGGGCCAACTAAAAGCACACCCTTTGGAATTCTTGCACCAAGCTTTGAAAATTCATTTGGATTTTTCAAGAATTCAACAATTTCAGTAAGTTCTTCTTTTTCCTCGTCAGCACCTGCAACATCCTTAAATGTTACCTTTTTGCTTTCGTCATCAGCACGCTTTACTCTTGCCTTACCAAAACTCATAGCACGATTGTTCTCACTTGTGATTGAACTGCTCATTTTCTTGAACATTACAGCCATAAGAACAACAAGACCAATTGTTAAAAGTGCAGATGGTAAAATACTTAACAACCAGGAATTGGATGTACCTGCTTCATAATTATACTTAATTGGCGCGTCAGGGTTTGCCTTGTTATACTCACGCACCATATGGTGAATATCTTCATAAAACATATTCACATTAGGAACAGTATATTCGTATTTCTTTGAATCATCTTTAAGTTTATAGGTCATAGCACCACTGTTCATATTAACAGTATATTCTACAACCTGACCCTTATCGAAATACTCAACAATCTGATAATACTGTAACTTTTCTTTAGATTCGACTCCCATATATGCCATAACAACACCTATGCAAAGTGCGGGAATAAGTATATATGGAATTAGTGTTTTCCAGTTAATTTTTTTCAAGTTTGTGTTCACTCCTGTTTATTCATATACCGCAGGTTTCAAAGCACCTATGAATGGTAAATTTCTGTATTTTTCATTAAAATCCAAACCATAACCTACAACAAAGGCATCGGGAATCTGTGCTCCTGCATAGTCTGCCTTAACATTCGCTTTTCTTCTTTCAGGTTTATCAAGTAAAGTGCATATTTTTATACTCTTTGGATTTCTTGCAGAGAGAATTTTTATAAGATATTCAAGTGTTACACCACTATCAAGAATATCCTCTACGATAAGTAAGTCTGAACCCTCAACAACATCAGTATCAAGGTCCTTGATAATCTTTACAACACCCGATGTTTTTGTACCTGCGCCATAACTTGAAACTGACATAAAGTCAATAGTGCAAGGAAGTTTAATCTCTCGCATAAGGTCGGCCATAAAGATTACTGAACCTTTAAGCACACTTACAAGCACAAGGTTTTTATCTTTATAATCATTTGTTATTTCCGCACCGAGTCTTTTTACTATTCCGTTTAACTCTTCCTCTGATAATAATACTCTATCAATATCATTAATCATTATTTTTCCCCACCTTTGAAATTTTTATATATATTTTTGTGTCTTTATCAGGTTTACAACGATTTGCAACACCAAAAAATTCCGTCCACACAATACCTTCACTATCAGAAAGTATCAACATTTCACCACGATTGCGATTTTCGGTTTTATTTTCATTAAAAAGTTTTTTCAACGTTTTATTGGGTCTTTTGGGCAACTGATAAGCGTCCCCATCACGACGATTTCTGAAAATCGCATCGATTGATATTTTATCGTAATCTATAAAACTTTCTATATCTTTTTTATTAACATTTTGTAAATCTTTTTGTGAATAAAAGCTGATTTCGTACTCACCATAGGGTGTTACGATTTTTTTGTTATTAAGAGAAAACTCGATTTCAAAATATTCTGTTTCGGAGACTTTGCCAAAAAACATTTTTTTGCGTTCAACATTAACAGTAACAAAACCACCTACATCTGCGCTTCCGCCGTTTTCCATAATTCCTGTAACAGCGTCTATATGCTCACGGCTTATGTTTTTTGCGTTATTTTCTTTTAAAATCAAGGAAACAATCTGATTTTTTAATGCGCTATGCTCTTTTTCAAAAATACTGCAATCGTAATATCCGTTGCAACGGGACTTTTCTAATAAATCAGTTGCAACACTCGTTATATAATCCTTTGAAGCATTAAGGGAATCGTTGCATCTTGAGAATGCCTTGTCAAATGACGGATTTAATTCAAAAAGCTGAGGAATGATATTATGACGAATTTTATTTCTTGTATAATCATCACTTGAATTTGTACTGTCAGTAACAAATTCCAAACCGTTTTCCTCGATATACCCCTCAATCTCCGCCCTTGTTGAGTCAAGTAACGGTCTTATATAAATATCTCTTACATAAGGAATTCCGCATAATCCTGAAAGAGATGCACCACGGGATAAATTGAAGATAAAAGTTTCAATATTATCGTTTAAATTATGTGCAGTAGCAATTATATCGCAACCTGACTTTGCAAACAAATCATATCGGATGCGTCTTGCACATTCTTCAATGCTCTCCCCTGTTTTTTGTGCTTCACTTGGAATATCGGCTTTGTAGGAAGCAAACTCAATGTTATTTCTTTTGCAGAAATCACGGCAGAATTTCAAATCCCTGTCCGCCTCGTCACCACGGATACCATGATGAATATGTATTGCTTTTAAGTCTTTAATTCCAAGTTTTTCCTTGTTTTTCAAAAGTATATGTGCAAGGCAAACTGAATCTGCTCCACCTGAAAGTCCAATTCCAACAGTACTACCCTTTGGAATCATCCGATGCGATGTTATTGTTTTAATAACCTTATCTATCATCTTTTATCCTTTCAAGTGTTGAGAACATTGTAAATTCAGGATTCCATGCCACTTTAACAGTTTCTGTTGAGCCGTGTCGGTTTTTACCAACAATAACCTCAGCAATATTTGCAGATTCTGTATCTGAATCTTCCTCATTATTCTTGTAATAATCCTCACGGTGAAGCATAATAACAATATCAGCATCCTGCTCGATTGTACCGGATTCACGAAGGTCAGTCATCTGTGGGCGATGGTCATTTGAATTCTTTGCAACGCCACGGGACAACTGTGAACAAGTAACAACAGGAATATTAAGGTCTTTTGCCATCATTTTAAGTCCACGAGTAATTTCAGAAACTTCGTTTACACGGTTTTCCGAACGCTTTGTGCCTGACATAAGCTGAAGGTAGTCAATTACAATACAGTCAACATCCTTCATACGAAGAGCGCGGGCTTTCATCTCGTTAACATTGATATTTGCCTGGTCGTCAAAATAAAGTTCACAATTAACAAGATTTTGGAGGGCAAGTCCTAATTTTTCCCAGTCAGAATCAGTTATATCACCTGTTCTTAATTTATTACTGATAATTCTTGCCTCAGTAGAGATAATTCGCTGTGCAAGTTGTTCTTTTGACATTTCCAACGAGAAGAAAAGAACTTTTCTGCCCTTCATTGCAATATTTCGTGCAACATTGAGGGCAAAGCTTGTTTTACCCATAGCGGGACGAGCACCGATAACAATAAAGTCTGAACGGTGGAAACCACCACCCAAAACCTTATCAAGATATGAAAAACCTGTTGGGATACCTATGTATTTTTCTTTTTCCTGTGGGTCAGCACTGCCAAGTTTTTTTAGCCTTTCAAAAACATCGGACATAATAATATCGCTGACTTTTGCAGGACCTGACACATTCTTACCACGACGGATATCGTAAATCTTCTGCTCTGCTAAATTTAGAAGATGGTCGGGAGATTCTGTTCCGTCACTTGTTTTTTCAAGAATTTCACGAGCAGTAAGCATCAAAGTGCGAAGATAATACTTTTCAATGATTATTTTAATATATGACTCCACATTTTTTGTAGAAGGAACTGCGTCGGCAATTTTCATAAGATATGTTTTACCGCCGATATCGTCATATACGCCTTCCTTTTTCAATTCTTCCAGCACAACAAGAGGGTCAATTCTGCCCCCCATTGTATCAATATTAAGAATTGCCGTATAAATTGCCTTGTGCTGTGGGAGATAGAGATGGTCTATCTTAAGCATATCTGAAACAGTTGGCAGACACTCGGGGTCTTTTAAAATTGAACCCAAAACTGCCTGTTCTGCATCAAGACTATAAGGCAAATTTAAATTTCCAGAAGCCATTAAATTGCTTTCCATATTATTCGCTCCAATTATTCGCCGACCATTACTGTCATTTCGGCTACAATATTAGTATAAAGTTTTACTTCGATTTTAAATGAACCAAAAGTTTTTATATCATCCATTGAGATTTTTCTTTTGTCAACTTTAACCGCAAACTGCTTTGTGATTTCTGCTGCAACTTCTTTTGATGTAACAGAACCAAAAAGTTTACCGTTATTTCCTGCTTTTGCAGTAATTTTTATAACTTTACCCTGCAACTTTGCCTTTGACTCGTTAGCAGCAGCAACCTCAACATCAATTTTATGCTGATTTGACTGTTCACGGTTACGAAGTTCAGTAAGGCTCTGTGCATTTGCCTCAACTGCAAGTCCCTTTGGGAAAAGGAAATTACGAGCATAACCGTCTGATGCTTTTACCTTTTCACCTTTTTTACCTAAACCTTTAACATCTGCTTTCAAAATAACATCCATTGTATTTTCCTCACTTTACACGATTTTATCGATTGCACATTTAAGTTGTGCGATTGCATTTTCTATATTTTCTCCCTGAAGTTGGGCTGCAGCCATTGTCTGATGACCTCCACCACCCAATTCTTCCATTATAAGCTGAACATTGATGTCGCCATATGAACGGGCTGAAATATTAACTGTATCGCCCGTCATAAATAATACAAATGAGCCGTTTACACCATCAATATTCAAAAGTTCATCTGCTGCTTGGCTTGCAACAATTCTTATGTTTTCAATGTTCTCATCAGCAATACCAATAGCACAGTTCTTATATGTTGCTGAATTCTTAATTACCTCACTCTTTGCCTTTTGCGTATCCATACTGTTTGCAAACAATTGTCTGACCGCAACTGTATCTGCACCTAATGAACGAAGATATGCCGCTGCCTCAAAAGTACGGACACCTGTTTTCATTACAAAGTTCTTTGTATCAAGGGTAATACCCGACATAAGTGCCTCTGCACAAGCTTTTGGTACCGGAACATCAACATTGATATACTGGATAAGCTCTGTAACCATCTCCGATGCAGAAGACGAATATGGCTCGTGGTAGAAAATGACTGCCTTATTTATATGGTCAACAGTTTTTCTATGGTGGTCAATAACAACAATTCTATCCACCTTATCAAATAATTCGGGAGTTTCAAGGAAACTCTGTCTGTGAGTATCAACTATCACCAACAATGTTTTCTCGCCCAGATATTCGTCCACATCGTCAGGCTCGATTAAAAGATTATCAAGCCCATTTGAAATGAGATGCTTGGCAAGTGGCATAGCAAGAGTTGTTTTTGAAGACATTACGATTTTCGCATCCTTGCCCAAGGCTTTGCAAATCGTTGCAACACCTACCGCTGAACCCAAGGCATCCAAATCCGCAAAACGATGACCCATTATGAGCACATTGTTACTTGTATTGATTAACTCATTAATTGCTGATGCAATCATTCTTGTTCTTGTTTTATTTCGTTTTTCAACACCCTTTGAAACGCCACCAAAGAATTCGTATTCTCCGTTATGTGGCTTAACAGCAACCTGGTCGCCACCTCTACCCATTGCCATATCAAGAGCTTTTCGTGCAATTTTTTCGCATTGAGGAAGATTCTCACCCAGTCCCACACCTATTGACAGTGTTAGTCCTATAGTTTTTCCCTCGTATGTATATGCACGGACCTGGGACAAAATGGAAAACTTATTTTCCATCATTTTTATCAAATTCTCTTTTTCAGCAAATACAAGGTATCTGTTATTCTGCACTTTTCTTAAAATGCAGTTGTACTCACCAAACCATTTTTCAATAATTGATTCAAGGTCACCAAGTATTTCTGATTTTTGACTATCACGGAAATCATTTAAGGTATCATCAACGCTATCAAGATTTATAATCATAAAAACAGGTCGTGTCGCCATATATGCAGACCTGTATTTTTTAAGCAAAGTGTCATCAACAAAATACAAAGCGTGGTAATCAGCACCATTATATTTAACGGCACTCGGATATGCAGTATATTTTTTTTTGCCATGTGAACATTCAATAGGATTACCATCGTTTATAGCCTTTACACCATTACCTGAGGTAAACTGCTTCACATCATTACCTTCATATAAACCGTTTTCGATAAAGTTTCTAAAAAACAATTTATTGTACCAGACAACTGCATCATTATCGTCAAACAGCACAACAGGTAACGGGAAACTTTTAAGTCCCTCACCCTCATCAGCTATAAGAAGTTTACTGTTTAACGCATTGACGATGTCTTCTAATTTTCTTTTTGATACAAGTCTGATAAAAAGGCTGACTAATATGAGTAACAAAGTAAGGACAAGTCCGAGAATTGCTATTACCTTATTATATTTGAACATAACAAGGCTAAGCACAACACAAATAACAGTTGCAGGAATTGTTATCGGATATGCTTTTACAATATTTTTTAAAACTTGTTTAATTCGTCCTTCATTTGTTTTTTTCATAAGCATCATTATTATATTGAATTGATTAACGGAATCACCATTGGATTACGCTTGGTTCTGTCGTATAAAAGTCGGGAAATATCGTCCCTTATTCTGTTTCGTATTGTTCCCCACTCAATAATACCCTCGTGGACACATTCATCAATTACAATCTGTGCCACAAGTTTTGCCTCTGCTATAAGCTGTTCAGAATCCCTTACATAGACAAATCCGCGTGAAACAATGTCAGGACCTGAAACCAACATTCCTGTATCTTTTTCTATAACTGCACTGATTATCATCAGTCCGTCTTCCGCAAGGCGTTTTCTTTCACGGATAACAGCACTACCAACATCGCCCACACCATAACCGTCAACAAAAACTTTACCTGCAGGAACATCTTCCACAACAGACATCTTGCGTTTTGTAAGTTCAACCTGCTTACCGTTGTCTGCAATATAAATATTTCCAGGGGTTATTCCCATACTTTCTGCAAGTTGTGCGTGGCTTCTTAAATGCTTTTGTTCACCGTGAACAGGAATAAAGAATTTTGGCTTTGCAAGGCTCATAATCAAACGAAGTTCTTCCTGACAAGCGTGACCAGAAACGTGAACATCATACATTTTTTCATAAACGACTTCTGCTCCACGCTTTAAAAGCTCGTCAACAACCTTACCAACAGTTTTTTCATTACCCGGAATTGGTGTTGCAGAAATAATAACATAGTCGCCTGTGCCGATTTCAACTCGTCTGTGCTCTGAAAAAGCCATTCTGTAAAGAGCAGACATAGGCTCGCCCTGACTGCCTGTTGTAATAATAACAAGTTTGTCGTGTGGATACCTTGAAATTGAATCAATACTCACCAATATACCCTCAGGCACATTGAGATAACCAAGCTTTGATGCTGTTTCAACAACATTTTCAAGGCTTCTGCCTGAAAGAGCAACTTTTCTGCCAACAGACTTTGCAACATCTATAATTTGCTGTACACGATGGATATTTGAAGCAAATGTAGCAACAATAAGGCGTTTACCGTCCGCCTTTTGGAATAACCTTGCAAAGGATTCACCAACTGTACGCTCACTTGCAGTATAACCCGGTCTTTGAGCATTAGTTGAGTCGGAAAGAAGACATAAAACACCTTTTTCGCCAAGCTTTGCAATTCGTGCAAGGTCAATTACATCGCCATCAATTGGTGTTGTATCAATTTTAAAGTCACCTGTCTGCAAGATGAGTCCTGCAGGAGTACCTATGGCAAGAGCCAATGCATCAGGAATTGAGTGGTTTACATGAATTGCCTCAACCTCAAAGCAACCAAGTTTTATTTTATCCTTTGGTTTAATCACATTGAGTTTTGCAATATCAAGAATTTTATGCTCACTTAGTTTATTCTCAATAAGACCAATTGTAAGTTTTGTACCATAAACGGGAATATTCACTCTTTGAAGTAGGTATGCAAGACCACCAATGTGGTCCTCATGACCGTGAGTAATAAAAATGCCCTTTATTTTATTGATATTCTGCTCTACATAAGTAAAGTCAGGAATAACAAGGTCAACGCCCAACATATCAGGCTCAGGGAAAGCAAGACCACAATCAACAAGAATCATATCCTCGCCACACTCATAAAGTGTCATATTCTTGCCAACTTCATTAAGTCCGCCCAAGAATGCAATTCTCACACCTACATCAGGTGTTTTTGGTGCTTTTTCCTTCTTCACCTTTTTCTCTTTTGATACTTTACTTGTAGTTGATTTCTTTTGTGTTGTTTTTTTATTCAAGAAGCCTTTTTTACTCTTTGTCGGCTTGTTTTTACTGCTTGTAGTTTTCTGTTTTGTTTCATTTGTCTGAACATTCTTACTGTTTTTTTGTTTAGCCATATTTTCCTCCTTTTTTGTAAGATGGATTTTTTATTCAAATATATGTAACGGATAAATTCGTAAAATGCTTAAAATTACCCATAATATCTCAATATAGTTGTCATTATATAATACTATTATTTCTTATTATTGTCAAGGAAAACAACCTTTATAAAATATATATTGTTAAAGTTAAAATTTCGTGATAAAATTAGTTTTATATTAATATTATTCAATTATTCACAGAGGTTTTTATGGAAAAATTAAGTTATGTTGAAATGTTTACTGATGGTGCTTGTTCAGGCAACCCGGGACCCGGTGGTTGGGGTACAATTTTGCGCTGTAACGGAGTTGAAAAGGAGCTTTCAGGAGGCGAAAAAGAAACCACCAACAACAGAATGGAGCTCCTTGCTGTTATTAACGGACTTGAAGCATTGAACAGAAAATGCAAGGTTAAGATTTATTCTGACTCATCCTATGTTGTAAACGGAATCACAAAGGGATGGGCTGAAGGTTGGAAAGCAAACAACTGGAAAAAAGCAGATAAAAAACCTGCTTTAAATCCTGATTTATGGGACAGGCTTTTATTTCTTTTGTCCCAACACGAATACGAATTTGAATGGGTAAAAGGTCACGCAGGGCATCCTGAAAACGAAAGATGCGACAAATTGGCTGTTGCCTATTCCTTAAAATTCAAATAATTGCATTATTTTTATTTTTTCGGTTGATTATTCAACTGTTTTATGATATATTTGTATTTATATATTGGATATATATGACTATTTTAAAAAGGCGTGATTGAAAAGTGGAAAACAATGTAACCACAACTGTTTCTCAAGAAGCTAACAGCGAAGTTTCTGCTGCCAACAGACGATATCTTCGTCCTAAAGAAATTGCCGCTTATCTTCTTACATCATTCGGACAGAAAAACTTAAGCCAGTATGTTAACGCATTCCGTCAGTTTTTTGCTATCAGCTTCCTTGGAATGTCAGGTAGTACATACGGTGTAATTATGTTCATTGAATCAATTTACGACGCGGTTGACGACTCAATTTCCGGTCTTATTATTGACCGTACAAGAACTCGTTGGGGTCGTCTTCGTCCATGGCTTGTTATTCCTACCCCATTCTGGGCAATAGCAATGGTAATGCTTTTCACAACTCCGTCGTTCCTTGTTCACGAATGGCAAAAAGTTATCTGGACTATTGTTGCGATTTTCGTTTATAACCTTGGTATGTCATACTTTGGTGCTTGGACGATTATGCTTTATAACATTACACCAAACAACAATGAGCGTGACAATCTTATTGCCACATCAAAGTTTGCTGACCTTTTTGGTGTATTTCTTCCATCAATCGCATCAATGTTTGTTGGGTTCCTTCCAAAAGCTACTGACAACAAAATCGGTATGCAGGATATTTACACAGGATTTGCTGTTATTATCACAGTAATCGCTGCATTTACTGCGTTCTACGGCTTCTCTGCAATGCGTGAAAGAGTGCCTCTTGCTTCCCGTGAACAGATGAAGGAAGTTGGCGTTATTGAATCATTCAAAAATGTTTTCAAGAACAGACCAATGTTCATACTTGTTCTTTCAGGTTTCTTTGCAGGATTCAAGTCAGTTGGTGTTGCAAGTGAAAGCTTTTACTGGATGCACAACTCAAAGAACGTTGCTCACGGTTCTATCGCAGGTCTTTTCACAGGTATTCCTAATTACATTATGGTTCCGCTTGCTCCTAAACTCATTCGTAAGTTTGGTGCTAAAAAAGTTGCTGTCGCATCCGGTATCTTTGCAGGTATCGCTTATGCAGGAACATTCCTTATCGGTATTTTCGGCAACAATGGCAAAGGCTTCCTTGTTGACTGGGAGGGTCAAAATGCTGTAATTAACCTTGCTGTTCTCACACTTTGCCTTACAATTTGTGGTCTTCCAAACCAGCTTTTAAATGTTGCAGGTGCTGTTCTTCAAGGTGACGTTTACGACTACAGCGAATGGAAAACAGGTATGAGAAACGAAGCTCTTGTTCAGACTGTTCAGAACTACTTTGGTAAAGCTGCAAACTCAATTACACAGCTTCTTTCAGGTGTTGTTATTTCAGCAGTTGGTTATGTTGCTCGCAAGGACGAGTTTGGTAACATTGTTCCTGAATCAAACCACAAAACACTCCTCGGCTTCTGGGCAATATTCTGCTTACTCCCTGCAATTGCTCGTTTCCTTTACGGTGTAACTCTTATGTTCTTCAATGTTGACGGTAAGTTCAAAGAGCAAATGCTCGCTGACCTTGAGGTAAGACGTCGCGAAAGACTTGAGAATCTTACCATTGATGGCGAAACAGACTCTGCTGACGCAGAATAATTTTCAATCACAATATATAAAAATTAACCCCAGCTCGATAGCCGAGTGTTCGTAAGGACACTCGGCAGTTTTATTCGTCATACGGCGAGTGATATTGCTTCGCAGTTTTATTGTGCTTTGCACAGTGTTATTGTC
>CALEJF010000036.1 GCA_937898625.1 uncultured Clostridia bacterium | reverse complement strand
TCAATAGGTAAATAGAATCATTTTATTTCACTTATTCTGATTATTGTGTTAGTATATATTTAAGAGGAGGTGATGTTGACTTATGACACTAATTAAAAAGGTTATAAGAAAAGAGGTGATTTATGTAGTATAACTATTTGTTTTGCAATAAATCATCTAAGGAAGTGTATCTAATGGCGAGTATGACAAGGACGATAATAAGGGATAACAGAAGAAAAGTTGCAGTTGCTTACGCTCGTTTCTCTTCTAACAATCAGCGTGAAGAAAGTATTGACGCTCAATTAAGGGCAATCCGTGAGTATTGTGAAAGAGAGAACATTGAGTTAGTAGCAGAGTTTACAGACGAAGCACAGAGCGGTAAAACAGATGACCGTGAAGACTTCCAGAATATGATTAACAAGTTATTGAAAGGTCATATTCAAGCCGATTATGTTTTGGTTCATAAGTTTAACCGTTTTGCGAGGAACAAATTTGATAGTGCGTTGTATAAAAAGAAACTAAGAGATATAGATGTTAAAGTTGTTTCTGTATCTCAGAAGATTGATGATACACCAGAGGGCGAATTGTTAGAGGGCTTCCTTGAAACTATTGACCAATATTACTCTGCTAACCTTGCTGCTGAGGTAAGGAAAGGTCTTAGAGAAAATGCATTAAAAGGCAAACACGCTGGCGGACAAGTGCTGTTCGGATATTCTCTTGATGAAGATGGATATTATGTGCCAAACGAAAATGCAAAGATTGTCAAACGCATTTTCGAAGAGTATGTACAAGGATATCCTAAAACAGAAATTTGCGAAAGACTTAACAAAGAAGGATATCGCAACCAGCGTGGTAAGCCATTTAATACTCGTACACTTTATGACCTTTTAAGGAATGAAAAGTATATTGGTAACTATGTCTACACAATAGACAAAAAAGAAACAGTTCGTCTTGATGGGATTATTAAAGACCATCCAATTGATAAACAGCTTTGGCATCAAGTTCAAGAACTTTGTAAAGAATCAAGTGAAAAGGCACAAGCTAGACAGAGAACACAAAAACGCTTTTACTATTTAACTGGGAAAGCATATTGTGAAGAATGTGGTAGCAGAATTTGTGCCAATGGTTCTAAGCGTTCAAATGGACACAAGAATAAACATGGTAAACTAAATTACTATTATCAATGTATTGGCAAAGTAAAACAGAAAAATGGTTGTAAAAACCCAGCTCTCAATAAGGATTGGGTTGAGCCAAGAGTTCTTCAATCAGTAATGAGTGTTGTTATGAATGAAGAGCAACTTAATCAAATTGCCCAAGTTGCTTTTGAAGAGATTATAGCAATGAGAGACGCACCAGTTGTATCCACTGCTCAACTCAAAAAAGAGTTATCACAAATCGATAAGAAACAAGAAAGATTAAGAGATTTATATATCGATGGTAATATGAGTAAAGAAATGCTCGATGAGAAAAATGGAGAATTAGCAAGACGAAGATATCAAATCGAAGATGAGTTAGAAAAAAGAAAAAATATCTTCGACGCAGAAGATATTACGCCAGAAGATATTAAAGAGTTCATTGTTCAATATGTTGAAGATGTTCAGAACGATTATGACCAGTCTGATGACGAGTTCAAGAGAATTATGATTAACACCTTTGTAGAAAGAGTTGATGTTAGTAAGGAGAAAGTGACCGTTCATATCCATACGCCGTTCAGTCGTATGGATAGAGGTTATAACGGGAATTTTACTGGGGTGCTACACCGCCTATCAACCGTCAAATTACAACGGTCTTTCCCTCGTAAAAAGAATATTCACGGTAGATTAGATTGATTAAGTTTAACAATGATTATAGCACATCACAGTGTAAAAGGAAGTGAAAATATTTTTGGCAAAGTTATCGCAAGGTATAACGCCTTGTGGTAACTTTGTATCATATTAAACTTTCAGGTAGGTGAGATTTATGAATAGCGATAAAGAGTTGTTTGACCTTGCTAAAAGATATGCTCATTTAGAAAGCCTGTTTCAAACAGTTGCAACAGAATTTGAGATTGAAGAAGTTAAAGAGGCAATGGAAGAAATTTTAAGTACTCTTTTAGAAAAGAGATATAATGCTGATAAATTTGTACAATATAAAAAGATGTACAAAGAAATGTCTATGGGAGAGTATTTTGAGTTTATCAAAACGCTTGAATAGGAGATGGAGCATCATGACGGATAAAATAAATGTTACACATTATATTAGAAGAGGTAGACCAGAAAGAGCTGTAATTTATGTTAGAGGTCATGACGAAGAAGCAGAAACAGCGCAAGAATTAAAATGTAGAATGTACGCAAAAGACAAAGGATATGAAGTTGTTGGTATAACAAGATATATTGAAGATGTAAAATCTTGTGATGTGTTATTAGTTGCAAATTTTTCAAGAATTAGCCGCAAACAGATGACATTTGTTAAGACTTATAAGCTGTTCAAAGCAAGAGGAATAAGAATCGAAAGTGCTACTGGCAAAAGTGATATCAGCGATTTGTTTTCAGCAAAAGATATTTACAAAGATTTTGAGTCATTTGAAAAAGAATTTAACAAACAATAAGGAGTTGGAACATCATGACAAACAACAAGCCAATTGCTGTAATTTATGTTCGTGGTGATAAAAAGGAAATGCAAGAAATGCTTTGTCATTTACATGCAGTTGAAAGAGGATATAAGGTTGCTTTTGCAACAGACAATCTTGACGATGTAAAAGATTGCAATGTATTGATGGCTATGAATCCATCTCGTATTAGCAGAAATGAAACTGAGTATTATAAGATTGTAAACGAATTTAAAACAAAAGGTATTGAAGTTGAATTTGCAGTAGACCATGAAAATTTGGTGGACAACTTAGAATTAGCAAGATATTTATTAAAGCATTGATTTTAAGTTGTTATGTTAGTATAATAAAAACAACCTTTAGTATCCTTATAATGTCATTTAGTATGGAAATTATTAAGCCCCTGTAAGATTTCTCCTACAGGGGTTCTTTTTACCTTGCTTTACCTTACTGGATGTACGAGCAGCCATTGATGTCAACATCTGTTATTAAGTATATCCAGCAAGGTAAAGTTTATGCATTATTTATTTACGGAGCAATACCAGTATCCCATTCGAAATACTCGTTATATCCTACAGGAGTTTCATATTCTTTTACCCATTCTGCATAGTCTTCTTCGCTTCCACATAAAGCTCTTACCATTTGGTCAATAACCCAAGCCTTATGGTGCGAACCGTCAATTTGACCATATGACCATGCAATCTTTAATGCCTTTTGGATTCTTTCTTCTTTTTCTTCTATAAGTTTATTTTTATTAAACATAGTTTATTCCTCTTAAAATTTAAGTTTAATTACTTGTTTCGTCTATTAGGTAAATATGACAGGTACCATTGCTATCCTTTATTGTTTTTTCTGTCTGTTGCGCTCCACATTTAGGGCATACAAATACTCTGTACATTGCCACAGTTCCCTGAACCGAACCAACAACTCGCCAATCGTGTTCGCACTCAGAATTATTTCTTCTGTTATTGTTGTGTTCTTTTGCGTTTAATCGTTGTTTACCAAACTCGAACTTTTCCTTTTCAAATGCAAGCTTTTCTTTTTCAACTTTATTCTTTTCACTGATTGCATATTTGAAGTTCTCTGCGAATTTATTAATTGCATCAGCTATTGCATATGTACTCATATTTCTTACCTCTTAAATTTAAACTCGTATTCAGATTCAAACTTAGCATTACATTTATAGCAATGATAATAATATTTTGTAATATCACCATTATTTGATATACCGTATCCAATTAAGCGCCATTTGTGTTTGCAATGCTCTTTTTTATATTTATCGCATTCTTCTTGTAGTATTTTAAATTTATTTACAAGCGCTTCACACGGTTCCCCGTGTTTATCGCATCTACCACACGGTAACATATATTTACAATCCATAATAACCTCTTAAAATCTCAGTTTTATAATGTCAATAAATATTGACACAAATGGTGTTAATGTCAATAAATATAAACATTAACAATATAACTTTAATAGTTATAAATTAAAAAGCTGGGTTGACTATGTTATAGATTTCATCAGCCATTTGCTTAACCGAATATCCATACCCATTGTTATTAATTACATAATTAACCTCGTCTGCAATTCCATCGAATTGACCGACATCGGACAGGCTTCTACGATATGCTTCTTCGATGTTATCTCCACGCTGTAAGATTTTTATAAGTCTATCTCTGCGAGGAACATTAATGTAAAACGAAATTACATTGATATCTCTAATTTTAGATACTTGCCTCAAACCATGTGGAGTAAGAACTACCACCTTATTGTCTGTGCAATCTTCTTTGGCAACACCATAATTCCAATCATTATATACTGCTGTTTCTGCAAAGAAACCTTGTTCTTTTAATGTATTAAATTGTTTAACTGTAATGAAGTGATAATCTATACCATCAACTTCACCTTCCCGTGGTTCTCTCGTTGTATACGACACAATCTTATTATATTCGTAAACATCTACAAGATACTTCTCAATACTGGACTTACCAGATGCGCTCTCTCCAACCAATACAATCATTACAAAACAACTCCTTAAATGCCAAGTTCAAGTTTTAATTGTGGCTGCATAGGTTCATAGTTTTCCATAGTAAAATCGTCGATAGTGAAATCATAAAAATTTTGTTTACCCAGATTTAATATAAGCCTTGGATTCTTATACCGTCCGAAACTCTGTTCGAACATATTACCATTTTCGTAGCAATCTCTTCTTCTCCACCTGCGAAGCATTTCATTCGCCTGTTCAAAATGTCTATTATAAATTTGTTCATTGGCAACATAATGATAAAGAACTCCAGCTTTATAACCACAATGTCTTGCGACCATCATGAGTAGGGCGGCATATTGTACCTCGTTGACACCAGAACAAGAAGCTGCCATTAAGTCTCCGCTTCTCTGAATTAAAGATAAGTCGAGATATTTGCCATCTACACCATTTCTCACATTCCAAATTGTACAGAAAGCGCAAGGATTAAGACCATCAGATTCATTCATATCCGTATATTGATATAAGTCAATGATATGTCTGCGACCAAACGGGTCGTTAATTAAACCGTCAAGTAACTTATCCATTAGCTTATGTCTACGAACAATTTCGCCATAACGAATGCCAATTGTATTGGGAATGTCTTTTGATTCCCATTCATTCCAGTAGTTAACTCCATATTTATCTCTGAGCGTGTTTAAATCATTACTCTGGTCTTGATAAATCCAAAGAATTTCTTTGATTGCACTCTTCCATGCAATAGGTCTTAGCGTAGTAATCGGAAACTCGCCCATAGATAAATCATAGCTTCTAAAATTACCATTGATAGAGTATGTAAACGCAGGAGAGCCATCTGTATACTTAGGACGAGGGTTCTCGTCTTTATAGCCATATGATAGGATTCTCTCAATCTGCTCCCTAATATAATTGTCTGCCTTATTCATCTGCTAAATTATCTCCTTTAAATATTTGCTTTCTGTAGTTGCCAAGAAGCCTTCTATTAATCTGCTTTCATTTTTGCTCTTACTAAATACCATTACATTAATAGTTTCATCCCATCTTCTGTTGTATCCGTTACAAACGATATATTTGATTTTGTGTTCAACTAAATAGTCACAAAAGACCTCTAATTCATGTTTGTTAGATGATGTAATTACGAATGTCCATTTAGCTGCTTTTTTGAATTTATTACTAATTGCAAAGGCAATGTAATTGCCAACGCCAGAAGAAATGGAAACGATGATAATTGCCATTAAAGTGTTGTCGCTGATTACTTGGTCGATTACCAGATAAAAAATCAACTGAGAAATTACTACTAATATAGAAGAAATAATTTTTTGTTCTTTATATGTAGATATCGACTTGAATGTAAGAATTACATTGTCGAAAATCTTAACCAGTGCTAATAATATATATCCAATCATAATTTAATCCCTACTTTGAATTTTGGGGAACTTATCTCTCTTATATGCAAGAAACAAGTTCCCCAAAATATTGTTAATACCATTCTTCGGTTCCTTCTACTACTTCAAACTCTTTTAAAAGACAACTTTCACATACTTCCCAACCGTTGTAATGGTATAACTTTACATCTTCTTCTTTGCAAAATTCACATTTAGAATGCATCACTCTATTATATTTGCAAGACCTACCAAGGCACGGTAGACCACAGTTTACACACTCATTTGTATAGTAAATCATATATTACACACCTATCAACAACTATTCTCTTTGCTATTTTCCCAAGCAGTCATTGCACTATTGCTTAACTCAATTTCATTGTTTAAAACTTTTTGTATCTGTTCAAATTCATCCCAAATAGTTTCTTGTCTAATCATTTTAATTTTAATAGGTCTTTTGTCATTTTGAATTTGTTTTGCTGTTTGAAGAAAGTTCGCCATCAACATTTCTTTTGGTGCTTGCATCTGCTGTCTGTTTGTTAGCTTATCTTCTATGTAGACTTCAAATATGACTTCATGCATTTCGAACATATCTTCTATATTTATGAATATATTGACCACCGCCTTAAAATGTAGATTTTAAATGCTGTTTAGACACAACATATAGTATTTAATTGTTTTATTTTATACTGTATGTTGTGTCTATTTTTTACTATGGAGCGGCTGACGAGACTCGGACTCGCAACAACTTGCTTGGAAGGCAAGGACTCTACCAATTGAGCTACAACCGCATATATGATAGTTTTATTTATTTATAAAGCGCCACTAAACTATCAAAAGGGTGCTTTGGCGGAGAGGGTGGGATTCGAACCCACGCACGATTTTACTCGCCTAGAAGTTTTCAAGACTACTCTCTTCAACCACTTGAGTACCCCTCCAGATATCTCCGACTAAGCAGCAGTCGGCACTGTCTGTATACGAATTTTTAGTTCGGCTAACAGAAAGCTTCCAATGCAGTTTTAAGCTTCTTTGCTGAAACCCCTTGCCATTAGAGCAACAGCGCAACATACTATCTATAAACCTTGCTGCATCAAGGGGCTGGAGCCACTAGACGGACTTGAACCCCCGACCTGATGATTACAAATCACCTGCTCTACCAACTGAGCTATAGTGGCATATACAGTGTCTATGTGTTATAGGCACTGTGAAATTTTATGTATTACTTCTTATCTGCAAATAACCAAGGATAATAGTCTGCTTTGGTTAGAAAAGAAATACCAAAGAAAAATAATGCAATTGCCTCAACTAACCAAATTCTAATATTAAACTTAGGAAGCAAAAGAATTAAGAATGAGCCAACCATTCCAAGACCACAAACTCGGTAAATGATATTTCTAATTTTCTTATTCCTAGTCATCTGTCCACTGCTCTTTGTAAACAATAGCAACGAGTTAACTGCAAGCAAACTAAAAAATCCAACAGCGGAAGTGTAATGTATTAACATACTTACCTTTACTGGAACTTGGAAAGTGCCAACATATTCAAGACTGGACTCACAAGGAAATAAGCAAATTAACAAACCAAATAAACCTGCAATAGAATTTATTACATCGTCAATTCTCTCATACCCCTTATAAGAAAAAAGCAGAAAGCTTGCCGAACCTAGTGTTATAAGGAACACCGCTCCAGCCTCATATGTATAATAAGTTTCAGATATAGACGGCGGAATTGACTTAAGTAGCAATGCTACAATCCAAGGTAACAAAATACCAAGCCAGCCTATAGTACATCTTAGTCTAACCGTATTTATCATTGTTGTTCTCCTTAAACCAGATGTTCGTTAAATTACTTCTGCAAATTTCTCAGTCTACGCTTCAGCTTCTGAACAATTCGATGATTACCAACGGGGTCACGCATAGTCAGAAGGTGAATTCTGTACTCAAGATTCAAAATAGCATTTTCTGTAGTGTTCATAATTTAAGTCTCCAATCATTATAAATTTATTTATTATTTTTTTAATGGTGACACCTACGGGATTCGAACCCGTGTTACCGCCGTGAAAGGGCAGTGTCTTAACCGCTTGACCAATGCGCCATATGGCTGGGGCGGAAGGATTCGAACCTTCGTATGTCAGAGTCAAAGTCTGATGTGTTTGACCGCTTCACCACGCCCCAATATTTATTTTTACAGGCTGTTACTGTGTGCCCAGAGGTGGACACGCCTTGCTTCCAAAATTTTGGTGTCGGTAGTGAGATTTGAACTCACACGCCATGCGACAACGGAACCTAAATCCGTCCTGTCTGCCAATTCCAGCATACCGACATATGGCACAGGATATTGGACTCGAACCAATGACCTACTGCTTAGAAGGCAGTTGCTACTTTCCAACTGAGCTAATCCTGCATATTACATTTCATCATAAGGAATTATATCGTCAAAATCTCTAGGATTGTCAGAAATTTTAATCTTTTCAAACCCATCTTCAAGACACTTCCAAAGAGTAAATTGTTCCTTTAGTGGATTATTGGTAATAAGATACTTATCGCCAGAATCATTGGGCTTTGTAAAACAAGTTGTTCTTGTTCCAGTTTCAGAAGAAGGAATTGTCTTTACGATTTTAGATGATGTTCTCGCCATAATGAAAACTCCTTAATTTGTTTTGTATAAAGTCGCTTAGATTATCAGCATTATCTCTATATGACGGCAAGCGTCTCTGAATTATCTATTGCGAGTAAATCGCTCTGTAAAATGCTGTTTTCAGCGACTTTATACAATGGTCTGGATGACAGGACTTGAACCTGCGGCATCTTGCTCCCAAAGCAAGCGCTCTACCAAACTGAGCTACATCCAGATGTTGTGTAGTCTGTCCTACTGTCAACCGTCTTTCCGATTTGTCGTTGCGATGTGCTTAACACCTTTAATGTGACTGGTGCCGCTAACCAGACTCGAACTGGTACGATATCGCTATCGAGGGATTTTAAGTCCCTTGTGTCTACCTATTCCACCACAGCGGCGTATTAATAATTAACTTACATAACCATTATTATTAATTAGCTTTAAAATTGTAGAATGACTAACATTAAAATGCCTAGCCAATGCCCTAGAACCAAATTGAGAATCGCCAGTTTTATAATTTTTAAGTATGTAATCTATAGCTTCTGTTGTAAACTTTCTTTTCCCATACTGCGGACGAGAATGACCAGTTTGATGCTCTCTGGAATGTTCTGCCAAATCCATTAGTTCTAAGTTTTCAAGACGATTATCGCTTTTATCACCATTTTTATGATGAACCACTTCATCGCTTCTTAGCTTCCGTCCAAGATGCTGTTCCATAATGTAACGATGTTCGTCAATTTTCTTTCCGTTAACTTTAATTGCCTTGTATTTATTCATAACAAATCACTTCATTTGTAGGATTATTTTTGGTACTCCGTTTGGGACTCGAACCCAAATCTTGCGATTATAAGTCGCAGGCTACTGACCTTTGAGCTAACGGAGTATATTTGGTGACTCGTTAGGGATTCGAACCCTAGACCCACGCCTTAAAAGGGCGTTGCTCTACCTGCTGAGCTAACGAGTCATATCTGGCTATATAACCTTATTAGTTATATAGATTATATAGCCAATATTTAATTTTATTTTCTTTACCTTTTTGAACTGTGTGTATTATATCATGCCCAAAACACAATGTCAATACTTTTTTTGAAATTTTCTAAATATTTTTTTTGTTTTACAAATGTGTTCACCGACTGTATGTATTATACTAAATCTTAAAACAAATGTCAATACCTTTTTTTGAAAAATTTTAAATATTTTTCACTTATTTGTAGAACCAAAACCACCAGTTCTTACATTGTCTGTATTGCCATTGTCTGCTACTAAGAATTGAAAGAAAGCTCCCTGAGCAATTCTGTCACCCTTCTTAATTTCTTGTCTTTCACCACTAATATTCAACAAGAAAACACCGATGTTGCCATCATTGCCTTCGTTGGAATAATAGTCTGCGTCAATCCACCCTTGTGTATTTGCAAGCATCCACTTACCACCCATAGAACTACGAACATTAATAATTAAACATTCATTATCTTGCATATACGCCTTCACATCAGTCCATACTTTTGCGATTGCATTTGGATGAACCAATAAATCTTCTGTTGCATAAAAATCATATGCCATAGCTTTGCTTGAACCTGCTGTTGGCAATGTGATTTCGCCAGTCGTCTTTCTCTTTTCGTCGATTACAACTTCAAATCCTCTACTATTCATTCATTCTTCTCCTTTATATAACTTTAATTATATAAGACTATTTTATTTTCTTTTAAAGACTTTTGAATATCTATGATTCTCTGATTACTGCTTCCACAGAACCTTAATGTTAAGTCTTTTAATTCTTCTACGAACCTGCCATCAATTAAAACATCGCACATTTCTACGGTTTTTTTTCGATGGTCAAGAAGCTGGTCTCTTTTTGGATTAAAGTCATCTGTTACTACTGGGCGTAAAATACCTTCAAATTTATATCCCGTATAAAGCCAAATACTTTTATCAGGATATTTATCTTTTATCTTGCAAACTAAATTATAAACATCGTATACATTCTCATTAGCAAGTGGTTCGCCGCCAAGAATAGCAACCCTCTTAATATATGGTCTGTCTATTAGTTCAAAGAACTTGTTCTCAATTTCTTCAGTCCATTCTTTGCCACCACAGAAATCCCAAGTTTCTTGGTTAAAACATCCTTTGCAATGGAAATGACATCCTTGAGTGAAAAGGGAGACACCAGCTCCCTTTCCATTACAAACTTCAAACGGAGTTATTTGTGCATATCTCATTACAGATTGTCTCCATAATGCTTTACTCTCATATTTACCTCTTCTTGCTTACCCTCATTAAATGCAGTAGTATAATCTCCCGTTAGATATCCAGTCACTCGTCTCAACCTCTGAATTTCATTGCCGCCACACATAGGGCAGTTCTCTGCAATCTCATCTGTATAACCACACTTCATACAAGTGTCGTTTGGAACATTGCAAGCAAAGTAGGGGATATCCTTATCCATTGCATAATTAACAATGTCCTCTAGCGCCTCCAAGTTATTCTTTACCGTGGAATCCAATTCAATATAGGTGATACAACCAGCACTAGAATAACCAGTAAGCTGAGCTTCAATATCAATCTTTTCATATGGGTTCATCTTTCTCCAAACAGGAACATGCATAGAGTTCGTAAAGAACTTCTTGTCGGAAACATTGGGGATTTCTCCATA
>CALEJF010000035.1 GCA_937898625.1 uncultured Clostridia bacterium | reverse complement strand
TCATATTCTACGGATACCTGGCTCTTTCCATCGGGTCTTAAGTAAGTTAATGTACCATCCTTACGAATCTTGGTAAGCTGAAGTGCCAGCTTGTGGGCAAGGGAAATAGGGTAGGGCATAAATTCAGGTGTTTCGTTTGTTGCATAACCAAACATCATACCCTGATCACCTGCACCGATTGCTTCGATTTCTTCTTCAGACATTCTGTTTTCTTTTGCTTCTAATGCTTTATCTACACCCATAGCAATATCCGCAGACTGCTTGTCCAAAGCAACCATAACAGCACAAGTATCCGCATCAAAACCGATTTTGCCACGGTTGTATCCAATCTCATCCACTGTAGTTCTTACAATAGTAGGAATATCCAACTGTGCCTTTGTTGTTAATTCTCCTGTTACCAATACAAATCCGGTGCAACAGCAAGTCTCACATGCCACACGGCTCATAGGGTCCTGTTCCATACATGCATCTAAAATCGCATCAGAAATGGCATCACAGACTTTATCGGGATGTCCTTCTGTAACAGATTCAGATGTAAATAAAAATTTTGCCATAGTTTTAACCTCCAAAAAGATAAGCACCCATAATAAGGGTGCTTTTAAAAACAACCTTATATCTCGGAAAATCCGCAGGAATTAGCACCTTGCAACAAGCAGGTTGCCGGGTTTCATAGGGCCAGACCCTCCACCACTCTGCATAAGGGATATATTCAATTATTATATATTTTATCACAAAAAACTACAATGTCAACTACATTGTATATTTTTTTACAGCTTTTTCAACACTTAAATATACAGGGTAGAAAGGTACTACATTAAAGGTTGCTTTTACAGCATTTAGTGCAGTTGAGCCCCACACACCTGCCCAGTATGTTTCTGATACAAGTGGAATACCCATTAATTTATAGAATATTGGTGTGAACACAATATTAGCCAACCATCCAACAATTATTGTAATGCAAATTGTAATTATTGAAGAAATTATATATGATTTTGCGGAAAAATTTTTCTCTTTAAATACCTTTGAAAATAGTTTTGTAAAACCATACATTGAAAGAATGATTCCTGTGCCCATTACAACATTCATTATTTCACCGATACCCATTGTAGTTGTTCTTGTAAGGTGAATAATATTTTTTACAATTTCAATTAAAATACCTTGTATTGGTCCAAAAACAATACCCGTTAGAATAGCGGGAAAGTCAGAAAAATCAATCTTCATATAACTGACTCCTGGAATGATGTTTATTTCAGGAAATACCATATAAATAATTGATGCAATAGCAGTCATAACGGCAGTAATAGTTAAATTAAATGCTTTTATTTTTCTTTTGTTTGACATATAAATCTCCCTTTCACTCTGATTAGTTATCAAACAGAAATGCCCCGCTAAAAAAAAGCAGGGCAAGTGTAATTGTATTTATTACATCTTCTTTCATCCGGACTATACCGTCGGTATGGGAATTTCACCCATTCAGCTTTTCAGCTCGTGGACTTTAACCACCGGTGGAGAATTGCACTCCGCCCCGAAGACAACTAATATATTTTATGATTTTATTATAGCATTGTCACTAGTTTTGTCAATAGGTTTTTTTATTTGTAACATTAATATTGCGACAATCATTAATACAGGGAATATTGCACCAAAACCGAGACCAAGTTTTAAAGCTTCACCGGTGTCTACACCATGTGATAATTGTAATGACATAAAACTAATAAACCAAGGTCCTATTGTACAGCCCGTATCACCTGATAATGCAAGGATACTGTACATTGAACCGCCACCCTTTGGGAATAGCCTTGCTGCAAGGCTTAGTGTTGCAGGCCACATAATACTTACTGTAATGCCTGTCAATGCACAAACAAGCAAAGAAATAACTGCACTGACAATAAATGATGTACCTAAATAACACAATGCACAAAATCCTGCTGAAAAACAAAGAGCAACCTTGAGATTAATTTTTTCACCAATAAATCCAAAAATCATTCGTCCCGTACCCATAAGCACTGCAAAAAGGCAAGGTCCTAATAAATCACCAGTCATCTTGCTGACTTTTAGTCCTGTTTCAGCGAAATACGACGACCATTGTGACATTCCAATTTCGGATGCGCCTGAACAAATCATTATAATAATGCAAAGAATGAACTGTTTTGAAAACAAGAGTTTAATAAAAGGAGTTTTTTCTTCTTTTGTTAGGTTAGGTTGAATTGGTACACCTATGAAATTAATTGTGTTAACAAGTGGAATAATTGACCATAGTATAGGAGCAATATACCACAAATCATTTCCAAACGATTTAATCATTATCGTTGTGAGCAATACAACAGTAACTTGTCCCCAACAATAAAATGAATGAAGAAGGCTCATTTCCGCAGTTTTCTTTTCACCTGGAATTGACTCAACAATAGGACTGATGATTACTTCTGTAATTCCGCTACCGATTGCAGAAAGCACAATTGAAATAACAATACCGAGATATATGTTTTCCATTATATTTGGCAGTATTCCTAGACAAGCAAGTCCAATAAAGGCAATTCCTTGTGAAACAACGGCAAGTATTTTATATCCAATAATATCCGAAAATTTTATTGAGATAGTATCAACAATAAGCTGTGTTGCAAAATTAATTGTAATCAACAAACCAAGCTTATCAAGTGAAATATCAAATTTATCGCTAAATATAACAAAAAGCAGGGGTGCGATATTGTTAATTATACCTTGAACAATATATCCTGTGTAGCAAGCGATTTTTGTTCCTGTAAATGTTCTTTTTTTCATTATACTCGTGTAATAATAATTTCTGTATTTCCCTTAACGGTAAATCTTCCATAATTGGCTGGAATAAACAGACTATCTCCTTTTTTAATTTCTAATCCATCAATTGTACCTACGCCATCAGTAACGAGAATGGATACAAATGATTTTTCGTCAGCAATTGAAGTAAATAACTTTGTAACAGATACTTTTTCAACATTAAATAAGTCGCATTTTGTAAGCAATTGTGTTGTGAATCCATCACCAATAATCAATTCTCCTTCAGGTTTAATGGAACGAGTAGGTGTGGTACAGTTTGTAACATCAATTGCTTTTTCAATATGTAACTCTCTTGGTTTTCCGTCTGCGCCAAGTCTGCCGTAATCATAGACACGGTATGTAGTGTTAGAATTTTGTTGAATTTCTGCGAGTAGAATTCCCTTGCCGATAGCGTGGAGAGTACCTGCCTCAATGAAAAATAAATCACCTTTTTTTACTTTAACTTTATTAACTGTTTCAAGGAATGTATTATCAGCAATTCTTTTTTTAAACTCATCACTGCTGATTTCTCTATTAAAACCATAAATCAATTCTGCATCTTCATCACAATCAAGAATATACCAGCATTCTGTTTTCCCATATTCATTCTCTACTCGCATAGCATACTCGTTGTTAGGATGTACCTGTACAGATAAATCACCTTTTGCATCTATAAGTTTAATAAGAATAGGAAAATACTCAAATTTATTTCCGTTTTCACCAAGGAAATCAGGATTTTCTTTTACTACATCTGTTAATGTTTTTCCTGAAAACTCACCATTTAAAACAGTGTTCTCTCCATCTTTGTGACAAGAAAGCATCCAACCTTCCGCAAGCTTTTCAAGATTTGATTCAAAACCATATTCATCACGAAGTTTTGTGCCACCCCAAAGATAATCTTTAAAAACGGGATTTAATTTTAAAATTTCCATAGTGTAATCTCCTTTTAATTCTCAAATTATCTTAACACATAATACTATTTTTTTCAATAATACATTGTAAAATCTTCATGCTATGATATAATGATTTGTATAAAGTAAGGGAGAGAAAAAATGAAACAAAACATTATTTTTTATTTTTCTGACCAACAGAGATATGACACCGTAAATAATGAAATAATGCCTAATCTTATGGCTCTTGCTGAAGAAGGAACATTTTTTGAAAATTGTTACACCTGTCAACCGGTATGCGGTCCTGCAAGAGCAAGTTTACAGACGGGAGTATATCCAACGGAATGTAGTTGCCATATTAATGGAATTCCTTTACCTGATAATACAAAATCTTTAGCTGATTATTTTAATGAAAACGGTTATGACACCGCATATATAGGTAAACTGCATCTTGCATCAGGAAAAAATGGCGGAGAGAATATAAAATGTGAAAATACAGCAATTCCTGAAAAGCGTCTTTGGGGATATAAGTATTTTCGTGGTGCAGATGTACTTGAATTTACATCTCATGGATATGATGGATATGTATTTGATGAGAAAGGTAATAAAATCGAATTTGAAGGTTATCGTGCCGATAGAATAAATTATTTTGCAATAGAATATATTGAAAATCATAATAAAGACAAGCCTTTTTTTATGTTCATTTCTCAGCTCGAGCCACATCATCAAAATGACCATAAAAGATTTGAAGGACCAAAGGACAAGGTTAATAAATATAAAAACTATCCTATTCCAGAGGATTTATCTTTTTTAAAGGGCAACTATAAAGAGCAATATCCCGATTATCTTGCTGCTATTGAGAGTCTTGACGACAATTTAGGTAGACTTATTGATACACTCAAGAATAAGGGAATTTATGACAATACTACAATTATTTATACTTCTGACCACGGTTGCCATTTTAAAACAAGAAATTCGGAGTATAAGAGAAGTTGTCATGACGCATCAATTCATATTCCGCTTGTAATCAAAGGAAAAGGTTTTGAAGCAGGAAGGCATGAGAAAAAGATGGTTAGTCTTGCAGATTTGCCACCAACAATTTTGTCTTTTGCTGACATCGATGTTCCTGAATATTATCAAGGCACAGCAATACAAAATAAAGGTGAAAGTGATTGTGCATTTATTCAGATTAGTGAAAGTCAGTGTGGCAGAGCAATCAGAACAAAAAAGTATACATATTCTGTCTCTTCGCCATTGATTATATCACCAGCATCAAGGGTGTATTTTGAAGATTATTTGTATGATAACGAGAAAGACCCGGCACAAAAGAATAATTTGATTAAATCAAAAGAATATCACAAAATTAAAGCTATTTTAAAAAATACTTTACTCGAAGAAGTCGAAAGAATAGAAGGAATGAAACCTATTATTCTATCAAGAATACTTCCAAAGTACAAATAATTGCACTTTTTGTTGACAAATTATTCAAAATAGACTTAAATTTTATATATTATTTGAGTAAAATGCAGTTTTTTTATTATTCACTTGCAAAATTGTTGTTAATACTATATAATATATCGAAATTTAATTTGGAGGATATTCTATGCTTTATAATCAGATGAGTAGAGAAGAACTCGTTTCACTTAAAAGTGAGTTAGAAAATAAATATGAGGAAATAAAATCACTTGGCTTATCTCTTGATATGTCCCGTGGTAAGCCGGGAGCCGACCAACTTGATATTACAATGGATATGATGAGCACAGTGTTAACTGTTGATGACAGCAAGGCTGAAAATGGTTTTGATTGCAGAAACTATGGTGTTCTTGATGGCATTCCAGAATGCAAAAAACTTTTTGCAGATTTACTTCAGGTAGAAACTAAAAATGTGATTGTTGGTGGTTCATCAAGTCTTAACCTTATGTATGACTATCTCAATCAATGTATGTTTTTAGGTGTTGCCGGATGTGACCCTTGGAATAAACAGGGTACAGTCAAGTTTATCTGTAACACACCGGGTTATGACAGACACTTTGCAATTACTGAATTTTTTGGCATTGAAATGATTTCAGTTGAAATGGATGAATTTGGTCCTGATGTTGAAAAAATTGCAGAACTTGTTAAAGACCCAATGGTTAAGGGTATGTTCTGTGTACCCAAATACTCAAATCCAAACGGTGTAACATATAGTGACGAAAGAGTTAAGGCTCTTGCGGTATTAAAACCTGCCGCAAAGGATTTCAGAGTCATTTGGGATAACGCTTATATTATTCACGAATTAACTGATACTCCCGATGTGCTTATGAATATTTTTGATGCGTGTAAAGAGCATGGCACAGAGGATTATTTTGTTGAATTTACATCTACATCAAAGATTTCATTCCCGGGTGCAGGAGTTTCTGCTGTTGCTGCATCTGACAATAATATTGCTGAAATTAAGAAAAGACTTAATTTCCAAACAATCAGCTACGATAAATTAAATCAGCTTCGTCATGTTAAATATTTCAAAAATCTTGACGGAATAAAAGCACATATGGAAAAACATGCAGAAATTATTGCACCCAAATTCCAACTTGTTCTTGATAAATTAGAAAAGGAAATTGCACCGCTTGGCATTGGTAAGTGGGTTAAGGCAAAAGGTGGATATTTCATCAGTTTTGACTGTGTGGGATGCAGTGCAAAAAGAATTGGTGAACTTTGCAAAGGTGCAGGACTTGTTCTTACAACTGTTGGTGCAACATATCCTTATGGTGTTGACCCTGAGGATAAGAATATTAGAATTGCACCTACATTCCCATCTCTTGAAGATTTAGCAAAAGCTATGGATGTATTCTGCCTTTGTGCAAAACTTGCTGCTGTTGAAGCCTTAATATAAAAGGGGAGATTTTATGTCGAATGTTACGGGAAAAGAAAATAAATATGTTTCTGCCGTGATTGTTTCGGCAGGGAATTCCACAAGAATGGGTGGAGTTAACAAACAATTCCTGAAAATAAAAGGTGTGCCCGTTCTTGTTCATACTTTAAGTGTTTTTGAAAAAGCAGAATTTATTGATGAAATTGTAATTGTTACTCGTGAAAGTGACATTGATGATGTAAAATCCCTTGTTGCAACATATGAAATAAAAAAAGTATCCAATGTTGTTAAAGGTGGAGAAACTCGCCAAATGAGTGTTTTAAATGGTGTGACATCAACATCAGAAAACGCAGATTTTGTTGCAATTCACGATGGCGCAAGACCTCTCATAACCGAAAAAGTAGTTTTTGATACATTAAAAGAAGCTATTATTTATGGTGCGGCTGCAACCGGAGTTAAAGTTAAAGATACAGTTAAACAAGTTAACGACAAAAATGAAATAATTGCAACACCTGACAGGGCATATTTGCGCTTTATTCAAACACCACAGATTTTTGATAAATCATTGTATTTTGACGCTTTAAATACCGTAGAAAACAGCAAGGATTTTACTGATGACTGTATGCTTATTGAAGCTTTCGGAAAAACTGTTAAATTCATTGAAGGTGATTACGAAAACATAAAAATTACAACACCTGAAGATGTTGAACTTGCTGAAAACTATCTTAAATTAAGAGGTGAATAGCTATGTTGAGAATTGGTCATGGATATGATGTTCATAAACTTGTTGAAGGAAGAAAACTTATTCTTGGTGGGGTTGAAATTGAGAATAATGGCATTGGACTTTTAGGCCATTCTGACGCAGATGTTTTACTTCACGCTATTTCTGATTCCCTTTTAGGTGCCTGTGCTTTGGGTGATATTGGCAAACATTTTCCTGATACGGATAATAGTTTTAAAGATGCAGACAGTCTTGAACTTTTAAAAAAGGTTGTAGAGCTTACTAAACTCAAGGGCTTTAGAGTTAATAACATTGATGTTACTGTTATTGCTCAAGCACCAAAACTCGCTCCATATATTGACAAAATGAGAAATAATATTGCAACTGCTCTTGGTGTGAACATCGACTGTGTGTCTGTTAAAGCAACTACTGAAGAAAAACTTGGTTTCACAGGTGCTAAAGAAGGTATTTCTGCTCATTGTGTCTGCCTCGTGGAAAAAAAAAAGATTAAATTTATTTAAACTTTTGCCCGTCAATGACGGGCTTTTATCATTTTTATTTGTTTTTCATAAAATAGACTGAGGTGTTATTTATGAAAAGAGTAAAAATTAAGTTTTCTTCTGTAACTCACGCCTTAAATGCTAAAAAAATTATAGAGAATAATGGAGGACGAGTTACAATTGGAAAAAATACAAGTCCCAAGAAAAACGAGGGCTGTGGATATTATATAATTGTTTTTGGAAATACTGAAAAAATTGTGAGATTACTAGAAATGAACGGTGTTAATGCAATTGGAATGGATTATATATGATTTATCTTGATAACAGTGCAACCTCGTTTCCAAAGCCAGCATGTGTTGTAAATGCAGTAAATGATGCTATGTTGCATTATGGAAACTATGGTCGAAGTGGCTATAAAATGGCAATTAAAACAACTGAAAAAGTGTACGAGTGCAGGGAAAAAGTAGCAAAATTTTTTAACACAACAACAGAGAATGTTGTTTTTACTCATAATTGCACTATGGCACTAAATATGGCAATTAAAGGATTGGCTAAAAAAGGTAGTCATTTTATTATTTCAGATTTAGAGCATAATGCTGTGTTACGCCCATTGGAAACATTAAAGCAGAAAGGCATATGTGATTATAGTATTGCAAAAATTGAAAAAGATGTTTTTAGAACACTAAAAAACTTTGAAAGGTGTATAAATAAAAACACAGTTGCTATTGTTTGTACGGCTGCATCGAATGTTTTTGGCATAATTACTCCTTACAGATTGTTAGCCAACTTAGCACATAAATATAATCTTAAATTCATTCTGGATGGTGCACAAGTTGCAGGTGTAAAAAGAATTGATATGAAAAAGGATAACATTGACATTCTTTGTTGCGCGGGGCATAAAGGATTGTATGGACCAAGTGGGATTGGCTTGCTTGTATTGAATAAAGGTGTGAGTATGAATACTATAATTGAAGGTGGTACAGGAAGCAACTCAATGAATAAGCTTCAACCGGAGTTCTTACCGGATAGATTTGAAAGTGGTACACCAAATATTGTAGGTATTCTTGGTTTGTCTTCCGCGTTAGATTTTATCGAAGATTTAAATATTGATAAAATATATACTCACGAAATGAAGCTGATAAATTATTTGTATGATAATATATCTAATAATAAGAATATCATAGTTTATTCAGATAGTTTTAATAAAAATATAGAATCAGTTCCTATTTTATCTTTCAATGTTAAAAATCTATATAGTGATAAGGTGGCGGCAATGTTGGCTGAAGACGAAATATGTGTAAGAGCTGGATTGCACTGTGCACCATTGGCACACAAAAAGTTTAAAACAGAAAATACAGGAGTTGTCAGAATTTCTCCGTCAGTTTTTACTAAAAAAATTCAAATAGATTTTACAATAAATTCATTAATTAAAATTGCAAAATAGAAATACTTGTGATACAATATATTGTGAATATGTATATCCGTATTTAATGATTATTAAATAAACGGATATTTTGCAATATATTGTATTTTTTGTGAAGAGAGTGAGAAGATTATGTTTGAAAATTTTGGTGAACGTTTTGAACAAATCAAACGAGCGATAACCTCCTTTAGTTCTTTAGGTGATTTGCTTGATGTTATACTTGTTGCCTTTGTTATATATGGTTTGATTAAATTAATTCGAGATACAAGGGCGATACAGTTAGCAAAAGGTGTGTTTTTACTTTTTGTAGCATATTTCTTCGTTTCACTTTTTGATATGGAAACAAGTAAGTACATTTTGAGTCTTGTTTTTGGCAACTTATTTATTGTTCTTGTAATTATATTCTCACCTGAAATACGACATGCTCTTGAAAGTGTTGGAAGAAGTTCTGTTTCAAACTTCAATCTTTTAAATTTTAAAAACCGTGATGAAGCAGAAGAACAAGAGAAAGTTCAAAAGACAATTAATGCTGTTTGTAAAGCATGTGCAGAAATGCATGATAAAAAGATTGGCTCTCTTATAGTTTTTGAAAGAGATACAAAACTTGGTGAAATTGCAAAAACAGGTACAATGATTGATGCAATTGTAACACCTGAAATGATATGTAATATTTTCTTTCCAAAAGCACCTATGCATGATGGTGCTGTAATAATTAAAGATGGAAGGGTTGTGTCTGCCGGATGCATTCTTCCTTTGACAAGTCATCAGGGAATCAGCAGTGACCTTGGGACAAGACATCGTGCTGCAATTGGTATTAGCGAGTCTAGTGATGCCGTTGTAGTAATTGTTTCAGAGGAAACGGGTGCTATTTCTGTAGCTAAACGAGGAAATTTAACTCGTGGTATTTCTGATGGTGATTTGCGTGAGATTTTATCTAAGGAATTAATAAAAAACATTAACAAGGATAACAGAAAACTTAAATTAAGACGAGGTAATACGAATGAACAAGCAAAATAAAGGTAATATAAAATACACTTTTTCCTCTCTTATAAATAATAATAGATTTCTTCTGATATTCTCATTTGTTATAGCTTTTATTCTTTGGATGTGGGTTGCTATTGAACAAAGCCCCGAAATTCAAAAGGTAATTACAGATGTACCTGTTGCAATAAAGTATGAAAACAGTGTGCCTGAAAAATTAGGTTTAGAGATTTTTGGTTCATCTGATTTTACAGTTGATATAACAGTAACGGGAAAAAAATACATAGTTTCATCATTAACTGCTGAAGATTTTTCTGTTTCAGCTAACACAAGTGATGCTGACAGTAGTGGAAAAAAACTACTGAAACTTATAGTAAAACCTAAGGAGGAAAATTCAGATTTTACTATAACATCCTACTCAGAGAGTGAAATTGAAGTTTTCTTTGACTGGCGTAAAGAAATAGAATTGCCTATAAATGTCAACATTGATTCTTCATTAACGAAATTTGTTCCTGATAACCACAAATTAGGTGACATTGTACCATCTGTTGACAGAATAAAAGTTAGTGGACCTACAACCATAATTAATCAGATAAATACACTAAATGCAAATATCTCGATTGATGAGATGCTGACCAAAAACACAACAAAACAGGCTAGTATTGTTTTATTATCAAAGGATAAAACAGTTGTTGATTCATCATTGTTAGATTTTAGTGACGATAGTGTAAGTATTACACTTCCTGTTTTGAAAATTGTCACTTTACCTACTGCTGTGGAATTTAAAAATACGCCTTCGTATTACAGTAATAGTCATATTGAATACAGCATTTCACCTTCTAAAGTTACAGCGGCAATTCCTGTTGATTTAGTTGATTCAATGGAGTATTTTGTTGTTGATACAATTGATTTTGCAGATATTTATAACAAGAAGAATACTTATAAAATCAAGGCTAACGAATCAAAGTCATTTGCATATTTAGATGATGAAAAAGTAGATACATTTACTGTTTCAATTGACGCATCAAAAATGACAACCAAAAAATTTACAGTTCCGGCTTCAAATATTTCAGTAAAGAATAACTTAAATTTCTTTGAAATTTCCTCTCTTGCTACATCGGGAATAGAAATTACTGTTGTTGGTTCTGAAGAAGCACTTTCCAGTATTTCTGACAGTGAATTTTACATAGTTGTAGATACAACAGAACAAGATGTTACAACAAGCACAAAAGCACTTAAAGGTAGAGTTGTTGTTCCTGCCAATAAGCAGTGTTGGGCTGTTGGTGATTGTAGCATCAGCGTTAAAGTGGAAGAAAAATAATCTAAAATTAGGTGGTGACAGACTATGAAAAAAATTGCAGTAATAATGGGTGTAATTATAATTTGTCTGTCACTTACTATTGGATTACATAATATCACATCAATTGAAAGCCTAATGCGTCCACCAAAATTAAGTGGTGAAAATAGGCTCCTGCAACAGGCGTTTGAAAAAACAGTTTCAGATAGCGATGGAATTGTTATGAAAAATCCATTAAGTGGCAATTATACATCGTCATATCTGTTTTTCGATATGAATAATGACAACATAGATGAAGCTTTTGTTTTTTACTCAGATTTATCGGAAGATAACTTAGCATGTGTCAGTATCTTTAAGATGGAAAACGACGACTGGTCTTTTATTTCAAAAATAAAAGGTTTAAATGAAGATTTTTATGAAATAAATTTTGCTGATATTAATGGGGACAGGAATTATGAAATTCTATTGAGTTTTAAAGCAACAGAGCAAATTGAATCTGTAAACTCAACTGAATTTACATCATTTGGTAATCACATTCTTTCTGTTTACAGCTTTGATAATGTATCTACAATGCTTTTAAAGACAGAATTATATTCTGATTTGTATATTTCTGATTTTAATAATGATAATTGTGACGATTTCTTTTTCATTGATATCAGTCTTTCAGGTCAAGAGAAAAATACAACCGGAAGAATACTAAGTTTTAATGAGGATTATTCTGTAGCACAGGAGCAAAGGTTTTCTTTAACAGGAATGTTGGAAATTTATAATATTGCAACTGATTTATATAAGGAAAACGATAATGAATTTACGCGAATTTTTATAGATGGTGCTATCAGTGAGCGAGGTATTATTACTGAAATAGTTAGTATAAATCACAAGGACTTTAGTTTATCATTACCCTTATACGAACAAAATCATTCCATACAGCCAAGCACACTAAGGGATTCTAAAATTTTTTCACTGGATTTTGATATGGATGGTTTAATTGAAATTCCAACTTTAGAAGAATTTCCATATGCTGAACGCATTTCAAAAGGGTCTGATGATAGAACACCTTTAAATCTTACAGTGTGGAATGAGTTTAATAGTTCAGGTCTTTCACCTGACAAAAAATGTGTTTTAAATAGTTCTTTTGAGTATTTATTAATTGTTGATGAATCCTGGATAAATACAATAACTGCTGTTTATGATTATAATAATTCAACATTGACCTTTTACTATATAAATGAAGATGGAACTCTACATGATGAGATTTTTTCATTACGAGCATTTTCTGTTCCTGAATGGTCAGAAGATACTTTTGGATATACAAAGTTAAAAGAAAATACATCTCATATATACGCGTATAAATTCTTTGATAATGATAGTGAAAATGACTTTGAAAAATACTTAAATGAAAATTTTATAGTTTATAAATAGGTGATATTTATGAAATATGTACTCATTGCTGAAGATGAAGCATCCATCAGAGATTTTGTTGTAATAAATCTTCGTCGTAATGGTTATGAAGTTTTAGAAGCAGCCAATGGTGAAGAAGCAATTAAAAAATTTGATGAGAATAGCGATAAAATTGATATTGTCATCCTTGATATAATGATGCCATTTGTTGATGGCCTTGAAGTATGTAAATACATCCGTGATAAAAGCAAGCGTATAGGTATTATTATGTTGACTGCAAGGACTCAAGAGATGGATAAGGTTACAGGTTTGATGGTAGGTGCTGATGACTATGTTACAAAGCCTTTTTCTCCATCTGAACTTATGGCAAGAATAGATGCTGTTTACAGACGAGTTTCATTGACAATAGAAAATGATAACAAAAAGAATAATGATAATATTATTGCCCTCAATGAGTTTATTCTTGATTTGAGAAGTCATACATTGACAAAAAACGGAGTTAATATTGATTTAACACAAATGGAGTTTTCCATTATTGAATACTTTTTCACAAATCCTAATGTTGCACTTGACAGAACTGATATTTTAAAGTTTGTATGGGGTGATTCCTATTTTGGAGATGAAAAAGTAGTTGATGTAAATATTCATCGATTGAGAAATAAGGTGGAAGAAGAACCATCCCAACCAAAACATCTTACAACAGTCTGGGGTATGGGATACAAGTGGATTGTCTAATTTAAAGGGAGGTGACATAACTCGATGAAAAATAGTATAGTTAAGCGTTGGGTTGTCACCGTTCTTGCAAGTACTGTTTCAGTCATTTTAATAGTTGGCATATCGGCTGGTATAATGTTGAAAAATCAGTATTATAATTCCGTAAGAGTTACATTGAACTCCCGAGCCACATCCCTTGTTATGTCGCATTTTAATTCTGCTTCTCCCGTTAGTGACGAAACCTTTAATAAAATGGCAAAGCGATTTGTTGATGATTTTTCCGACAAAAATGTTATGGAAGTTTGGGTGATAGATAAAAACGGGAATGTGGTTGTATCATCAACGGGATTTTCTGTTGAAAATGAATCATATCCTGACTTTGACTATGCTAAAGCTTCCTCTGATAATAAGGGCGAGTGGATTGGTAAAATGCAGAATGGTGAAAAAATTATGTCACTGACATACATTTTACCAAGCAGTGACCAATCAATTTCAGGTGCATTAAGATACATTATTTCACTTGAGGATATTGATAGACAAATAGTTTTAATTTGGTTGATAATTGCTTTTGTAATGATATTGATTATAGCAATTGTTGTTACATCAGGTTTGTTCTTTATAAATTCAATCATTAATCCTGTTAGAAAAATCAATGAAACAGCTTCTCGTATAGCAAAGGGCGACTTTAATGTTTCTATTGAAAAACATAAGTACGATGATGAAATTGGACAGCTTTGCGAAACTATAAATAATATGGCTTTTGAAATTGGCGAAGCTGAAAGAATGAAAAATGAGTTTATATCGACTGTTTCTCATGAACTTCGTACTCCTTTAACAGCAATAAAGGGTTGGGGAGAAACAATTAAAGAAACCCAAAACGACGAGGTGCTTTTGAATAAAGGTTTGGATGTTATTGTTAATGAGTCAGAACGATTAACGGATATGGTTGAGGAATTACTTGATTTCTCTCGTATGGAAAGTGGAAAATTATCGCTAAAATCATCTCAGATGGATATTGTTAAGGAACTTTCAGAAGTCCTTGAGGTGTTTGGAAGTCGTTCAGAGAGGGAAAGCATAACGCTACAAACTGATATTCCTAAAAATGGCATAATTATATATGGTGATAAAAACAGACTTAAACAGTCTTTTGTAAATATAATTGATAATAGTTTCAAGTATAATAAAAAGGGTGGAACCGTTAAGGTTTCATTAAAGGTTGATAATAAGAATGTTAATATTATCATATCTGACGATGGGTGTGGTATATCAAAAAACGACCTTCCTAAAGTAAGAGAAAAATTCTATAAGGCAAATAATAGCGTTCGTGGCAGTGGTATTGGTCTTGCTGTTACCGAGGAAATTATTAAGCTACATAATGGTGAATTAAAAATTGAAAGTGAACTTGGTCAGGGTACAACAGTTACAATATCCTTACCAAGAAGAAAATAAGGAGATAATTAATTTGAGTAGTAAACAACACAAAACATCAATCGGCGGACAAGCACTAATTGAAGGAATAATGATGAGGGGACCAAAAGGAACTGCTATGTCCGTGCGTCTCCCTGATGGTACAATTGATACTGAAATGGAAGAGTTTGTTCCAATAAGCAAAAAACATAAAGTGCTTGGATTGCCTATTATTCGTGGAATAGTTGGTTTTGCCGAATCAATGATAACAGGGTATAAGTATCTTATGAAATCAGCAGATAAGGCATTGACTGAAGAAGAAAAAGAAGAGGATATGTCCAAACTCGACAAATGGCTTTCTGAACATTTAAGCGAGAAAATGACAACAATAGTCACAACAATTGCGTCAGTAATCGGTGTCCTTTTAGCTATGCTGATATTTCTTTATGTGCCAATTGAGGTTGTGGATTTATTTGATAAATACATTTTAACAACTGTGGATATTTCAAAATATCATTCTTTGTTCGAGGGCATATTAAGAATAATTATTTTTATCCTCTATATGATTGCAGTTTCAAGAATGTCTATGATTAGACGAGTGTTTATGTATCACGGCGCTGAACATAAAACTATTTTCTGTTACGAAAACGGACTTGAATTGACTGTGGAGAATGTAAGAAAAATGTCTCGATTACATCCAAGATGTGGAACAGCTTTTATGTTTGTTATGCTTATTTTAAGTATGATTGTTTCTTTTTCTCTTGTTCTTGTTTTTCCTGCCTTGGCAACAATAAACAAATTACTCTGGATGATTATTAAAATTGCTATTTTACCTCTTATAATGGGGTTAGGATATGAATTTATTAAATTTGCCGGTAAACATGATAATTTTATTGTCAAAGTCCTTTCATATCCGGGTCTTTTAATGCAGAGAATTACTACTGTAGAACCTACGGATGATATTATTGAAGTTGCTATTGAGTCAATGAAAGCAGTAATTACAGATAACCCAGAGGATGATATGATTAAATGACATTAAAGGAATTATTTACTTATTGCAGTAATCAATTATCCTTCGGCGATTGTGGCGATTTTGAAGCTCAGTGCATTTTTGAAGATATTCTTAAAGTTAAAAGAGAAAAGATATATTACATTGATAAAATTGCTTCAGAAGATGATGTTTCACTTGTTAATAGTGTTATTGAAAGGCGAAAAGCAGGGGAACCGTTACAGTATATTTTAGGTAACTGGGATTTTTATGACCTGACATTTTCCGTGGGAAAAGGAGTTCTTATACCTAGGCCCGAAACAGAATTGCTTGTTGATTATGCAATAGAAAAATTAAAAAATATTGATAATTCAATTGTTTTTGACTTGTGTTCAGGTACAGGGTGCATTGGATTGACTGTTGCAAAACATATTTCTGATGCTACTGTTTACTTGTTAGAAAAAGAAAAAACTGCATTTGAATATCTTAAACTTAATGCAAAAAACCTCAACTTAAAAAATGTAAACCTTATTAATGATGATTTATTCACGATTGATTTATCTAAACTTCCTTCAGCTGATATTATACTATCTAATCCACCATATATTCCTTCAACTGAAATTAAAGAATTGCAAAAAGAAGTTTTATCAGAGCCGATTTCTGCCTTGGACGGAGGCAACGATGGACTGGATTTTTACAGATGTTTAGCTGAAAAATGGTCAGGTAAAGTTAAAGAAAACGGCTTTATGGCATTTGAATGTGGCGATAATCAAAGCAGTGATATAATTGATATTTTTAATGGTTATTTCAAAGAAAATAGTGTTATTTTTGATTTCAATAATATTGACAGAATCGTGACATTTAGAATATAATATTATTTTAGAGAAAGATTGGAAAAATTATGATTTTAGACTTGATAAGAGGTGGAGAGCCTCTTGAACTTATTATTACTTTCTTTTCAAGGCTTTTTGTAATTTTTTGTACAATGCCTGTTCATGAGTATGCTCATGCATTGATTGCAACAAAACTTGGCGACAATACTCCAAGATACTCAGGAAGATTGACATTAAACCCTATGGCACATATTTCACCAATGGGTGCAATTATGATTTTTCTTTGTGGATTTGGTTATGCAAAACCTGTTAATGTAAACCCAAGAAATTTCAAGGACCCTAAAAAGGGTATGGCATTGACTGCAATTGCAGGTCCAATTTCAAATTTAATTATGGCATTTGTTTGTATATTTTTAGCAACCTTGTTTGCAAATCTATATAATAGCAATCCTACACTTTTATTTCTTGCAGTGTATTATTTCTTGTATTTTGCAGGTGTTGTTAATGTTAACCTTGCCGTATTCAATCTTCTTCCTATTCCACCATTGGACGGCTCAAGGATTTTACAGCTTTTAATACCTGCAAAGTATTACTTTAAATTTATGCAGTATGAAAGATATATTGTAATTGTTGTGTTCTTCTTAATTTTAACTGGTGTTCTTTCAAAACCACTTTCTATTGTTTCTAATTTGATTATCAGCTTGTTTGCTAATATATCAAGATTACCATTTGGATTATTATAAAGGATAGTTTATGGAAAAGATTTCATATAAAATAGATGTTTTTGAAGGTCCAATGGACTTGCTTTTACATTTAATTTCAAAACATAAATTGAATATTTATGATATCCCCATTGTGACCTTGGTTGAGCAGTATGTTGATTATGTTCGTCAAATGCAAGAGGAAGATATGTATGTTGCATCTGAATTTCTTGAAATGGCAGCAAGATTAGTTTACTTGAAATCAGTTTCTCTTCTTCCTGTATATAACGAAGCAGAGGAGTTGAAGCAAGAACTTCAGGGTGAGTTAATAGAGTATCGTGATATGAAGTTGATGGCTGAAAAACTTGCTGAAAACACTGAGGGTTTTTCAACATTCATCAGAGGTGCCGAAAAAATTGAGGTTGACCAGACATACAGACGACTTCACGAGGCAGATGAACTTTTTAATGCATATGTTTCAGCAACAGGCAAAAAAATGAGGTTATTGCCACCACCAATTGAAGCCTTTCGTGAAATTGTGGTTAAAAAAGTTGTTTCTGTCAGTTCAAAGATTTCAAGCATTTTTAAAAAACTTTCCAAAAAGGGTACGAAAACCCGTTGGAAATCTCTTTTTGATGAGGCTGAATCTCGGTCGGATATTGTGGCAACATTTTTAGCTGTTCTTGAATTGACTAAATCAAAAAAAGTTAAAGTTATCGGTGATGGTGAAGATACGCAAGTTGAACTTATAGATTCAGATTTTACAGATGTTAGTGAGGAGTGGAATTGATGAAAGCAAGTAAATTGCAGGCTGCAGTTGAAGCAATACTTTTTGCATCCGGCGAGCCTATTGAACTTGAAAGAATCGCTGAAGCTCTTGAAATTGAGCCCGATGTTTGTGAACAAGTAATTCTTAATTTATCAGCTAAACTTGATGAGAGAAATAGCGGAATATGTGTTCTTAAACTTGACAATATGTATCAGTTATCTTCAAGAACAGAGTATGCTGAAATAATCAGAGATGTACTAGAACTTCGTAAAAATACACCACTTTCATCAGCTGCATTTGAGGTTTTAGCTGTTATTGCGTATAATCAACCTGTAACAAAATCTTTTATTGAGCAGATTCGTGGTGTTGATTGTAGTGGTGTTATCTCAACACTTTGTCAGAAAAAGCTTATTGAAGAAAAGGGTAGACTCGATTTACCGGGCAGACCATTAGTTTATGGTACAACACCTGATTTTCTTCGTTGTTTTTCAATTTCTTCTCTTGATGAGTTACCTGAACTCCCTGAAAAAGACACAGAAGAGCCAACAGAAAGAAATAAAGAAACTGATGTTGAACAAATTGAAGAATAATTGATTTTTCACTGTATAATAAGGAGGTGTTTAAATGACTGGACTTTATATTTTTCTTGGAATCATTGCTTTTTTTGTTATAATTCTAAGTGTTAGAATTACAATAAATGCAGAGTATTTTGAAGAGTTTAAACTAAGCGTTTCTTGGTTATTCATAAAAATTCCAATTCTTCCTGCTAAAAAGAGTGATAAACCTAAAAAGGAAAAGGTTAAAAAAGAAAAGAAGCCAAAAGAAGATAATACTAAAACTGTTCCCGAGTCAGATGAAACACCTGCAGAAAAGAAGGAAAACATTTTTGTAACATTTTATAATAACCAAGGCTTTGATGGTGTTGTACAGTTAATTAATAATGCCACATATTCACTTAGTAAAATGTTCAGTTCATTTAAAAAACACATTGTTATTCGTGAGTTATACTTATTTATGACAATTACTGGTGGTTGTGATGCTGCGGAAACTGCGTTGGAATATGGAAGAATGTGTCAAAAGATTTTTCCTGCAATGTCCTTTATATGCACTCAATTGCCAGTAAAAAAATACGATGTTGAAATTGAGCCTGATTTTATCGGTATAAAGAATAGTGCTGAATTTGCCTTATCAGTACATATTAGACCAATATTCTTTATTAACGCAGTTATAGTGTTAGTTTTTAGACTTCTGTTTAAAGTTGCATTGAAATTCCTCAAAGGAATTAAAAATAAATCAAATAAAAATTTAAATCAAAATGAAGGTGGTGCAAATGATGAAAGATAAATCATCAGCAGCAGGAATTCTTGAATCAACAATAGAAAAAGTAAAGGACCTTGTTAATGTAAACACAATTATTGGCGAACCAATGAAAGTTGAAGGTGGAGTAACAATTATTCCGGTTTCAAAGGTTACTTATGGTTTTGCATCAGGTGGTTCTGATTTTCCATCAAAGAACAATAAAGATATTTTTGGTGGTGGCGGTGGCGCCGGTGTTACTATTCTTCCGGTTGCATTTTTAATTATTGATGCTTACGGTAATGTTGATATTAAGCATATTACTGCATTTGATAATGTTGCTGAAAGAGCAGTAAACCTTGTACCTGAAATGTTTGATAAGGTTACAAATGTTATCAATAAGTCTAAAATGGATAAGGCTTTTAATACTGCAGTAAACAGTGTTAACGACCAGGTTGTTCCTGTTTCAGCAGAAGAAAACGCATAATTAAACACCATCTATATAAATCAGCGTTGAGGGGGTTCCCTCTCGACGGTGGTTTTGTGTGTTATTTTAAATAATTACAAGGTGAAACTATGGCAGATAATACTATCAGACTTCAAAAATATTTGTCTGAATGTGGCGTGGCGTCAAGACGCAAAGCTGAAGAAATGATTGCGGCTGGAAAAGTAAAAGTTAATGGAAAACCTGCTACAATCGGTGATAAAATTAATCCTAAACAGGATACTGTTGTTGTAGCAGGTAAAAAAATAAGAAAAAGTAAGAAAAACACATATATTATGCTTCATAAGCCTCGTGGTTTTATAACAACTCTTAACGATGAAATGGGCAGAAAATGTGTTGCTCAGTTAGTTGAAGATGTTGGAACTCGAATTTATCCCGTGGGGAGACTTGACCGTGATTCAGAAGGATTGCTTTTGCTGACAGATGATGGTGAATTTGCCAATGCCCTGACTCATCCAACACATCATGTCCCGAAAACATATCGTGTTACAGTAAGACCAACAATTACAGAGGAACAAATTACAGCCCTTACAACAGGTATTGAAATTGACGGTAGAATGACTATGCCGTCTGAGGTTCGTGTTATAGAGAAAAAAGAAGGAAGAGTTGTTTTAGAAATCATCATTTATGAGGGTAGAAACAGACAAATCCGTAAAATGTGTGAAACTTTAGGACTTGAAGTTGCAAGATTAAAGCGTACTCAGATAGGCTCTGTAAAATTAGGTATGTTAAAACCAGGTGACTGGCGTAATCTTACAGATGAAGAAGTTCATAAGCTTACAGTTGCAGCATCCCTTGACAGAAAGAATTTGAAATAATGATATTTTATAAACCTATAAAAGAATTTGATGCTATAAAGCAAAAATTTCATAATTATAATTACTGTACAGACATTGTTTACGGTGCATATATCGGTGTTGATGAAGAGCAAAACTATGTCGGTAAATGTCTTATGTCAATTGCTGGATATAAATGTACGGTTGAAATTATTGAATGTGATTTCTCAGATAAATTATTAGTTGAAGGTTTTTTGCGTTCGGCGTTGAATTTTTGCGCAAACAGAAATGCCTATATGGCATATTGTACAATTAATGAAATCTCAGATGTTTTATTACATCTTGGATTTGAAAATAACGATGGTGTTTATAGTGGTGATATTCCCTCGCTTTTAAAGGGCAGTTGCTGTAAATAAACTCGTTTGGAGTGATATAATGATTAGAAGTATGACAGGTTACGGCAGAGCACAGGCTGTTGTCGAAACAATGAGTATAACTGTTGAAATCAAAAGTGTTAATCACAGGTATTTTGAGTTCAACTCACGCGTACCAAGAAGTTATGGATTTCTTGAAGAGAAATTAAAATCTTATGTTGGCTCACGCGTTTCCCGTGGTAAAGTTGAATGCTATGTTTCAGTAGAAAACCTTGAGGATGATGATGTTGAAATTTTAGTAAATCATTCTTTAGCTGAATCATATCTTAATGCTTTAAAACAACTTGCAGAGAGAAATGAACTCAATTTAAGAGATGATTTGGCTATGTCATCCCTTGCAAGATATAATGATATTTTCACAACTCACAAAAAAGAAGCGGACGAAGAAAAGATTTGGAATGCAGTAAAAGAGGTTACTTCAAGCGCAGTTGATAAGTTTATTCTTATGCGTGAAACTGAGGGCGAAAAGCTTAAAAATGATGTTCTTTCTCGTGCTGATTTAATACTTGAAAAAGTTTCAATAATTGAACAGCGTTCACCTGAAACTGTGAAAGAATATAATGATAAATTACTTGCAAGAATTAATGAATTTTTATCCGATGTTCAGGTTGATGAGCAGAGATTACTTACTGAATGTGCAATTTTTGCCGACAAGGTTGCTGTTGCTGAAGAAACAGTAAGATTGAGAAGTCACATTGACCAGTTAAGACAGTTTCTTGACAGTGATGATGCAGTTGGTAGAAAAACTGATTTCCTTGTTCAGGAAATGAACCGCGAAGCAAATACCATAGGTTCAAAAGCACAGGATGTTACAATAGCAAGAAATGTTATTGATATTAAAGCTGAAATTGAGAAAATCAGGGAACAGATTCAAAATATTGAATGAGGTATTTTAATGAAATTAATCAATGTTGGATTTGGTAATGCAGTTAATGCTGACAGAGTTATTGCTATTGTTTCAACAGACTCTGCACCAATAAAAAGAATTATTTCGGAAGCAAAAGAAAAACGAATGTTAATTGATGCCACACAAGGTAGAAAAACACAAGCAGTTTTGATTATGGACAGCGACCATGTGGTTTCTACATATCTCAAAGCAGAAACGATTCTTAATAGAATGGAAAACATTGATGTAACAGAGGGTACAGCTTATGGGGAATAGAATTGGTAAACTTGTTCTTTTTTCAGGCCCATCGGGAGTAGGAAAGGACACAGTTCTTGATATAGTTCTTAATAAGGATAAGAACTTGCAAAAATCAATTTCTTTAACAACGAGAGAAATTCGTGACAATGAAACAGATGGTAAAGACTATTATTTTATTTCTACTGATAAATTTAATGAAATGATTAACAATGGTCAGGTGCTAGAATTTGCTCAATACGGTTCTAATTTTTACGGAACACCAAAAGCCCCTATTGATAAATGGTTGGATGAAGGCAGAACAGTTATTCTTAAAATTGAAGTTCAGGGCGCATCTAAAATTAAGGAATTATATCCTGATTCAGTTGGAATTTTTGTTCTGCCACCGTCAATGGATGAGCTTGAAAATCGTCTTCGTTCAAGAGGTACAGAAGATGAGGAAGATATCCGTAAAAGACTTGAGATTGCAAGGGAAGAAGTAAAGCATAGCACGGACTATGATTATGTTGTAATCAACGATGATTTAGAAAGTGCATCTGACAATGTTATAGCAATCGTCAATGCTTTGAAATTAAAATAAAAAATAATATTAGTGAGGTAATAAATTTATGTTTAATCCAGATTTAAGAAACGCACTTGCAAACAACAAAAGCCGTTATTCACTTGTAACAGCAGTTGCTAAAAGAGCAAGAGAAATTTCATCAGAAGCACAGGAGAACGGAGAAATTCTTAATGAAAAACCTGTTAGTATTGCTTTAGATGAAATTATTAACGGAAAACTTGAGGTTGTAGAATCAGAGGAACTTAAGAATTTTTAATTCAAACAACTTAACAGAATAAAAGAGAGGGGGCAGAGTATGAGTAGTTTAACTGTTGCAAAGGTTGCTGTTGAGAATACAGCATATTCCTTTGATATGTTATTTGAATATTCTGTACCCGATTTTTTATGTTCAGATGTTAATCCCGGAAAAAGAGTATTAGTTCCATTTGGAAATGCATCAAAAAAGAGAATTGGTATTGTTTTTAGTGTGAATGAATCAGTTGATTTTACAAAAAAGCTTAAAAGAATTGATTCTGTCCTCGATGAAAAACCACTTTTAACAAGGGAAATGTTAAAAACCTCAAATTATATACATGATAATTGTTTTTGTACATATTTTGATGCCTGCAAACTTTTTTTACCCCATGGTTTGCTTATGTCAGTTAGTGAATTTTATGCAATTAATCCTGATTTTAAAGGCGAGTTATCTGATGAGAACGAAGAAAAGGTCTATAATCTCCTTAATAACAAGAGAAATTTTACTAAGAGTGAAATAATAGTTTCATCATGTAGTCTTAAAAGTAATTCTATTCTTAATAAGATGGTTGAAAAAGGAATTCTTTTAAAGAATATTGATACACAGCGAAAAATCAATGACGCGACTGTTAAAATGGTGGAATTAATAATTTCGCCAGATAGTGCTGAAATCGATAATTTAACAAAAAAACAGCAGGAAGTAGTTAGAATATTATCGGATGTTGGTATTGTTTCAATAAAAGAACTCTGCTATTTTACAGGTTTTTCTTCTGCGGTAGTATCTGCCCTTGAAAATAAAGGGATTATCAGAACGTTTGAAGATGAAATTTTTCGTAAACCATATGATTATGACGGAAGTTGTATGCAAACTGATATTAAACTTTCTGATGAGCAAACAGAGGCATATAAAGGTTTACTTAATTTATATAATGATGATAAGCCAAATGGTGCCCTTTTATTTGGCATTACAGGTAGTGGTAAAACACAGGTTTATCTTAAACTTATTGACGACGCATTGAAAACCAAGAAGGGAATTATTGTTATGATTCCTGAAATATCACTTACTCCACAAATGTTATCCCTTTTTTATGGGAGATATGGAGATAAAGTTGCGGTTTTTCACAGCGCTCTTTCTCTTGGTCAACGGCTTGATGAATGGAAAAGAATAAAAAAAGGCGAGGCTCAAATTGCAATAGGCACTCGCTCTGCAGTTTTTGCACCTTTAGATGAGATAGGACTTATTATCATTGATGAAGAGCAGGAACATACATATAAATCTGAAATGTCACCAAGATACAATGCAAAGGATGTTGCCCGTTATCGTGTGGGTTGTCATAAAGGTCTTTTAGTATTATCTTCTGCAACACCGTCAATTGATACATTTACAAAGGCTAAGAATGGGTTGTACTCTCTTTTTAAGCTTGAAAATAGATATGGTAATGCAGTTTTACCTGATGTTCAGACCATAAATACAATTTATCAGAGTGATATGGTCCTAGAGAATATAAGTAAGCAACTTGCAGAGGAACTTAAAGAAAACTTCGCAATTGGTAAACAGTCTATTTTATTGCTTAACAGACGAGGATATAATACTTATGCACAATGCACTGAATGTGGTACAGTTTCTACTTGTCCAAATTGTAGTATTTCATTGACATATCACATCAAAAATGGACGATTGATGTGTCATTATTGTGGCTATTCAGTTCCTTTTTCAAATAAATGTAACAATTGCAATAATGAAACTGTCAAGTTTAGTGGTTTTGGTACTCAAAAGTTAGAAGAAGAGCTTCAAATTATAGTCCCTGATGCTAAAATATTGCGTATGGATACTGATACGACATCTTCACGCTATTCCTTTGAAAAAAACTTTAATAGTTTTGGAAAAGGTGATTACGATATTCTTGTAGGAACACAAATGGTTGCGAAAGGTCTTGATTTTCCAAATGTAACACTTGTAGGTGTTTTAAACATTGACCAGATGCTTTATAATGATGACTATAAAAGTGGCGAAAGAGCGTTTGACTTGATAACACAGGTTGTTGGACGAAGTGGTAGAGGTCAATCCCCGGGAAAAGCTTATATACAAACATCTTTTCCCGATAGTGAAATTGTTACTATGGCAAAAGAGCAGGATTATGAATCATTTTATAATATCGAATTACCAATGCGTAAAGCAATGATTTATCCACCATTCTGCGATATATGTGTTATCGGGTTTACTTCCGATGCTGAATACACAATAAAAAGAGTATCTGCTGATTTTTTAAATCAATTGAAATCAGTACATTCCAGTAAATATAAGGATATAAATATTATTGTTTTAGGTCCTGTTACTCCAAGAGTTTCAAAACTTGGAGGTAAATATCGTGAAAGAATAATAATTAAATGCAAAAATTCAACGGAATTCAGGAATATGATTAGTGAATTACTAATGTATTTTGCTAAAGAAAAAAAATATAACAATGTCAGTATCTACGCGGATATAAATCCTGAAAGTATTTTATAAGGAGTTTTAAAATGGCTATTAGAAATATTAGAACAGATGATGACCCAATTTTAAGAAAAAAAAGCAGAGTTGTTGATAAATTTGATGAGAAATTATGGCAACTACTCGATGATATGAAAGACACAATGTATCAGGCAGAGGGTGTAGGTCTTGCTGCTGTTCAGGTTGGTATATTAAAAAGAGTTGTTATTGTTGATGTTGGTGATGGTCTTATAGAACTTATCAACCCTGAAATCATAGAAATTGATGGAGAACAGTTTGGGGTTGAGGGATGTCTTTCACTACCGGGAAAATCAGGTTATACCATAAGACCTATGACTGTAAAAGTAAAGGCACAGAACAGAAATGGCAATTGGTGTGTGTATAAAGGAACTGAATTAAAAGCAAGAGCATTTTGTCACGAAATTGACCACCTTGACGGGACATTGTATATAGATAAACTTTGTTCACAGGAAGAAATTGATAAGTACAGCAAGGATTGATTTTATGAGAATAATTTTTATGGGTACGCCTGATTTTTCAGTACCATGTTTACAAGCATTAATTAATAGTGAAGATGAGGTTGTTGGTGTATTTACCCAACCTGATAAACCAAAAGGCAGAGGATATGAATTAACGCCACCACCAGTTAAAGTATGTGCGGCTGAAAATAATATACCAGTTTTTCAACCCCAATCAATGAGGGATGGTACAGCGTTAGAGATAATAAAATCGCTTAATGCTGAGTTAATTATTGTTGTTGCTTTTGGTAAAATTCTTCCAAAAGAAATCCTTGAAAGTGTTAAATATGGATGCATCAATATTCATGCTTCTTTATTACCAAAACTTCGTGGTGCCGCACCTATTCAGTGGAGTATTATCAATGGTGAAAAAGAAACAGGAGTAACATCAATGCAAATGGATGTAGGACTTGACACTGGCGATATGCTTTTAAAAAAAGAAGTAATAATTACTGAAAATATGAATGCAGGGGAATTGCATGACATTCTTTCTGTTTTAGGTGCAGAGGTATTAATAGAAACAATTGAAGAACTCAAAAACGGTAATTTAAAGCCACAAAAACAAGACGATAACCTTTCAAATTATGCTTCAATGTTATCAAAAGAGCTGTGTCCGATTGATTTTAACAAATCTGCACAAGAAGTTCATAATCAAATTCGTGGGTTGTCACCGTGGCCTGTTGCTACAACAATAATTTCAGGAAAAAAATTCAAAATTCACTCTTCCCAATTATTAACAGAAAAGTTTATTGGAAAAGCCGGAGAAATTGTAGATAATAATAACAGACTAATTTGCATATGTGGGGATGGAAATTCTATTGAAATTCTTGAAATTCAGGCTGAAGGCAAACGAAAGACAGACACAGCAAGTTTTTTACGAGGACATAAAATTGAAAAAGGAATTATTATAGGAGAGTAATTATGAACGGTTATTTCGATTATTATTACTTGTCAAACTATTATTATATAGTTTTAGTTGTACCAATGATAATTTTATCGTTGATTGCATCTTCCAAGGTTAAATCATCATTTAATAAATATTCAAAGGTGTTATCTCATAAACACATTACTGGGGCACAGGCAGCTTTTGAAATCTTGCGTCATTATGGAATAACTGATGTTAGGATTGAACGTGTAGGCGGTAATTTAACAGACCACTTTGACCCAAGAACTAATGTTATAAGATTATCTGACAATGTGTATAATTCTACATCTGTTGCAGCAATTGGTGTTGCTTGTCATGAGGCAGGTCACGCAGCGCAGTATGCACAGAGTTATGCACCAATAAAGGTGAGAAATACTGTTTTACCAGTAGCAAATCTTGGCTCAAAATTAGGTATTCCATTGGCTATTTTTGGACTGTTTTTAGGGTTTGAACCATTAGCGTATGCAGGAGTTGTATTCTTTTCATTTGCAGTCCTTTTTCAACTAATTACACTTCCGGTTGAGTTTAATGCAAGTAAAAGAGCATTACAGGTTATAGGCGAAGTTGATATTTTGAATGAAGAAGAAAAGTCGGGTGCAAAAAAGGTTTTGTCCGCAGCCGCAATGACTTATGTTGCATCCCTTGCTGTAAGTATAGCAAGTTTACTTCGTTTAATTCTTACAGTTAATAAAAGAAGAAAGTAAATTATGGATGATAGATTTTTAGCATATAAAATTTTAAGCAAAATAGAGCGTGATAAGGCGTACTCAAACATTACTGTTGATGCTGTCCTCAATGATAATGAGGCAACATCAGCACCCTTTGTTTGTGCATTAGTTTATGGTGTACTTGAACGAAAAATAACCATTGACTATTATCTTTCAAAATTTTTAACTCAACCTCTAAAGAAATTAAACCCACAAGTTTTGACCATTTTAAGAATAGGTGTTTATCAGATTAAATATATGGATAAAGTTCCTAATTCTGCTGCAGTCAATGAAAGTGTAAAGTTATCTAAAAAGGTAAAATGTGCATTTGCTTCTGGACTTATTAATTCGGTTTTAAGAAAAATATCTACTGTTGATATTCCATTACCAAAAACTGATAATATAATTTTTGATTTGAGCATTAAATACTCTTGTCCTGAAGCCTTGGTAAATCATTATGTTAATGATTACGGTTACATAGAAGCAGAAAAAATACTTTCATCTTCAATTGGCTATGTTCCTACATTTATTCGAGTTAACACAATTAAAATTTCACCTGATGAATTAATTCTTTTATTAGAACAAGAAGGTGTAATAGCAAATTTTGTTGATAATATCGATAATTCTTTGGAGATAATTAGTGGAGCAGTTTTTAAAACTAAATGTTATCAAAAAGGCTATTTTCACGCTCAAGATTTAGCCTCACAGACTTGTATTGATGTACTGAACCCACAAGAAGGGGATATAGTTTTTGACCTCTGTGCTGCACCAGGAGGAAAATCGTTTACAATTGCAGAAAAAATGAATAATAAGGGTATAATATACTCTTTTGACCTGTATGAGCATAAAATCAAACTTATCAACGATGGTGCAAAACGACTTGGAATAAATATTATCAATGCACAGATAGGTGATGCTTCTGTTTTTAATGCAGAACTACCTAAAGCAGATAAAGTTCTTTGTGATGTTCCCTGTGCAGGAATGGGAGTTATCCGCAGAAAACCTGAAATCAAGTACAAGGATTTCGCTTTTGTTGACAAATTATGTGATTTGCAATATAATATTTTAAATAATGCGTCACTATATTTAAAAGAAAATGGTGTGCTTGTTTATTCGACTTGCTCATTGAGTAAAAGTGAAAATGAAAATATCTGTGAGAAATTTTTAATTGAACACACTGACTTTAAATTAGAAAAAATGGTTACTTTAATTCCACATAAAAATTCTGATGGATTTTTCTTTGCAAAATTTATTAAGGAATAGATTTGATGTTAAAAGACTTGCGTTCATTGAACTATGATGAGATGTTATCTGAAATTATCGACCTTGGATTTCCAAAATTCAGGGTTAATCAGATTTTTTCGTGGGTTCATGAAAAATGTGTAAATTCCATTGACGAAATGACGGACTTATCTAAGGATATGCGAAGTCAGTTAACCAATCATTTTTATATTAATAATTGTGAAATAAATACCAAGCTTGTTTCAAAGGTTGATGATACTGTTAAGTATCTATTTGTTCTTCCTGATGGAGAATATGTTGAAAGCGTTGTTATGAAATACAAATATGGTTATTCCATTTGTATTTCAACTCAGGTAGGTTGCAAAATGGGATGTAGCTTTTGTGCATCTGCCATTGGTGGTTTTGTTCGTCAACTATCTGTTGGTGAAATGCTTTCTGAAATTTATACTGCACAAAACGACCTTAATGTTAAGATAAATCATCTTGTTCTTATGGGCACAGGTGAACCATTGGATAACTATGACAATGTTATTAAGATGCTTGAACTTATAACAAGTGAAAAAGGTCAGAATATGAGTATGCGTCATATTTCTCTTTCAACTTGTGGTATAGTTCCCAAGATATATGACTTAGCAGAAAAGAAATATGGGCTTACCTTGTCGGTTTCTTTACATGCTCCTAATAATCAAATTCGTTCAATGTCTATGCCAATTAATAAGTCGTATGATATTGATGAATTACTCAAGGCGTGTAAACACTATTCTGACTATACAGGAAGACGTATTTCTTTTGAATATGCTATGATAAAAGATGTTAATGATAGCGATATATGTGCTATTGAATTGGCAAATCGTTTGAAAGGTATGCTTTGTCATGTTAATCTAATTCCAGTTAATAATGTAAGAGAAACAAGTTATGTTAAAAGTTCTGTTGAAAGACAGAAAAGATTTATAGATATATTGGCTACAAGAGGAATTACCGCTACCGTTCGTCGTACACTTGGTAGTGATATAAATGCTTCTTGCGGACAATTAAGAGCATCTAAACGCAAAAGTAGGTGATTGTAGTGAGAATAGTTGCAAAAACTGATATTGGTTTAAAAAGAACAAGTAATCAGGACTCATACGCAGCAGGCGAGTTACCTGGTTCTGTTGCGTGGGCAGTTGTCTGTGACGGTATGGGTGGCACAAATGGTGGTAATCTTGCGAGTTCAACTGCTGTAAAGATTATTTCTGAACGCATTTCTTCTTCATATCGTCAAGGAATGTCTTTTACATCAATAAAGAATATGTTTATGTCTGCCATTATCGCTGCAAATGTGTGCGTATATGAAAAAGCGAAGGAAAATCCTGAGTTGGCGGGTATGGGTACAACAGTTGTTGTTGCTATAGTTGCAGATGAGCGTGTTTATGTAGCACATGCAGGCGATTCAAGAGCCTACATATTATCAGGTGGTAAACTTCATCAACTTACAAAAGACCATTCCTTTGTACAGGAGATGGTTGACAGCGGAAAACTTACACCTGATGAGGCTCGTGAAGACCCGCGTAAAAACCTTATAACTCGTGCACTTGGCGTTTCTGAAGATTTGCGCATTGATTTCTGTGAAGAACAGATTTTAGAAAATGATGTACTTTTAATTTGTACAGATGGTTTAACAAATTATGTTGAACCTGAAGAGATATATGAACTAACTGATGACGGAAAGTTTTATGAATTTGCTGAACGACTTGTTACTCGTGCAAATTATAATGGTGGCGGTGACAATGTTACTGTTGTTACAGTGTCATATTGATTTTTCGGAAAGGAGTTTTATTAATGGATAATTTTTGTGGAAAGCGTCTTGACGGACGATATGAAATAAGAGAAATTATTGGTGTGGGCGGTATGGCAGTTGTCTATAAAGCTTATGACAATATTGATGATAGAATTGTTGCAATTAAAATTTTAAAGGATGAGTATCTCTCTAACGAGGAACTCAAGCGTAGATTTAAAAATGAATCAAAAGCTATTGCGGTTCTTTCACATCCTAATATTGTTCGTGTTTATAATGTTAGTTTTGGCGACAGACTTCAGTATATTGTAATGGAATATGTTGATGGTATTACATTAAAAGAATATATTGAGCAACAAGGTGTTATTAACTGGAAAGAAGCAGTTCATTTTGTTGGACAGATTCTTGCTGCTTTACAACACGCTCATGATAAAGGCATTGTTCATCAAGATATTAAGCCTCAGAATATTATGCTTTTGCAAGATGGAACAATTAAGGTTACTGATTTCGGTATTGCTCGTTTCAGTCGTGCTGATGTAAATACAATTTCAGATAAAGCCATTGGTTCAGTTCATTATATTAGTCCTGAACAGGCTCGTGGTGAAATGACTGATGAAAAAGCTGATATTTACTCTGTAGGTGTTGTAATGTACGAAATGCTTACAGGTCAATTACCTTTCCAAGGGGATAGTGCTGTTTCTGTGGCATTAATGCAGGTTCAGAAAGACCCTGTCAGACCAAGCGAAATTTTCCCAACTATTCCATTAGGACTTGAACAGATTACAATGCGTGCTATGCAAAAAGTACGCCAAAGCAGATATCGTTCAGCTGCTGAAATGCTTGTTGATATTAATGAGTTTAAACGCAATCCTTCAATTAAATTCAATTACACATATTTTGTTGATAGCGAACCAACAAAGTATATCCGTACAACTCCTGATTCTTCAATAAGGGAAACAAGATATACCAATCGTGAGAAACAGCAGGAAGAAAACTCTTCTATGAATAAATCATCAGCCGTTATGATTGGCGCTATTGCAGGAATTGTTGTGTTGGCAGCAATTATTGGTGCAGTTCTTTTTGGTCTTAATATGAAAAATAAGATTGAAGTACCTAATTTCAATGGTATGAATTACTATGAAGATATTAAGGACAATAAAGAATATGAGGACTTTGAGTTTGTAACTAACTTTGCAGAAGATGGTAATCGTGATAATGGCACAGTTATTGAACAGACTCCCGATGAGAATAAAAAGGTCAAAGTCGGTTCAAAAATCACATTGACAATTGTTAATAATCAGGATTTAAAACTTATTGATAAATCAATTATCGGTATGACAAAAGCTGATGCTGACGAGTATTTGATTTCCAATAAACTTAAACCACAGTATATCACTGAATTTTCTGATACAGTTAAACCCGGTAATGTTATTAAAACTGTGCCGGAAGCAGGAACATCTGTTAAATCAGGGTCTACCGTTAAAGTTTATGTTGCAACAGATGTTAAAGAAGAAGTTGTTGTACCGAAACTTATTGGATGTGGCAAGGATGAAGCAGAACAACTTTTAATTGGTTCAGGATTGACTTTAGGTAAAGTTACAGAGGTTAACAGTGATTCAGAAGCAGGATTAATAGTAACCCAATCTGCACAGGAAGGCGATAAAGTACCTGCAGGTTCAGCAATTGATATTGAGATTAGTAATGGTATTCCGTCTAACTCAAATGCTGAAATTATTGTTAAACTTCCTGCGGTTAATAAGCCCGGTATTTTAAAGGTTTATATTAACAATACACTTGCATATACATCTGCTGAACTATATCTTGGTGGTTCATCACAGATTATTAATGTTACAGGTAGCGGTGCAAATAATGAATATACTGTTACAATAGACGACGAACCTGTACAGAAGGGTAAAATTGACTTTACAAAGATGCCTGCGGTTGTGAGTGATGTTGAGGAAATTGTTGTACTTATTAATGTTGTTGGCTTGGATAAGGATTTAGCAATTGCAAAATTAACTGCATCCGGTTTCAGAAATATTGAGTGTATTAATTCTCCAAGCAATACTTATCCTGCCGGTACGGTAATCGGCCAGATTCCATCAACTGATGGAAAAACAAGATTTTCAGTTAAAGAATCTATCACATTAACAGTTAGTACAGGACCGAGTGTATAAAATATATGTCATTTAAAGGGATTATTACAAAGGGTATTGGCGGCTTCTATTATGTTGAAGTCGCCAATGCGATATATGAATGTAAAGCAAGAGGAATTTTTAGAAAAAACAGAATAACTCCTCTTGTTGGCGATTATGTTGAGATTTCAGTTAATGAGAATGCTGAGAATACAATAGATGCAATATTGGAAAGAAAGAATTCACTTATCAGACCTCCTGTTTCCAACATTGATAATTTGTTAATTGTGGTTTCAACTATTGACCCAAAACCTAATTATTTTGTTATTGATAAGCTTATAGCTATTGCTGAACATAAATGTATTGAGCCTTATATCATCATTTCCAAAACAGATTTATCTTCCTATAATGAAATAGTTGATAATTATAAAAAATCAGGTATATCAGTTATTGCTCTTGATAATGATGATGCACTTTCCAAAATTAAAGAAATAATGAAAGGTAGAATAAGTGCATTTACAGGTAATTCGGGTGTTGGTAAAACAACCTTGTTAAATAAACTTGATAATACACTTAATCTTTCAACAGGAGCAATTAGTGATAAACTTGGCAGAGGTCGTCATACTACAAGACAAGCTCAACTATTTCGTGTTTGTGATGGATATGTTATTGATACACCAGGATTTTCATCTCTTGATTTTGAAAAGGTTGAAATTATCAAAAAAGATGAATTAGCATACTGTTTCAGAGAATTCAAGGATTATTTAGGTACTTGTAAGTTTACTTCTTGTGCCCATATAAATGATAAGGGTTGTTCAATCTGTCAAGCGGTTAAAGATGGAGAAATAAGCGAATCAAGACATAATAGTTATATTCAAATGTATAATCAGGCAAAGGAAATAAAAGAATGGGAACTTTAAAATCAAGATGCATCATTATTGGTGGCGGAGATTGCACAGTTGACATTATTAAATCAAATGTTTCGCAAGAAGATTATATTATTTGTGCTGATAGTGGATATGACATTTGTTTGAAAGCAAAAATTAAACCCGACCTTTTAATTGGCGATTTTGACTCTATAAAGAGTTTTACTGAAGATGTGGAAAAGATTACCTTACCTGTTGAAAAAGACCTTACAGACTGCGAGGCGGCCTATAATGAGGGTATTAATCGCGGGTTTAGTAGTTTTTTGCTGTTAGGAGGTACCGGCGGACGCTTTGAACACACATTTGCTAATATTTCCGTTATGGCAAGAGCTTCAAAAGAAGGAAATACATTTAAAATTGTTGATGATAAACATAACTTTTATTCTATTACCAATAGCAGTATAAAAATCCCATATTCACCCGACAAACAAATATCTGTTTTTGCTTTTGGTGATAATGCGACTGGTGTAACTGAAAAGGGTTTTCACTATCTAATTGAAAATTATACTTTAAGTCCATTCGTACCAATGGGAATAAGTAATGATATTGTTGATAAATATGGTGAAATTTATGTTAAAAAAGGTACTCTGATAATCATTGAAACCCAGATGTAACAGAATTAATCCCCCTGCGTATAATGTAGTAAAATACATATGCAGGGGGGATTTTTTATGGGAAGAAGAAAAAGTAGCAGGGGAATCATTTTTGTAACATTAGGACTTGGTTTACTAATATCTTTAATTCTTCCTCAAAAAGTCATCATTATATTACTCGCAATTGCACTTGTAATATGTGGTTTATCCCTCTGTAAGGGTTAGGGGAGTAAGTATTTTGAAAGTTGTATTGGTGAAAAGTCCAAAATTGATTGGTGGTATTTTAAGAAAAATATTTGGTATAAAAAAAACAGAAATACAGTAAGAAACCTCCCCACAAGGGAGGTTTTTATATGTCATTAACTATCCACATTAACATATCTTGCTAATTTTGTTGAGTTATTGTATAATTTGTTGAAAAGGAGAGAATGGTATGCTTTTAATATGTTTATCAATGCTTCAGAATCCTGAGGACAAGCCTCGCTTTGAAGATTTTTATAATACTTTTTATGACACAATTTATTATGTTGCAAAGGAACATTTAAAGACGAAAGAGGCTGCTGAAGATTGTGCCCAAGAAATTTTAATACATTTTGCAAAAGATTTTCATAACATAAAGCAGGATTTTAACGATAAAATGTTTAAAAGATATGTCAGAGTTGTATCAAAAGGTATTGCAATTGATATGTATCGTAAAGAGAAGAAACATCTTGAGTATGTTGTTGATGCTGATTTAGATGATTTTTATAATCTTTCGGTTGATGAGTTTGAGGTTTGCGACACAATGTTGTTAAAACAAGCAATTGATGCAATGCCGGAAGCCTACCGATATGTTTTTTATTTGAAATACTTTTACGAGTACACAGGGGCACAGATTGCTGAAAAAACAGGTATATCGGAAACTAATGTACGACAAAAATGTATGCACGGTATGAAATTTGTGAGAAACTTTATAAAGGAAGCTGAGAGTAATGAATAAGTTGACAATTGCTTGTGAAATGTCAATAAATGACTGGATAGATACATTTCCTGATATAATTCCTGAAGCAGAGTGTAGTAAAAAGCACGAAAAATGGAAGAGAAATCTATTTAACAAAATGCGTGATGGCCATTATCATAGAATGACCACAAAAACAATAAGAATTTTACTTGTAGCAGCAATATTGTTGGTAATATTATTCACGGCTTTTGTTTTCCCATCGTCCCGTGAGTCATTTATGAATAGTTTTGATGAATTCAGTATGTATAAAATTACAAGAAATAACAAAAACTGTGTTTCTGACGAAATTAAGGTTGGTTACATACCTGAAGGGTATGTGTTGGAGAGTACTGAGTATTATTCAAAACATGTTTTAGTTAAATATCAATCTCATAATAAAGAGTATTTTACAGTTTTTAAATATTCATCATCAATGGAAGTTGATTTTGATACTGAAATTTGTATATCAGAGGAAATATATGCTGATGGCATTCAATTTGTTTATTCTGATGGAAATGAAGGTATAAATAATATCGTTTGGACTAAAAATGATTATGTATATAGAATTAGTGGAACAATTTCAAAACAAGATTTGGTAAAAATTGCCAAATTTGTTAATTAATGGTAACAAAAACCCTTTTAATTACGATTTAGTAGTTAAAGGGGGTGAAAATATGTCAAATATTATCAAGAAAAGTATTAGTATTGTTTTAGTTCTTACAATGCTATTTTCAGTTTTTGCAATTAATATTTTTGCAGAAAATGTTGAAGAGGAAAATACAATTATGCCTCGTTGGTCAGTTATTGATGGCGTGGCAACATCATTTACAATCAGTGGTTTGACTTCGACATCATCAGTATCACTTTCATCAAAATTTGATACTACACTTTATATAAAAATTGAATTGCAAAAAGAAAAATCATCAGGTTACGAAACAATCGAAACTTGGACAAAGTTCGGAAATGGTACATATGTTAGTCTTGAAGAAACAAGACTTATTAATGTATTTGCAAATTACAGAATAAAAGTAACTTGTATTGCTGGCAACGAACAACACATTAAATACGATTATCCGGATTAATTAGTCAAAAAGCAACCTCTGTAATTAGTCTCCTTAAAAAATTGCGTCATAATATATTCTAATTACAGGGGTTGTTTTTAATCTAAAACTTTTTTACGAGGAAGTAAATAATGAAATACGAGATATTCTCTCACAAAGTTGAGATTGAGGGAGAAGTCTATGATACCCTCGGCATTGTGGCAAAAGACCAACAAAATACTTATGTTTTTGAGGATATTACCACATTTGACAATGAATTGGAAAAATTTGTTTCATTTCTTAACGAGGAAAATGTCTCTCTTAAATGTTTTAAAATTCTCCTTGAACTTTTTATGGAGAGTTTATAGGCAACAAAAAGACCGGTGTAACAACCGGTCTAAATTTTTAATATTTTTTTACTTTTTCAATGCATTCTTCACAGAGAGAAAGTTCTTCATTTACCTTTTCACCCGTGCCACATAGTTTGCATTTTGGAGTCACAACTTCCATAGTCAGTTTTCCGTCATTTTCAAATAAAACAACTTTAGTGCCGGGATTAATATTCATTTTCTTACGATATTCCTTTGGAAGAACAATTCTTCCGGCGTGGTCAACAGTTTTAACTGTACCATAAAGCATATTATCACCATTTTCTTGTCGAATTTTGTTTTCTGACAAAACAAATATACTAAAAATTGAAAATGTTGTCAAGTTTATTTAAATTCAAACACATATAAAAATGCAGATATAGAAGCTATACCTGCATTTTATTAATTCTATATTAGATTATGCAAAATATCTCTTAAGAAGACCTTCAAAAGCCTTGCCATGTCTTGCCTCGTCACGAGCCATTTCATGAACAGTATCGTGGATTGCATCAAGACCTTGTTCTTTAGCGCGTTTTGCAAGGTCAAATTTACCTGCTGTTGCACCGTTTTCAGCGTCAACTCTCATTTCAAGGTTTTTCTTTGTGCTGTCTGTTACAACTTCACCAAGAAGTTCTGCGAATTTAGCAGCATGTTCTGCTTCTTCCCAGGCAGCTTTTTCCCAATAAAGACCGATTTCAGGATAACCTTCACGATGTGCAACTCTTGCCATAGCAAGGTACATACCAACTTCTGAACATTCGCCTTCAAAGTTTGCTCTAAGGTCCATAATGATATCTTCTGAAACACCTTTTGCAACGCCTACAACATGTTCTGCTGCCCAAGTTCTTTCGTCTTCTTTAATTTCATTGAACTTATCAGCAGGAACTTTACATTGTGGGCATCTTTCTGGTGCTGAATCTCCTTCGTGAACATAACCACATACTGAACATACAAATTTTTTCATTTCTTTTTTCCTCCAAAAATATAATTTTAATTTATTTTATTACAGTATTTGCATTCGCCAAAAGCCATTAAACTGTAATTGATTACTTTGCTAATTATTTCGTCAGAGAAGGTGACGGAGTCATTTTTGAATGACATCAAATCATACACTTTACCACAGGTGACACATTTAAAATGGGCGTGAGGATTAACATTTCCATCAAAACGGTCAGTAGTACCATCAGGAATTCTTAAAACCATTCCACTTTCTTCAAGTTGAGAAAGATTTCTGTATAAAGTACCTAAACTGAGATTTGGAATGACCTCACGAACTGAAAGATAAAGCTCCATAGCCGTAGGGTGGTCATAACGAGAACACAAATTATTGATTATTGCATCACGCTGTTTACTTTTTCTCTCAATTGCCATTTTATTCACCTCGCTATCAGTAATGATTACTGTTATTATAACATAAAAAAATATGTTGTCAATATATTTTTTGAAAAAAGGTGAGATTTTGAAAAAAATATTTTTAGTTATTATCACATTATTAATTTTATTATGCTCTTGCTTAAAGCAGGATAACATAATTCAAGAAAACGTTGTAGATATGACACACAATAAAAAGATAGTTGCCACATGGATTACATATCAGGAAATAAAAGAACTTGTTGATGCTTCTAACGAAGAAAATGAATTCGAAAATTTAGTATATGAAAAAATCAGTATGCTAAAAGAGTATAGAATAAATACAATTTTTATTCATATGAGAGCATTTGATGATTGCTTTTATAAATCAGAGATTTATCCCGTAAGTAGTTATTGTGATGATGAAAATGGTAGTTTGAAATTTGATGTTTTACAAGAATTTATAGATATATGCAAAGAATTCGATGTAAAAGTACATGCCTGGATTAATCCATATAGGATAAGAAATGATTCGGATACATCCTTAATTAATAAACAAACTTTAGCATATAGAATTCTAAAGAATGATGAAAAAGAAAAAATAATAATTACTGATGATTGCATATATTATAACCCTGCGTATTCAGATGTTCAAAAGTATATTTTAGACGGTATAAGAGAAATTCTTGATAATTATAAAGTGGATGGAATTCATATTGATGATTATTTTTATCCCACATCATCCGAAAATATTGATAAAGAGATTTTTAAAGAATATAAAAAACAAAAAGGTCCATTAGATTTGGAAGATTTTAGACGACATAATGTTAATACACTAATATCATCCATATATTCATTAGTTAAGAGTTTTAATGTTGATATATGTTTTTCTGTAAGTCCCGGTGGAGATATTTACAAGAATTATAATGAATTATATGCCGATATAGAATTATGGTTGAATTGTGACGGCTACGCTGATTATATTATACCTCAGTTATATTTTGGCTATACAAATGATAGTATGCCATTTAAAAATGTGTTAAATGATTGGATTGAAATATGTAATGATAATTCAAAATTAATAATTGGGTTAGGTATATATAAATCTGGTGAGGAAGATTTATTTGCAAAATCCGGCAAGGAAGAATGGATAAATAATTCAGACATCATATCTCGGCAGATTAAGGACTCACTTGACAATTCCGTTGGCGGTATTTCCTTTTATTCGTTATCATCTTTGACAAAGAATAGTAATAATATAATGTTGATTGAAGAAAGAAAAGATATTATTAAACAATTGGAAATATATGATTCTTGACGATTATTTCATTTTTTGGTAGAATAAAGAAGATATTTAATAAGGATGTGAATAATTTGAGTTGTAAGTTTATTAAAAAACTTATATCCCTTGTATTGGTAATATCTACTATACTTTCTTTTTCTGGCTTCTTTGTAGCTTATGCTAATTCCGAAATAAAAAAAGGTTATATTAATGATGATAATGTTTTTGTTAGAAAAAGTCCAACAACTACCAAGGATAATAAGCTTAAACATAATGGCAGTAATATTATGTTAGATTCAGGCCACGAAGTTTCAATTATTGAAACAGTTGATAGCGAAGGCGATACAAACTATAAAACTTGGCATCACATCAAATTTAAATATGATGGTATCGAATTTGAAGGATATGTTTATTCTGCTTATGTGAGGGTTGTTAATACTCCGACGGGGGATATTGACTTGCCTGAGGATGTTCCTGAAATATATAAAGACTATATTGCGGGGATTGCCTCTGCTCATCCTAATTGGACATTTAAGTTTTATGATACAGGAATTGAATGGTCAACATTAGTGTCAAACGATGCCCAAGGTGACCGTAAAAAAAGTATGATTTACAAGACATTCCCTTTGTCATATCGTTCAACTGAAACTGACTGCTACAATTGGGCAACTGATACTTGGATTGCAACAGATAGTGGTGGGTGGTATCACGCCAACGATAAAACAATTCAGCATTATATGGACCCACGAAATTTCTTTAACGAAGAGAATATCTTTATGTTTGAGGCATTGTCCTATGATGAAAAAACTCAGACAATAGATGGAGTTGAAAAGATTTTAAAAGGCTCATTTATGGAAGGCAAAACAATTACAGATACTAATGGCAACAAAGTTTCATATGCTCAGGCATACATTGATGCTGCAAGGATTTCAGGTGTAAGTCCTTTCCATTTAGCTTCTAGAACAATTCAGGAAGTAGGAAGCTCGGGAAGTGGTTCAACAAGCGGTACATATCCAGGATACAAAGGATACTATAACTTTTATAATATCCAAGCCGTTTCTGGTAGCAACCCAATTGGCGAAGGTCTAAAATATGCGTCCGGTGTTAATGCATCTGAATCTGAAAAATCAAAATATATGTTACCATGGAACTCACCTTATAAAGCAATTGTTGGCGGAGCAAAATGGATAGGTAACGGATATATTAACAATAATCAGGATACATTGTATTATCAAAAATTTAATGTTGTTAATAAAAACTGGAATCATCAGTATATGGCTAACATAACTGCTCCTGCAACAGAGGCATCTCATATTAAAAAGACATATTCCAATTTAGGAATTTTAGACCATAGTTTTACATTTATTATTCCATATTATAGAAATATGCCTGCTAAAGCGTGTGAACTTCCTGTTGCATCTAACGCAAGTCCTAATAACTGGCTAAGTTCACTTACAATTGAGGGTTATAAATTGAATTTTGATGGTGCTAAAACATCAGGGTATTCATTATCAGTAGCAAGCAATGTATCATCAATTACCATATCAGCTAAAACGGTTAATTCAAAAGCAACTGTTACAGGCATTGGAAGTGTTTCCATTAAGGAAGGGATTAATCACATTAAGATTAATGTTAAGGCAGAAAATGGTGATGTTAGAACATATACCATAGAGGTAACTCGTGGCAAAGCTGTTAACAATACTTTGCTTGGTGACGTTAACGAAGACGGAAAAGTTACAGCAATAGATGCAAGATGGGCATTACAAGTTGCAGCCGGTCAAAAAACTTTAACTGCAAGTCAAATAAAAAATGCAGATATAAATAATGATGGTAAAGTAACTGCAATTGATGCAAGAAATATTTTAAAAATTGTTAGTCAGGCTTAAAAAAAGGAACCGTAATTTTTTTACGGTTCCTTTTTCTATATGTATCTGTTAATAAAATTGCATATTGAACTCCAATACAATTCCGGGTCAGCGCATGCATTTCTTGCGTGTGGTGAATTTGCGATTGTAACTTTTTCTTTTTCACAAGCAGCTGCCGTGTATACCTTGTCAAGCATTTCATACGGGACAAATGTATCTTTATCACCGTGAATAAAAATTGTAGGTGTTTTTGATTTTTTTATTTGTTCGATTGAAGATGCTTTTTTCATATCAAATCCTGAATAAAGCTTGTTAACGACATTTGCGCTATGCAGGGTAGGGAAAATATGCATATGAAAATTATTTTTAATCTTATTACTAAAAATGTCCCAAACTGATGTGAAACCACAATCTGCAACGGCAACTTTTACATTTTCAGGTAAATCTTCACCGGTTGCCATCATGGTTGTAGCAGCACCCATAGATTCGCCATGAAGAACAATTTTCGATTCTGGGTAATTCTCTACAAGAAAATTAATCCAATCAATAATATCAAGTCTGTCTTTCCACCCCATTGTGATAGTATTTTGTTCGCTATCTGCGTGACCATTAAGACTTGGCAGAAGTACATTATAACCTAATTCATGATATTTCCTTGCATACATACCCATTCCGCGTGGTTCAGAGGTATATCCGTGAATTACTATTACAAAAACATCGCTTTCATTTTCAGGGAAAACATAATCAGCATGTAAATTTTTATTTCTATTAGTTGATTTTATAACGAGTTTTTCTTTTTTTGCATTATCAAACCACTCTTTACCTTGCTTTTTTATTTCATCAAGGCGAAGTCTATCAGCATCCTTTTGTTTTGTACCGCTTGCGATTTTAGCAACATGTTTATTTTCCATTCCGCTTCGTGTAAGCGTAACATAGTAAAATGCATTACCAAGTATAAAATATGATGTACCGGCTGTTGCAGCGAGAATACCTGCTACTTTTAGTATCGTTTTTTTATTATTCTTCATATTGACTCCTCCTTTTACTCAATATTACAACTTTTTACACTATTTGTCTATTGATTTTTACATTAATAGATAAATTTTTGATTTTTTGTTGTTTTATTTTGAGTTATCTGTTAAAATATGAATGTAAATAATCAAAAAAGGAATTTTTTATTATGGCAAATGATGTTACTATTATGAAAACAGCAATTTTTGGCGGATTTAAAAAATCAGATGTTCTTGCTCTTGTGGAGAATTTGCAGAGTGAAACTGCAGATACAAGAATGCTTCTTGACGAAAAAAGAAAAGAGGCAAATGAATTAAGAGAACAGTTAGATGAGATTTCAGAAAAACTCCAAAGACTTAATGAAGTTAATGAACTTCTTGCTATTAAGGAAAAAGAAAACATTGAACTTAATGAAAAACTTGAAAAAGCTCTTAATGAAAATAAGGAATTAACTGACAAACTTGTTGATTTTGATAACAAAACAGAAAAACTTCAAAAAGCCGAAAAACAGATTGGTGCTGTTTATATTGATGCAAGACGCTATGCTGACGATTTGGTTGAAAATGCTCGTTCAAAAGCAAAAGACATTGGTGCAGTTGCATCACAGGACATAAAACGAGAATGTCTTGAAATTGAAGCACTTTTAAGAGATGTTGATATAATTTCTAACAAATTTAATTCATCTATTGAACAACTTCATAGGGATGTTTATACCCTTAGTTCAAAACTTAACACTTCTGCTTCTAATTTGATTAATTTACATACTGATTTAGCAGAATTCACTCCTGTTGAATTCGAATATAATTCCAATTCTTTGCCTGTCAGTGATGATGTAATTGAAGTTAATGATAAAAATGATGGATTTATATCAATATCATATACAGATTAATTTGTTTTTATAGGTGATTTTTATATGCAGTCACAAATTTGTGAATTAAGAGATAAAATTATTTTAAAAGAATTTGAAAGAATGAATAATATGCAGTTAAAAGCGGTCTTATCAGTTGACGGACCGCTTTTAATTCTTGCAGGTGCCGGCAGTGGTAAGACTACTGTTTTAGTAAACAGAATTGCTAATCTTATGAAATATGGTCATGCATACAATTCAGATGTTATTGAAACTCGTCTTGACAATGATACATTGGATTTAATTACCGAATACTTCAATGGGAACAATGGTGTTTATCCATATATAAAAAATACTTTATCTGTGGATGCTCCAAAGCCTTGGGAAATACTTGCTTTTACATTTACGAATAAAGCAGCTAATGAATTGAAAGAGCGATTATCTTTAAGAATTGGAGAAGATGCTAACGACATCTGGGCAGGTACGTTCCATTCTATTTGCTTACGAATTCTGCGTAAAAATGCAGAATTATTAGGTTATTCATCAAGGTTTACCATATATGATACCGATGATAGTAAAAGAGTAATGAAAGAATGTCAAAGACTTTTGAATATTGATGACAAGTTTCTTTCACATAAAACGATTTTATCTGAAATCAGTCGTGCAAAAGATATGCTTGTACCTGCTAATGAATATCTTTCACTTGGCAGTGGCAATTATCGTGAAAAACAAATTGGTGAATGCTATGTAAAGTATCAGCAATTACTAAAAAACGCTGATGCTATGGATTTTGATGATATTATTTTTAATACTGTCAAACTTCTTGAGAATTATGATGATGTAAGAGAATACTATCAAAATAAATTTAAATATGTTCTTGTTGATGAATATCAGGACACAAACCATGCTCAATTTATGCTTACAAAGTTGCTTTCTGAAGGATATAATAATATTTGTGTTGTTGGTGATGATGACCAAAGTATATATAAGTTTCGTGGTGCAACAATCGAAAATATTTTGAGTTTTGAAAAGAATTTCAAGAATTCTAAGGTAATAAGACTGGAGGAAAACTATCGTTCAACACAGAATATTCTTGATGGTGCTAATGCAGTTATTGCTAATAATGAGCAAAGAAAAGGCAAGAATCTTTGGACTTCTAATGGTAGTGGGGAAAAAATCACCCTGAACACTCTTGATGATGAATATGCTGAAGGAAAGTTTATTGCTGATGAAATTGTAAAGACAATGGGAAACACTGGTAAATTCAGCGATTTTGCCGTCTTATATCGTATGAATTCAATGTCAAACTCCATTGAACGATGTTTTGTAAGAAGCGGTATTCCATATCGAATTATTGGTGGTCATAAATTCTATGAACGAATGGAAATTAAAGATGCTCTTGCATATCTTTCTGTTATAGCAAATCACGATGATAGTTATAGGCTTGAAAGGATAATCAATGTTCCTAAAAGAGGAATAGGTGCAACAACAATTAATACTGCAAAAGAAATAGCTGATGCATTAGGACTCAGTTTGTTCCAGGTATTCAAAACAGCAGATGAATATGAAAAACTTAAAAGGAGTTCATCTAAATTAATTGAGTTTACATCAATGATAGAAAGTTTTACTGACTTACTTACTCGTGAATCTCCTTCATCTGTTTTTATATCTTTACTTGATGAAACTGGGTATAGGGCATCTTTAATGTCTGATAAGGAAAAAGGTGAAGAAAGACTTCAAAACCTTGATGAACTAAATTCAAACCTTGTTAGATTTAAGGATGAAAATCCTGATAGTGATTTGTCAGATTTCCTTGAAGAGGTTGCTCTTTTAACCGATATTGATAACTATAATTCCGATGCAGATGCTGTTGTGTTAATGACACTTCATTCTTCAAAGGGACTCGAATTTCCTATTGTTTTTATTCCTGGAATGGAAGAGGGCGTTTTTCCGGGAATGCAGTCCTTGTATGATTCATCTGAAATAGAGGAAGAAAGAAGATTAGCCTATGTTGGTATTACAAGAGCAAAGAATAAATTATATCTTCTCAATACTCGTTCAAGAATGATATTTGGTTCAACAAAATATAACAGACCATCACGGTTTTTAGAAGAATTACCATCAGATTGCTGTGAAACTCTCGTTAAACCTAAAAAACCTGTTCAACCTCGCCATCAAACAAATACTCCAAGCAGTAAGCCAATTTCAAATGGCTTTGGCTCTGGATTTGGCAATTCTAATAAAAAATCAACTGAGCAATTCATTGTTGGTGAGCAAGTTGTTCACAGAGTTTTTGGTAAGGGAATGATAGTTTCTCTTCGACCAATGGGCAACGATGTCCTTATGGAAATTGCGTTTGAAAAAGTTGGTACTAAAAAGATTATGGCAAATATGGGTGCCGTTAAAAAGGCATAAAAATAAGAGGTCGATGACCTCTTATTTTTTATATATCTGAAAATGGATTATAAATATTTGATTGACTTACATGAATCATATCATTTTGTTGATTGTATCTGTAAAAACTCAATATCAAGCCAATTGAAAAATAAATACATAAATTTGATGAACCACCTGCACTGAAAAAAGGCAAGGTAATTCCGATAACAGGCAGTAACATAAGGCACATTCCAATATTGATTATTACTTGTCCCGCAATCATTGCTGCAACTCCATAACACATAACCTTTGTATTTCCAATATTATCGTGACGACCTGTACGAATAATTCTAATTATTATTGCTGTAAGTAATAATAAAGCTGTTGTGCAACCGATAAGTCCCAACTCTTCTCCTATAACAGTAAATATCATATCATTTTCTGCCTCAGGAATTGCATTTGGAATTTGAGTAAGAGTTCCTTTGAAAAGTCCTTGACCTGTAATACCACCACCGCCAAGTGCAGCTAATCCGCGTTCTTGTTGATAAATTATGTCTGGATATGACTCAGGATAAATTAAAGCCAAAAAACGGTCCTTTTGCAGACCCTCAAGTAAATAAATCCAGGCTAGGGGGAGGGACGCTAATAAAAGTAATCCACCTCCTAAAAAATATCCCCAATGTAATCCTGAAATAAAGAGCATAGCCACTGTAATAATAATAAAGACTAAAGCTGAACCCATATCACCTGAAATAATAACAAGTCCAATTGGAATTAAAGCATGTATTCCTAATTGCAAAATTGAAAATGGATGATTAATATTACCCTTAAGTTTTTCAAGGTGAACACCAAATGTTATTATAAAACCTATTTTAACAATTTCTGATGGTTGAAAAAAGATACCTGTATTACCAATTTTAAGCCAGGTTTTAGCATCTGGTCGCTCAATTGGACCAACGCCAAATAAAAGGGTTATAATCATTATTCCTATGCAGAATATACCAATTAATGGCGTCAATTTAATAATGAATTCATAGTCAATGAGCGATATTATCAATGCTATAACTAATCCTGCACATACAGCAAAAGCCATAACCATAAAATCACGAGTTACAGTTGAGCCTTCGGGTGCATTCCATCTTGTTGCACTAAGGACGGAAACACATCCAAAAGCTGATGTTAATGCACATAATAAAAGTAAAACCTTATCTGTTTCTCTTATGAAACTTTTTATTGACTTAAAAAATTTCTTCATTTTAAACTTTCCTTAATTTTTGAATTAATCTTTTCTCTTGTAGAAATCAACCATTCATCCGAATGTGGGTAGTTACTGAATGTCAATTGATGGTAACCATTATCTTCAATTATATCTATACATGTTTTTTTATCAGTTAGTTTTTCAAGTGCATTTAATGCTGCCATATCCTGTAAAGCATCATAAAATACTTTTAATCTGATTGAATGATATGGCGTACCATCTTTTGAAGGATAGACGATATAACTGTCACCTGATGGAAATTTTTCGCCTGCATCACTTACTTTGAACGGGTCAATGAGTTCTTTTGAAAGTTGAGTGTAATAAAAATTATAACCCCAGTGCAAAAATCCTTTAATGTCATATTTGTACATTTGGTATCCAAGAACACGGTTTCTTATCGAATCATTACAGAAAAATCGATTTGATACATATTTTTTGTTTTGAGCACTGCAATAATATGTCCATAAATCCGGGCAAACTCCGATAAAACTATCAATGTGGTCATTAGATGGGATGGGGGATGATACAATTTTGAGTTTATAAAACCAGTGGTCTGATAATGCATCAACAATTCTATATCCTTTAAATAATTTATGGATAAGTTTTGAGGCTTTTGAATACGGGATTAACATAGAAAAATTTGGTTCATCGCTGACATGAATCAAAACATTGTTTTTAAGATTATTCTTTTCTATGTATTCTTTAAAGGCTTTTGAAAACTCTGTAAGAAAACTGACATATTCTCTTGATGAAGCTTTTGTTTCCCAACCAAAAATCTTTTTATACTCACCATCAACAGTTGCCATTATTTTTGGCGCATGACGAGCACCCCACTGAGTAAACAGATGCGACATTTCAAAATGGGTAACACCACATTCTTTAGCCATATTTATCCATAAATCAAGTTTATCAAATTTAAAAGAATAACACCCGTTATCGACAATTACATCAACAAGTTGAACCGTTGGTCTTTCTTTTCCAACCTCGGTGTCAAGAGGTGGAGTAAAAATTGGTGTTAAAACGCAGTTCATACCATACTCAACTGCAGTTTTCAAGAAATTTCTTGTAATTCTCCAATATTCATCTGAAAAAATATCAACATTATAATATGATGCTAAACAGTCAGTATGAAACCAATTTGTATAAACAAAATCTTTAAAATCAACATTACAATCTATTACTTCAACAGATAAATTTTTAATGATTTCAAAATTAAAGTTATCATTTAAGGAGATTTTAACATCGTTGTTGCCAATAAGGTTCTTAGTTGCTTCTATTTCTACCCAAAAAACATTTATTCCTTTTTTCAAACAAACAGTTTCGTTAACAGGAAGAAGTAAATCTGGATAATATCCATCATCAGAAAAACGATAGTAATCATCTGCATCTTTTGACATAGGAAAGTCAGATTTAATGTGTTCAACTGAGTACAATGAAAATTTGAATTGTGTATCTATATTTATTTTTCCTTCGAAAACTTCGTTGGTTTCAATTGCAATTTGAAAAGATTTCTTTTCATTTCTTAACATTGAAAATGATAAGAAATTCTTTTGAGGTATTTTATCATTATGATAAAGTTTTTCAAGAGAAGATAAAATATATAAATTAACATTTTTGCTCAAGTATATCACCTCATATAATCTTATATAAATTTTAGCCTATATTTTTTCATTTGTAAAGTATATAAATATAGATTTGATATTGCAGAAATCAAAATGAAGTGATAGAATATTAAAAGATATGTAATGTGTAGGTGAATTTTTTGAAAAAAAGAGAAGATGTAAGAAATATTGCTATTATCGCCCATGTTGACCATGGTAAAACAACTCTTGTTGATGAGCTTTTAAAGCAAAGTGGTATTTTTAGAACAAATGAGATTGTACAAGACAGAGTTATGGATTCAAATGACCTTGAACGAGAAAGAGGAATAACAATTCTTTCTAAAAACACTTCTGTACAATATAACGATATAAAAATTAACATTGTAGATACTCCCGGACACGCTGATTTTGGCGGAGAGGTTGAGAGAATTCTCACAATGGTTGATGGTGTTTTATTACTTGTTGATGCTTTTGAAGGATGTATGCCTCAGACAAGATTTGTTCTGAAAAAAGCGTTAGGACTTAATAAAAAAGTTCTTGTTGTTGTTAACAAGATTGACAGACCGGGGGCAAGACCAGCAGAAGTAATTGATGAGGTTTTAGATTTGTTTATTGAACTTGGTGCAAGTGACGAACAAATTGAATTTCCTGTTATTTATGCCTCTGCTAGAGATGGTTATGCTTCAAATGAACCAACAGTTCGCGATGGTGATATGCGTCCTTTGTTTGATGCAATCATTAATTATATTGATGCACCAACAGGAGATAGTGAAGCTCCTTTACAAGTTCTTTTTTCAAGTTTGGATTATGATGATTACATTGGTAGAATTGGTATTGGCAGAGTGGAAAGAGGTGCAATTAAGAGAAATGATAGTTTAATTCTTTGCAAAACAGATGATACTCAACAGAATGTAAAGATTTCTCGTTTATATCAATTTGATGGTTTAAAACGTGTTGAAGTTGAAAGTGCTTCTGTTGGTGATATTATTTGTGTTTCCGGTATTGTTGACCTTAATATTGGAGAAACACTTTGTTCTCCAGAGTGTGTTGACCCTCTTCCATTTGTTAAAATTGATGAACCCACTATTTCAATGAATTTTATTGTAAATGACAGTCCATTTGCCGGAAAAGAAGGTAAATTTGTTACTTCAAGAAATCTTAGAGACCGATTGTTTAAAGAGGTTGAAACTAATGTTAGTATGAGGGTTGAAGAAACAGAATCAACAGATACCTTTAAGGTTTCAGGCAGAGGAGAATTACATCTTTCCATTCTTATTGAAACAATGCGTCGCCAAGGGTATGAATTTCAGGTATCGAGACCAAAAGTAATAACAAAAATGCAAGATGGCATATTAATGGAACCAATGGAATTGCTTATTGTTGAAGTTCCCGAAGAATATGTTGGTGCAGTAATGATGAAAATTGGTTCGCGTCGTGGTGAACTTGAAAATATGGGTACCCGTGATGGCGGTTCAACTCATCTTGAATTTAAAATACCTGCTCGTGGACTTATCGGATATCGTTCAGAATTTATGACTGATACTAATGGTAATGGTATTATGAATAATCTCTTTGCTGGTTATGAACCTTTTAAAGGCGAAATAGAAACCCGTGAAAGAGGTTCTATTGTTGCTCATGAAAGTGGTGAAAGCACTGCTTACGGGCTTTTTAATACTCAAGACAGAGGCAGATTGTTTATTGGTCCCGGTGTTCCTGTTTATGAGGGAATGATTGTCGGTGAATGCTCAAAAAATGAGGATTTGACTTGTAATATTTGTAAGACAAAACATCTTACAAATACACGCGCTTCAGGGTCTGATGATGCATTAAGACTCGTTCCTCATACAATACTTAGTCTTGAGCAGTCAATGGAATTTATAAAAGATGATGAGCTTATGGAGGTTACTCCTGTAAGTATCAGATTGCGTAAGATGATTTTGTCAAAAGATTTGAGATTAAAACAGCAATTCAGAAAAAACTGATGCAAGGAGGAAAAATCCTTGAGAGGAATGAAAATTGGCATCGATTTTGGTTCATCTTCACTCAAAATATTTGCTGAAGGTAAGGGTATTGTTGTTGATGAACCGTCAATCGTAGCCATTGATGAGGAAACAGGCAATCCTATTGCCTTTGGTGAAGCAGCTGATAAGGTATACGGAAGATGTTCCAATGAAATCTCTATTACAAAAGTTATAAAAGATGGTAAAATATCGGATTTTGTCATGGCTGAAAGAATGTTACGATATTATTTGCAACGAGTTTGTGGTAATAGAATTTACAAACCAAACATTGTTATTGGATTGTCATCAGATATATCAAGATTGGAAGAAAGAACTTTTCTTGATGTAGTAACTCTTGCAGGTGCAGGTCGTGTTTGCTTGATTGATGGTATTCTTGCTTCTGCATTCGGATGTGATATTTCTACCGATAAAATTGGTGGGCGAATGGTAATTGACATTGGACATCATCTGACAGAGTATGCAATTGTATCAATGGGTGGAATTGTCGCAAACGGTGTTATTAAACGCGGAAGTTACGAGATTGATAAAGCAATAATTAATCATTTAAAACAAGATAGAGATATATTAATCGGTCCTCACACGGCAAGGGAAATTAAGAACAAGATTACATCTGCAAACGAGAGGGAGTGCGAATCCGCCCTTTTTGTGTCAGGAAAAAGTAATCTTGATGAAATGCCCATTTCTTTTGAGATTACATCAACTGAGGTTTATCCTTATGTTGATGAACAGATTAATCTTTTGGTCAAAGATATTCGTGATAGAATATCAACTATTCAGCCAGAGCTTTTAGCTGATGCAGCTGACCACGGTATTAAACTATGCGGTGGGGGAGCACTAATTTTTGATATTTCGACTCGTTTGTCTTCACAACTAGGAATAAGATGTGATGAAGTTGGCGAACCGACTCAAGCCAAAATCCGTGGAATAGGAAAACTAATGCGTGACGAAGAATTGCTTGATAGTAATGGATATCATTTCATTTTCAAAGATGAAATTAGAAATAAAGCATATTAATTTATGGAGGTATTATTATGAAAAAAATATTAAGAAAGGTACTTGCACTATCACTATGTTTATGTATTGTTTTTCCAATGGCATATATTCCGGTAAGTGCAAGTGATACATATGATTCTGTAGAGGAATACGTTTCTTTATCAGAAACAACTGTTGAGAATCTTGATGATATTGAGAGCAAGATTCTTTTATGTAAAATTTTTAACAAAGTAACAGATTTCTTAATCAATGATGTGGTTGGTAAATTATTGAATTATGCAGTTCCCGATTCAGTAGCTGTAATTGATTATGAAAGCTTTGATATTGATTCTTACGAGAATTTTTATCCTGGAATGGACGAATTTATTGATGAACCACAAGGTGATAAAGTGTGGAGCCTAGGATATGGTAAAGCATCAGTATTACCTGAAGATTTTGGTGAAAAATCTTATGCAAAAGGTGCATACATTCCTTACGTTTATGGTAATGAAATGTATAAAGATGATGACGGCAATTACGAAGATTTAATGTCAAGAGCTATTGTTATGAACGATGGTTCAGGTAGAGGAAATGTTGTATTTATTTCTGTTGATGCTATGGGACTTGCTAATTCAGATGTTCGTTTAATTCGCGCAGCCCTTAAAGAAATCGCAGAAGAAAATAATATCGTAAGTATTAATGTTACCTGTACACACATTCATACAGGTATTGACTCACAGGGTGTTTGGACAGACCCAATTGGTTGTTTAGTTAATAATGTAATTACTGATAATGTAAAATATGGTGTTCCTCGTGAATTTATCGATTCATTAATTGCGGGTTCAAAACAAGCAGTTGAAGAGGCTCTCAGCGATATGACAACCGGTAAGATGTATTATTCATCAATTGATGTTGAAGAATATCTTTTTGACAGAACAGCTCCTATTTCATTTGATACAAATCTTTATAAACTTGAATTTGTACCATTTAACGCAAGTGAAACTCCTACTATTGTAGCAACATATGGTTGTCATCCTGAATCTGCAAGCTTTGATTGGAATCAAGATGAAAGTGACCCATTAAAACTTGATAGAAAGTTTACTGCTGACTTCATTTGGTATACAGAAAAAGTTTTGAATGATGCCGGATTTAACTTTATTTTTATCCAAGGTAATGTTTCAACTGTCAGTTCATCTCGTCACTATTCAAATGATGAACTTGACGGCTCTGCACATGATGGTGCAAGGCGTTATGGCTATGAAATTGGTTATATTCTTCTTGGAATGAGTATGAATACAGCAGAAAGAATTGTACTTAATGAAACCACAGGGGATAGACTGGGTGTTGCTGAATATCAAGGACAAGAGGGTTATACAGTTTGGTATGATGGACTTCCAACTGTTGCAAAGGAAGAAGTTAAACCAGTTCTTAATATTAAATTAAAACAATTTACAGTTCAAATTGAGAATAATATTATTGCTCTGCTTGGTAAAACTTCTATTGCAGATAACCTTGTTTTGAAAGATGTGAGAAACAATTATTATACAGTTTCTGAAGTTGGTTATCTGGAATTTGGTGATAACGTAAAAGTATATATGAGCCCAGGTGAAACATTCGGTGAACTTCTTTTTGGCGGTAATGGTGCTAAAGGTTTCCCAATGCCTCCAATAAGAGAATATACCGGTGAGGATATCATTATAATGGACCTTATGAATGATGCTGCAGGTTATGTTGCTAACGAAGCAAATTATGTTATGGCAGGTTTCCAATATAATGAAAATACTGGCGAGTTTGATGATGATACTTGGTGCTTAATTTCATATGGTAAGCATGCCGGAACAACTTTTATTAAGAATTTCTATGAAATCTATGACAGTGTAAGATAAATTTTAAGCCACCCTTTCGGGTGGCTTTTAACTTTAAAATCCAATATCTTCAGCTGTTTTTTTAAGAAAATTACAAGAATTTATAAATGCAATTCTTTCACTTTCTTTTAAATCAAGAACTATAATATCTTCAACACCATTTCTACCTATTATTGATGGTAATCCCGCATATACACCATTAATTCCATATTGACCATTGAGCATAACTGATACTGTTAAAGCACTTTTTTCATCACCAAAAATTGCTCTTACAATTCTAACAAGTGCCATTCCTATTCCGTAGTAAGTTGCATTTTTAGCCTTTATTATTTCTTGCGCAGCACCCGTAACATTTTTGCTAATTTGATACAAATCCTCAAATTTGAATTTTCCGTTTGATGAATCAACAATATCATATATTTTCTTTGTGGTAATATATGCTTGTGACCAAGGCACAATTTCACTATCACCGTGTTCACCAATAACATATGCGTGGACATTTCTTGGGTCAATTTTAAAATAGTCACCCAATAAATAGCGTAATCTCGCTGTATCGAGTGTTGTGCCGCTCCCAATAACTTTTGAACTTTCAAACCCTGATAATTCCAAAGTTATTTTTGTCATTATATCAACAGGATTTGTCGCAACAAGAAATATTCCGTTGAATCCACTCTTGATTATAGGTTCAATAATTGATTTAAATACATCATAATTTCTGTTAAGAAGCTCAATTCTGCTTTCGTCTTCTTTTTGATTTACACCTGCAGCAATTACAACAATATCTGCATCACTGCAATCACAATATTCACCATCATAAATCAACATGTTTCGTTTTGCAAAGGGGAGACCATGATTAAGATCCATGGCTTCTCCGTGTGCTTTAACTTTATTTATATCTATAAGAACAAGTTGGTCACACTCACCACTGTTAAGCAGAGCATAGGCAAAACTCATTCCAACAAAACCTGTGCCTACAAGAGCAACTTTTTTTAAGTCTGTGTTTTTCATTTTATTATCCCTTATTCAATTCTGATTTTATATTTTTCCAACCAATAATTTATTTGAACAAAATATGCTATTGTTTGTGGTGTTGTCATTAATTGACCATACCACGGCTCATTCTTTTCTGTATATAGTAGTTTTTCCAGCTCTGACTTTTTTATGAATGAAAATATTGGTGATGAATCATTATTAATTACATCAGATAGCATATCTGATACTATTTTAAGATACTCCGGATTATGCGTTTTAGGATATGGACTCTTTTTTCTCCATAATACTTCATTAGGTAAAATATCTTCCATAGCTTTTCGTAATAACCCTTTTTCATAATTATTATAGTCTTTATATTCCCAGGGTACTGAGTACAGATATTCGGCAATCCTGTGGTCACAGAAGGGAACACGAACTTCAAGCCCATTGTACATACTCATTCTGTCTTTTCTGTCTAATAAAGTCTGCATGAACCAATCAATATTTAATTTCATCATTTCTTTCATCCGTGATTCAAGAGGGGAAATTCCATCAACTTTTGATGTATTAATAATTGTATTTTTATATCTTGTAAGCACATATTCTTCACAATCTTGTACTTTTACATCATCCTTTATAAATGATTTTCTATATTTAATTGATTGTGACCAAGGAAATCCGTTAATTGTCCTTATTTTTTTATCTCTAAACCATGGATATCCACCAAATATTTCATCAGCACATTCTCCTGAAAGTGCAACCGTACAATGCTTTTTAATTTCCTTGCAAAATAGTAGTAATGATGAATCAACATCTGACATTCCGGGTAAGTCTCTTGCATCAACAGCCGCTGTTAACGCCTTAGCAAGTTCTCCATTATTTATTGTTATAAGATAGTGTTCACAATCAAGATAATCAACCATTTTGTTAATGTATTCTGTATCGCTATTAGGTTGGAATTTACTTGATTTAAAATATTTATCATTGTCATCATAGGTCACTGAAAATGTTTTTAGTCTGATTCCTTTACTTTTTAGTGAACTATTAGCTATGCTTGATATTATACTTGAATCTAATCCACCAGATAAAAATGTTCCAATTGGTACATCAGATACTAATTGTCGAGTTATTGCATCATTTACTAAATATTTTACCTTTTCAACAGTTTCTTCAAAATTTTCTTTATGTTTGCGGTCTTTTAATGTCCAATATTTTCTTATTTTTATACCACTTTTAGAAAATGTACCCCAACAAGCAGGCTTTAATTCTTCTATATCTTTATATACTCCACAACCCGGTGTTCGACCAGGACCTATAAATAATATCTCCGCTATTGAATTCTCGTTAATTATTGGCTCAACATAATTATGTGAGAGTATGGCTTTTATTTCCGAACCAAATATAAAACTATTGTTTTTTATTGTGTAAAAGAATGGCTTAACGCCCATTCTATCCCTTGCAAAAAATAGGTTATTTTCAAAGTTATCCCAAATTGCAAATGCAAAAATTCCGTTAAATTTTTGCAAACAATTCTCTTTCCATTGTACATAAGATTTCAATACTACTTCAGTATCTGAATGACTTGAAAACTTATGTCCACAAAGTAAAAGTTCATTTCTAATCTCTTCCGTATTATATAGTTCTCCATTATATACTATGGTGTATTCCCTTTGTCCATGCTTATATGTCATTGGTTGTATTCCGTTTTCAATATCAATAACAGCAAGTCTTGAATGTATAAGTGCAACATTGTCCTTAATTAATATTCCATTCTGGTCAGGACCGCGGGGTTCAAGAACTTTTTGCATTTTTATAAAAGAATCATTGTTTTTTATAACTGAATTTGAATATGAAACTTCACCTGCAATACCACACATATTATCACCTCTAAATAATCATTCATAATAGAATATGATTTAAAACAGCAAAAATTCGTTTATATTCTTTTATTTTTTAAAACTGTGTGATAATATATTCAAGAGGTGATATTATGTCACGATTTATAAACTATATTGGTTCTTTTTTTCCAAGGATGCAAAAAGACTTTAAAATATATGATGGAGATGTTTTTTCGGAGATTTATGATGGGGATTTTTATGTAAATATTCCTTATGACAAATATATAAACCATAATGTTTTCTATAATTTTACAAAATTTGTATCAATAAAAGATTTTGGTGCAATTCCGGAGAATCCATCAATAAATAATGCTGATGTTATAAATTATGCAATAAAAAAGTGTCACGAAAACGGTGGGGGAGTTGTACTTGTTAACGATGGAAGTTATTCTTGTGGCACTATATATTTAAGGAGTAATGTTACTCTTTACATAGAAAAAGATTCAGCAATTATTGCATCCCATAATACCTCTGACTTTACTGATAATTCATTGATATATGCTGAAAATTGCGAAAATACTGCTATAATTGGACCTGGTAAAATTTGTGGCGAAGGGAATTACTTTTCATTAAAACCACATTTACCACCTAAAACCAAACCTTTTGAAAAAACGCTTGATGTATGGGATTTGCGACAGGAGTATCGCAAGAGAATTCGTTTTCCACATAAATCAAAATACGGTTATCTTGTTTTATTTAGAAATTGCTCTAACATAAGAATCCATAATTTGGTACTTGAAAATTCAGCAATGTGGACAGTAAACATTAACTCTTGTATCAACGCAGAAATATCAAATATAGTCATAAATAATAACAGGCATGTAGCGAATACTGACGGAATCGATATATGTGGTTCATCAAATGTTGTTATTAAAAAATGTTTCATTTCAACTGCTGATGACGGTATAGTCTTAAAAAATAATTTAAGTGTAGCAACATCTGGTGACGACGGTTTAATTATTAAAAACAATCTTAATATTGCTTGTAAAAATGTTATGAGTAATATTAACATTTATGATTGTGAAGTTATTTCTTGTACAAATGCTTTTAAAATCGGTACAGAAACCTCCCTTGATATTTGTGATGTAATCGTTAAAAACTGTAAATTCTATTTAAAAGATATTTTTCCCGCCGGAGTCAGTGGAATATCAATCGAATCTTGTGACGGAGCAGTTGTAAATAATATTTGTATTACTGATATTGAAATGGATTCAATGGCTTGTCCTGTGTTTATAAGGCTTTGCAATCGTAATGGTGATAAAAGGACTGACCTTGATGGTAGGGGAGAAATTCGTGATGTTATGGTAAAAAATATTACTGCAAATAATATTCAAATTCCTGTTATGATTATGGGGATTCCTAATCAACACATCAAAAATGTTCAACTTGAAAATTTTGATATGAATTACGCAACCGGTAAAGACTATATTGATTTGCGATTTAAAATTCCTGAACAAGAAAAGTCATATCCCGAATGTAATCGTTTCAGAAATATAAATGCCTACGGAGTTTTTGTTCGTCATGCTGACAGTATTCTATTAAAAAATTTTATAGTAATACCGCGTGATAAAACTCATCGTAAATTCAAAAAAATAATTGATTCTAATAATTTTAAGATGGATAAGGAGTAGACGGAAAATGGATATTCGCGAAAAGATGCATTCAGGGGATTTATACCTCTCAATGGATGAAGATTTGTTTAATGAACAACTTACATATCTTGATAAATTATATGACTTTAACGCAACAAGGCCGTTAGAACTTGTAAAAAGAACAGAAATGCTCAAAAAAATGTTTGCAGAAATAGGTGAGGACTGCTATATTGAGCCGCCTTTACACGCAAATTGGGCTGGAAAAAATGTTCATTTTGGCAAAGGAGTTTATGTTAATTTCAACTTGACACTTGTTGATGACACTCACATTTATGTTGGTGATTATACAATGATTGGACCAAATGTTGTGCTTGCAACTGCAGGACATCCAATTTTGCCTGAGCTTAGACCACTTGCGTATCAGTATAATATGCCCATACATATTGGTAAAAATTGTTGGTTGGGTGCAGGAGTAATTGTTTTGCCCGGTATTACAATTGGTGATAATACAGTTATTGGTGCAGGTAGTGTTGTTACAAAAGATATTCCGGCTAATGTTGTTGCGGTTGGTAATCCTTGCAGAGTTTTGCGTGAAATCAACGAGCACGATAAAGAATACTATTATAAAAATAAAAAAATCAAGTTATAGACGGAGTATTAACTTCGTCTTTTTTTGCATTTATGTTAAATTTTTGTTGATTATAGATTTGTAATATTGTATAATAATAGAACAAATGTGCGTGAGGTATTTATGTTTAAATTAGTTAGTGATTATAAACCAACAGGCGACCAGCCCCAAGCTATTGATAAACTTGTTGATGGTATTAAAAAAGGTTATAATGAACAAACATTACTGGGTGTGACAGGCTCCGGTAAGACATTCACTATGGCTAATATTATCGCTAAACTTAACAGACCTACGCTGGTACTTGCGCATAATAAAACACTTGCAGGACAACTTTGTGCTGAATTTAAAGAATTCTTTCCTGAAAACTCTGTCGAATATTTTGTCTCATACTACGACTATTATCAACCTGAAGCATATATAGCAACAACAGATACTTATATTGAAAAAGACTCTGCAACCAATGAAGAAATTGACAAATTACGCCATTCAGCAACATCAGCATTGTCTGAAAGACGAGATGTTATTATAGTTGCAAGTGTTTCTTGTATATACTCTTTAGGCGACCCCATTGATTACAAATCCATGGTTATTTCATTACGTACAGGTATGGAAAAAAATCGCGATGAATTTATCAAAAAACTTGTTGAAATTCAGTATGAAAGAAACGATATTAATTTTATAAGAAATAAATTCAGAGTAAGAGGGGATATTGTTGAAATTTTTCCTGTTTATTCAAATGAAACTGCGATAAGAGTTGAATTTTTTGGTGATGAAATTGATAGAATTAGTGAGATAAATCCATTAACCGGCGCAGTAAAAAATGTTGTTTCTCATGTTGCAATATATCCCGCATCTCACTATGTAGTTTCACCTGAAAAAATGGAGGATGCATTAAGAAAAATTAATGACGAAATGGAAAATCAGGTTGCAGATTTCGAGAAACAAGGAAAGTTAATTGAAGCACAAAGGATTCGACAAAGAACAGAATATGACATGGAAATGCTCCGTGAAACGGGATTTTGTAAGGGTATTGAAAATTATTCTGCTATTATGTCAGGACGAAAGCCAGGTGAGCCACCATTTACTTTACTTGATTATTTTCCTGATGATTATGTTCTGTTTGTGGATGAATCCCATGTTACTTTACCACAAGTCCGTGGTATGTATGGCGGTGACCGTTCAAGAAAAGATAGTCTTATTAATTTCGGTTTTCGTTTACCATCTGCCTATGATAACAGACCATTAACATTTGATGAGTTTTATGATAAATCAAGACAGAAAATCTTTGTAAGTGCGACTCCGGGCCCGTTTGAAACAGAAAAAAGTGTTCAAACTGCTGAACAAGTTATTCGTCCAACAGGACTTTTAGACCCTGAAATCTATGTTCGTGAAACTGAAGGACAAATTGATGATTTAATATCAGAAATTAATATTAGAGTCGAGAAAAAAGAGAGAGTTCTTGTTACTACACTCACTAAAAAAATGGCTGAAAACCTTACTGATTATTTATCACAGCATGGAATAAAAGTAAGATATATGCACTATGATATTGACACGATAGAAAGAATGGAACTCATTCGTGATTTGCGTTTAGGTGAGTTTGATGTTCTAGTTGGCATTAATCTCCTTCGTGAGGGTTTGGACATTCCGGAGGTGTCATTAATCGCAATTCTTGACGCAGATAAAGAAGGTTTTTTACGCTCTGAAACTTCTCTTATACAGATTATTGGTCGTGCTGCTCGTAATGCTAACGGTCAAGTTATTATGTATGCAGATACTGTTACAAAATCTATGGAGCGTGCTATTGAAGAAACATATCGTCGTCGTGAAATACAGATTGCATATAATGAAGCAAATGGTATAATTCCAAAGACCATTACAAAAGATGTCCGTGAAATCCTTGAAATATCTGCAAAAGATAAACAAGGAAAACGAAAACTCAGCAGGGAGGATAAGCAAAAACTTATTGCACAACTCACTGAAGAAATGAAATCTGCTGCTAAAATTCTCGAATTTGAACATGCGGCATATTTGCGTGATAAAATTGAAAAACTTAAATTGGAGAAATAAATGATACACGACAAAATTATTATTAAAGGTGCAAAAGAAAATAACCTCAAAAATATTGATATTGAAATTCCAAGAGACAAACTTGTTGTTCTAACGGGTGTTTCTGGGTCGGGAAAATCTTCTTTGGCTTTTGATACAATATATGCGGAGGGTCAAAGAAGGTATATTGAGTCTTTATCGTCATATGCGCGAATGTTTTTGGGACAGATGGAAAAGCCGGATGTAGAATCTATTGAAGGATTATCTCCCGCGATATCTATTGACCAGAAAACTACATCAAAAAATCCTCGTTCAACAGTTGGTACGGTAACCGAAATATATGATTATTTGCGTCTTTTATATGCCAGAATTGGTGTTCCCCATTGTCCTATATGCGGAAGAGAAATCAAACAACAAACTGTCGACCAAATTGTTGATACAATCTTAAGTTTGCCTGAGGGAACAAAATTTCAGATTCTTTCACCTGTTGTAAGAGGTAAAAAGGGAGAACACGCTAAGGAACTTGCAAATGCCTTGAAGGCAGGTTTTGTTCGTGCCAGAATAGATGGAGAAATTACTGAACTGTATGAGGGAATGAAACTTCCCAAAACATACAAACACACAATTGATATTATTGTTGACCGTTTGGTTGTTAAGGATGGAATTCGAACAAGGTTAGCTGATTCTATTGAAACAACTACACAACATTCAGGCGGTAATGTTATTATAGATGTCATAGGGGATAAGGAGTATTTATATTCTCTTAATTATGCTTGTCCTGAACATGGAATAAGTATTGATGAATTATCTCCAAGGATGTTTTCTTTTAATAATCCATATGGTGCTTGTCCTACTTGTACAGGTCTTGGCACATTTTTAAAGGTTAATCCCGACCTTGTAATACCCAATAAAAACCTTTCTATTAGCGAAGGTGCAATCTGTGCTTCAGGATGGGGAAAAGCTGATTCTGGGTCAATTGCAGCTATGTATTACAATGCAATTGGTAAGGAATATGGGTTCAACTTAAAAACACCTATTAAAGATATTTCTGAAGATGGTATTAATGCAATCTTATATGGTACAAGTCAGAAAATGAAAATGACTCGTTCAACATTCTATGGTTCAGGAACATATATGTCAGAATTTGAGGGAATTATAAATAACCTTGAAAGAAGATACAAGGAAACCACAAGTGATTGGGCAAGATGGGAAATAGAGCAGGTGATGACTGCTTGCGACTGTCCTGATTGTAATGGTACACGTCTTAAACCGGAAATCCTTTCAGTTACTGTTGGAAGTAAAAACATAAGCGAATTTTGTGATATGTCGATTACACAAGCAATTGATTATATTGATTCTCTTGAGTTGAGTGATAAAGATGAATTTATTGCTGAATCAATTCTTAAAGAAATTAAAAGCAGGCTTAACTTCTTAAAAAGTGTTGGACTTGATTATTTGACACTATCTCGTTCGTCAGGTACACTTTCAGGTGGAGAGAGTCAGAGAATCAGACTTGCAACACAAATTGGTTCAATGTTAATGGGTGTTGTATATATTCTTGACGAGCCAAGTATTGGTCTTCACCAAAGAGATAACGATAAGCTTATTGAAACATTGAAGCGTCTTCGTGATTTAGGTAACACTTTAATTGTTGTTGAACACGATGAAGATACAATGCGTTGTGCAGACTATATCGTTGATATAGGTCCTGGTGCAGGTGTTCATGGTGGTGAAATCGTCTGTGCCGGTTCAGTTAATGATATTATCAAGTGCAAAGAGTCCATAACAGGCGCTTATCTTTCAGGCGAAAGATTAATTGCAATTCCTAAAAACAGAAGAAAAGGGAATGGGAATGTTCTTACTATAAAAGGTGCAAGTGAAAATAATTTAAAGAATATAAATGTTGATTTTCCGTTAGGTTGTTTTACTTGTATTACAGGTGTATCGGGTTCAGGTAAATCCTCACTGATAAATGAAATTCTTTATAAAAACCTCGCAAATGAGCTTAATGGTGCTAAAAAACCGGTTGGAAAATTTAATAACTTTGTCGGCATTGAACATCTTGATAAAGTAATTAATATAGACCAATCGCCAATTGGTAGAACTCCTCGTTCTAATCCGGCAACATACACGGGAGTATTTACAGATATCAGAGAATTATTTGCTCAGACTCAAGAAGCAAAAATAAGAGGTTATAATTCAGGTAGATTTTCCTTTAATGTTAAAGGCGGTCGCTGTGAGGCTTGTCAGGGTGATGGTATAATAAAAATTGAAATGCATTTTCTCGCAGATGTTTATGTTCCTTGTGATGTATGTAAAGGTTCAAGATACAATAGAGAAACTCTTGAAGTTAAATATAAAGGAAAAACAATCAGTGATGTTCTTGACATGACTGTTGAAGAATCACTTAAATTCTTTGATAGTATACTAAAAATAAAAAGAAAACTTGAAACTTTGTATGATGTAGGGTTAGGGTACATTAAGCTAGGCCAATCTGCAACAACATTATCAGGCGGTGAAGCTCAGCGTGTAAAACTCTCTACAGAGCTTTCTAAACGTTCAACGGGTAAAACCATATACATTCTTGATGAACCAACTACAGGACTTCACACAGCCGATGTTCACAAATTAATTGATGTTTTACAGAAACTTGTTGATAACGGAAACAGTGTTGTAGTGATTGAACACAATCTCGATGTTATCAAAACTGCAGACCATATTATTGACCTTGGACCTGAAGGGGGAGATAAAGGTGGAAAAATTGTTGCAGTAGGTACCCCTGAAGAAGTTGCTAAAAATAAAAAATCTTATACGGGACAGTATTTAAAAAAGATTTTAAATAATAATTAAAGTATTATTTACGAATTAAAAACATTTATTATTATAACGGAGTATTGCGATGACCAAGATACTCCGTTTTTTATTATTTTATAATTCTGTGCAGGAGAATAGGGATTGTTGAAAAGTAAACCTAATTGTTGACAATGTTGAAAAGTTATGATATAATTATACAAAATAAATATTTTGTATCAAATAGGGGACGAAAAATTATACAAAATACAGGAAATATACTGTTTTTTCTGTTAAAGAGCCTTGACCTTGTTACTGTTTATTCTAGATTTATATTATAATATAGTTTTAATTGAAATCTTATAACTGTGTTATATAATCCAACTATTACTTATTATGTTTTGTTTTCTAAATCATTTAAGAAATAATGCAATTATTTTATTTAAACTGAACAATGTATCATTTTATAAATAATTATCGGATTATTTTATGAATTATCTTTTAATAATTAATATTTATATGTATAATTATCTTACAGCAATTGAATTATTAAACTTTATTATGTGTATGTACAACCTTGTTTAAATAATCTTATTCTACTTGAAATAATGTTTATATTCCGTTGCTACATCTTGGTTTGATTAAGGTATTGAGGATTATTATCTTTACTTTTGTTACAACTTTATAATTAATTTCTAGACGATGCTCTAACAAAGCGATTTATGATAAACACAATGTGAAACGGTTTCACAAAGGAGTGCTATGCTATGAAAAGATTAAATTTTGCAGGGTTACCAATTATCATTAAAGATTTTTTGGTGTATCTTGATGTTATTAAAAATAAATCTACACTTACAATTGAAGAATATAGTTCAGATTTAAAGCTTTTCTTTAGATTTCTAAAATACTATAAAGGTCTTACCCCCTCTTCTGTTGAATTCGAGGAAATTAATATACTTGATATTGATGAAGAATTTGTAAAAAGTGTTACTTTAAATGATGCTTATGCATTTCTTTCGTACTGTAAAAATGAAAGGGACAATCAAGAAGCAGCTCGCGCTCGAAAGGTTTCTTGTTTGCGCACCTTCTTCAAATACCTTGATAAGCAAAAGAATATAATAGATAATAACCCTATGGAGGTGTTGGATTCTCCCAAATTAAAAAAATCTCTCCCCAAGTACTTAACACTTGAAGAGAGTATTAAACTATTGAAATCTGTTGATGGAAAAAACAAAGAGCGCGATTATTGCATTCTAGTTTTCTTTCTTAATTGCGGACTGCGCTTATCAGAACTCGTCAGTCTTAATTATAATGACATAAGGGATGACCATACTTTACGCGTTACAGGTAAAGGTAACAAAGAACGAACAATATATTTAAACGACGCTTGTCTTGACGCGTTTACACAGTATATGTCAGTGCGGCCTGTTGACGGTGTTCCTGCAACGGATCGGAATGCGTTATTTTTAAGTAACAGAAACAAGAGAATAAGTCCAAAAACTGTTCAGCACATTGTTTATGATACATTAGAAAAGTGCGGTTTAGAAGGATACTCTGTACATAAATTAAGACATACAGCAGCAACGCTTATGTATCAACACGGAAATGTTGATGTACTTGTTTTAAAAGATATTCTCGGGCATGAAAATCTTGGTACAACTGAAATTTATACACATATTATTGACGAGCAATTAAAGAAAGCATCTGAGTCAAATCCCTTATCACAGATTAAGATTAAGCAATCTACAACAGATTAAATCTTTGTATAATCATTCTTGTTATAAATGAATTTATTAATATGCAGATAATATCCATGATAAAAAGAATTAAAAATCGTATCAAATACAGTCTGATGGCATTATCATCAGCTGTATTTTTCTTTGTAATAACTCTCGAAATATATGTACTCATATACATACTTTCGTTACAAGCAAAGATTAGAGTTGAAGTTGAAACTGCGAATAACGGGAAAAGAATTATTAAACACAGCATTATTCCCTTTAGTCTATATTCACTATAAATATAACTGCTTAAATACCCAATGAAAATACATTTTAATATAGGTGAAATCACAACTAAAGGCTTGCCAACAATACTCGTTCCAATGAAAAATACAAGTAAGAAATATGCAAGTTCCGATTTTAGAATATAAATAAACAGATTTACAAACGATAGTCTTTGTAAAGAGTCAACATAGTTTTCTATATAACTTATACATAAATTCTGGTTGTATTTAAAAAGTAAACAACCTAAAAGAATTGATATAATAGAGATTACTGAAATTAAAACTTTGTTTCTTTCTTCATATATGATTGTATTTTTATTTTTTATATCAATCTTATTTCTGTTTTTTGTAAATTTTCTAAGATTTATTACTCTTGTCATATTTTATCCTTAATTACTCTAACTTTATCTTTTTTTAGTATTTGCACTAATTATTCCACCAATTGTTGAACACACAACAATCAGCGAGAACAGTATAAGTGTTTTTTCGTTTAGTTTTCCACTCGAAAAAAACAACATTATTATTGTAATAAGAAATGAAGTTACAAAAGAAGAAATAAAACCTGAAACAAATCCTTTAAAATTACATTTTTTAGCTGATATAAATCCACCTATCAGCGCACCAAATCCAACACATCCACAGAAATATATTTCAGTATGTAAAGGATAATTTGAAGATTTTGATATAATACAAGAAACAACCAAAGTCAATATTGTTATAACAAAAATTCCAATTAATGATGAAATAAGTAATCCAATAATATTTGCTATTGGAACAGAAAAATTCAGTTTTCTTTTTTTTATCTTTTTATTGAGCATAGAAAAATCCCTCACATTCAATAAAGAATATGAGGGGAAAATATTTTTTATGTTAATTATTCAGCGTCTTTATCCTTTTTGGACTTCTTTGCCTTCTTTTCCATCATAGCAGCCTTTGCAGCTTCACGCTGTGCCTGAATTTTTTCATTTGCTGTGTGATTTGTCTGAATAGCATATTTCTTGAATTTAATCTTAACTCTATCAGAACCTGTTTCAATTACAATTGTGTCATCTTTAACTGAAACAACTTTACCACATATACCGCCAATTGTTGTGATTTCATCACCAATCTGTGTATTCTCACGGATTTCCTGTTCCATTTTCTGCTGTTTTTTCTGTGGTCTGATTGTAAAGAAATACATAGCACCAAAAAGCACAGCCATCATAATGAGCATTGGCATAGTATCTTTTAAACCACCTTGTTGTGCTGATGCATCAGTAGCACCCATCATAGCAAATGTTAAAAAGTCTGTCATTTTATTATTCCTCCAAATTGAACTAAATATAACTTTTATATTATACATAAAGAATTTATAATTTTCAAGTAAATTTCAAATATTTGCTAAAATATTATATCCTTGTATCTAATCTGTCTACATATTTATTGTAGAAATCTTCAAAAGTATCATTATCTAATGCTTCTCTAATTCTCGTCATTAAATTATTATAAAAATACAGATTATGCATTACACAAAGACGCATGGCCAACATTTCCTGTGCTTTAAACAAATGTCTTATATATGCTCTTGAATGTCTTTGACAAGTTGGACAATTACATGTTGGGTCAATTGGCAAATCATCTTTTTCATACTTTTTATTGTTAATATTTATGATACCAGCATCTGTAAATAGATGACCATGGCGGGCGTTTCTACTTGGCATAACGCAATCAAAAAGGTCAACTCCCCTTCTGACAGCTTCAAGAATATTACCTGGAGTACCAACACCCATTAAATATCGTATTTTGTCTGCCGGCATATGTGGTTCAACAGCGGAAATGATACGATACATATCTTCTTTAGGTTCGCCAACTGCAAGACCACCGATTGCATAACCGTCAAGGTCAAGTTTAGCAATTTCCTTCATATGTTCAACTCTTACATCGTCAAATGTGCAACCTTGATTAATACCAAAAAGCATTTGATTTTTATTAATGGTATCAGGTAATGAATTAAGTCGGTCCATTTCAGTTTTACAACGAATAAGCCATCTTGTTGTTCTTTCACATGATTGCTTTGAATACTCATATTTTGCGGGATTTTCAACACATTCATCAAATGCCATTGCAATTGTTGAACCAAGATTTGACTGAATCTGCATACTTTCCTCAGGTCCCATAAATATTTTATGACCATCAATATGTGAAGAAAAATATACGCCTTCTTCTTTGATTTTTCGTAATGAAGCAAGAGAAAACACTTGAAATCCACCACTATCTGTTAGGATAGGTCCATTCCAGCCAGTAAATTTATGAAGTCCTCCCATTTCTTTTACAAGGGTATCTGTTGGTCTTAAATGCAAATGATATGTATTACACAACTGTACCTGACAGTTTATATCTTTCAAGTCATAAGCCGAAACTCCACCTTTAATAGCACCTTGCGTTGCAACATTCATAAAAGCGGGTGTTTGGACTGTTCCGTGTACAGTTTCAAATTCACCTCGTCTTGCATTACCACATTTTTTTATAAGTTTATACATAATATCTCCTTAATAAATGAACATGCAGTCACCGAAACTGAAAAATCTGTATTTTTCCTGAACTGCTTTGTTATATGCTTCTAATACTTTTTCCCTATCATATAATGCTGAAACAAGCATTATAAGTGTACTTTCTGGTAAATGAAAATTGGTTAAAAGAGCATCAATGCATTTGAATTTGTATCCGGGATAAATAAAGATGCTTGTCCAATCATCAAATTCTTTCATTTCTCCTTGACTATTCATTACGCTTTCAAGAGTTCTGCAACAAGTTGTTCCAACGGCAACTACTCTACCACCATTTTTCTTTGTTTCATTGATTAAATCTGCAGTTTCTCTTGGAATTTGGTAGTGTTCAGAGTGCATTTCATGTTCTTCAATATTTTCAGCCTTAACAGGTCTAAAAGTACCGATACCGACATGCAATGTTACATATCCTATTCTAATTCCTTTATCTAGAATTTTTTTCATTATTTCATCAGTAAAATGTAGACCTGCTGTTGGTGCAGCTGCAGAACCTAACTCTTTGGAATAAACAGTCTGATACCGTTCTTTATTTTCAAGTTTTTCAGTAATATAGTGAGGTAATGGCATTTCACCAACTTTATCTAAGACTTCATATATATTTGAAGCATCATAATTAAATTTTGCGATTCTGTTACCATTCTCTAAAACCTTTTCTATTTTACATGACAGAATTCCATCACCAAAAGTAAATTCAGTATTTACTTTTGCTCTTTTACCGGGCCCTGTTATAGTTTCCCAACGGTCATTACCAAGATTATTTAAAAGTAAGAATTCAACAATTGCTCCTGTATCTTTTTTTACTCCATACATACGCGCAGGAAGTACTCTGGTATTATTGAGAATAAGGCAATCTCCGGGATTTAAATAATCAATAAAATCATAAAAATGCTTATGTTCAATGGTATTATTATCTCGAGATAAAACCATCATTCTTGAATGGTCACGAGGCTCAATTGGAGTCTGTGCAATCAATTCTTTGGGCAAATCGTAATAAAAATCAGATTTTTTCATGGTGTTTCTCCGTAAAAATATAGAAAATGTTAAAAATGTTTGACACAATGGCTCTATAATGGTATTATATTAGAGCGATTGAGGTGCAACAAAAATCAGTATCGTTTTTGAAACTCCCAAGAGTTTTTGATAAAGCGTGAAAGGGTTTGTTGCCGAAGAAAAAACAGGGCTTGGGATTTGATTTTTCTGGTTGTATTATTAACAGTAATATGACTGTCATCATTACTTGATGGAGTGCTTTCGTATTATGAAAACCATAATACCTATGTATTTTTATCAGTAATGGTGTCATAATCATTACTGATTTTTTATAACGAAAGATATAATATCATTATTTGGAGGTAATTTCAAGTGAAAAAGTATAATGTTGGTGTAATCGGTGCGACAGGTATGGTAGGTCAGAGATTTATGACTCTTTTAGATAATCATCCATGGTTTGATGTTAAAGTCCTTGCTGCAAGTCCACGCTCTGCTGGAAAGAAATATTCAGAGGCTGTTGGTGCAAAATGGTGTATGGATTTAGAGATTCCAGAAGCAATGAAAGACATTATTGTTATGGATGCTACAGCTGATATTGAAAAAATTGCTTCACAGGTTGATTTTGTTTTCTGTGCAGTCGATATGAAGAAAGATGAAATTAAGGCTTTGGAAGAAGCTTACGCAAAGGCTGAATGTCCGGTTATTTCAAATAATAGTGCCCATAGACATACTCCTGACGTTCCTATGATTGTTCCTGAACTTAATGCAGACCATGCTAAAATCATTCCTTCTCAAAGAAAAAGACTTGGAACAAAACGAGGATTTATTGCAGTAAAATCAAACTGCTCACTTCAAAGTTATGTTCCTGCTCTCTACCCTCTTTCAAAGTTTGGTATTAAGGATGTTCTTGTTTGCACATATCAGGCAATTTCAGGTGCAGGTAAAACATTCCAGACATGGCCTGAAATGATTGATAATGTAATCCCTTACATCGGTGGTGAGGAAGAAAAGAGCGAAAAAGAACCACTTAAGATTTGGGGTAAGGTTGAAGGTGATGTTATCGTTGATGCAGATTCACCAAACTTTACAGCACAGTGTATTCGTGTTCCAGTTTCAAATGGTCATATGGGTGCAGTATTTGTAAGATTTGAGAATAAACCAAGCAAAGAAGAAATATTAAATATATGGAAAGACTTTGCAGGTCGTGCACAGGAACTTGAACTTCCACATGCACCAAAACAATTCCTCAACTATTTTGAAGAAGATAATATGCCACAGACAAAACTTCATCGTGACCTTGAGGGTGGTATGGCAATTTCTGTTGGTCGTCTTCGTGAAGATACACAATATGACTACAAATTTGTATGTCTTTCACACAATACACTTCGCGGTGCCGCAGGCGGTGCTGTTCTTATGGCTGAACTTCTTTGTGCAGAAGGTTATATGGACTAATTTCCAATTAAGGAGAGTTTTATTATGAGTAATAATCCTATTTTTACAGGTTGTGGTGTTGCAATTGTAACACCATTTAACGATGATTTAAGTGTTAATTACAAATCACTTGAAAATCTTCTTGAGTATCACATTGCAAACGGAACAGATTCAATTGTGATTTGTGGTACTACTGGTGAAAGTGCTACACTTACTCCACAAGAACATTCCGATGTAATTAAGTTTACTTGTGATGTTGTTAATCACAGAATTCCTGTTATCGCAGGTACTGGTAGTAATGAAACTGCTTATGCTATTGAACTTTCAAACGATGCGGAAAAAGCAGGTGCAGATGCAATGCTTGTTGTTACACCTTACTACAACAAATGTTCACAAATGGGTCTTGTAAAGCATTATAATGCTATTGCTGATAATACTTCAAAACCAATTATTATTTATAATGTTCCAAGCAGAACAGGTGTAAATGTTCTTCCATCTACATACGCTGAACTTTGTGAGCACAAAAATATTATTGCTACAAAAGAAGCAAGCGGTAACATTTCACAGATTGCTGAAACAATTGCTCTTTGTGGTGATAAACTTGATGTATACTCCGGTAACGATGACCAGATTGTTCCTTTAATGTCACTTGGCGGTAAAGGTGTTATTTCTGTTCTTTCAAATATCTGTCCTAAACTCGCACACGATATTCCTACTCTTTATCTTGAAGGTAAAGTAAAAGAAAGTGCTGAGCTTCAGCTTAAATATCTTGACCTTATTAATGCAATGTTTATGGATGTTAACCCCATTCCTGTAAAGGTAGCTATGAGAATGATGGGCTTTGATGTTGGTCCTCTTCGTATGCCACTTTGTGAGATGGAAGATGCAAAAACAGCAAAACTTGAATCTGTACTTAAAAAGTACAATTTAATCTAATTTTATTGTTGGACGTGAAAAAATGACAAGGATTATTTTAAGCGGTGCTCTTGGTAAAATGGGCAAAGCAATTACAACTTGTGTTGAAAACAGAAATGACTGTGAAATAGTTGCAGGTGTGGATATAGCAACAGCAGAGTGTTCATTCCCAATTTTTAAATCATTTAACGAAATTAATGTTGATGCTGATGTGATTATTGATTTTTCACATCCGTCAGTCCTTAATGATTTGTTATGCTTTGCTAAAGAAAAGAAAATGCCTGCTGTAATTGCTACAACGGGTCTTAATGAGCAACAGATTGAAGATATTAAAAATGCTTCAAACGAAGTCCCTCTTTTCTTCTCTGCAAATATGTCAATTGGTGTTAGCCTTGTTTCTGAACTTGCTAAAAAAGCAGCTAAAGTACTTCAAGGCAGTTTTGATATTGAGATTGTTGAAGCACATCACAATCAAAAAATTGATGCTCCAAGTGGTACTGCTTTAATGCTTGCTGACTCTATTTCAGAAGCACTAGATGAAAAACCAATTTATGAATTTGACCGTCATTCAAAGAGAATGAAACGAACAAAGAACGAAATTGGTATTCATGCAGTTCGTGGTGGTACAATTGTAGGTGAACACGAAATAATCTTTGCTGGTCCTGATGAAGTTATTAAAATTTCTCATTCAGCATATTCAAAACAACTTTTTGCAAATGGTTCTGTAAATGCAGGTTTATTTCTTGTTGGTAAAGAACCGGGATTTTACTCAATGAAAGATTTAGTTAATTCATAAGGAGGTTAAACAATGAAAAATATTGATAATATTACAATGATTGAAAACGTAACTCTTATTTCAATTAATGACTCCCCTGCTGATTTCAAAGTTGTTGCGCAAATTTTCCAGATGCTCTCAAATGCAGGAATTGATGTTGATATGATTTCACAGAATCCTCCACAGGGTAAAACATCTAACCTTTCATTTACTGTTAATGATGAAGATTTAGGAAAAGTTTTTGAAACAGCATCAAAACTTCGTGAACTACATCCTGAACTTAAACTTGCAATTAGCAGTGGTAATACAAAGATTTCAGTTTTTGGGGAAGGAATGAAGAATTGTCCCGGTGTTGCTTCAAAAGTATTCTCTGCTATTGCATCAGCAGATGTTGAGGTAAGAATGATTACAACTTCTGAAGTTGATATTTCTGTTCTCGTTTATGCACACGACGGTGATGCAGTTTATTCAGCACTTAATTCATAAAAATAAGATGATAAAGTTTAAGGCTTACTGAAATTAATCAGTAAGCCTTTTTTGATGTTAGATTTATTCAATTATAAGTTTACCGTCTGCATCAACATTGTGATATCCTGTTGCGATTGGTGTGCCGTCGGCATATGTTAAGCCATTAATTCTTTCTTCGTTAAGATAAATCTTTTTAT
>CALEJF010000034.1 GCA_937898625.1 uncultured Clostridia bacterium | reverse complement strand
TAATTCTTTCTTCTTTTAAGTATACTCGCTTGTTCTTAACAATTTCGTGACGGTCACCTATGTAATAGAAATCGCCGTCAACCTCAACAAGTTGATATGCTTTTAACATAGTGTTGTTCTCATAAATATGGTTTCCTACTATGCCCTCACGCATTACCATTTTACCATTTTCGTCAAAGTCGTAATAACCAACTGCAATTGGTGTGCCATCGGCATATGTAAGGCCGTTGATTCTTGCTTCATTTAGATAAACCTGCTTATTCTTAACGATTTCATGGCGGTCACCGATAAAGTAGAAATCGCCATCAAATTCTACGAGTTGATATGCTTTTTGCATTACATTGTTTTTGTAGAAATGGTTATCCTTAATGCCTGTGAATTTTCCATGATTATAATGAATAGTTGAATTAGTGAGTGGGTAGTTGTTTTTGCCAATTGTTATTTGATTCCATTGTTCTTCTGTACTGGGGTAATAAACATCCGTAAGTTTTGTGCAACCATTAAATGCATAATTGCCGATTTCTGTTACACTGTCAGGGATTATTATGCTTGCAAGACTTTTACAATTATAAAAAGCATTATAAGCGATTGTTGTTACATTGTCACCAATTGTAACATCAGTAAGATTGGGGCAAGATTTAAATGCAGAACTACTGATTTCAGTAACACTATCACCGATTGTAACACTTGTAAGGTTGTTACAAAGACTAAAAGCACCATCTCCTATGGTCGTTACACTGTCACTTATTGTTACATTTGTAAGATTATTGCAATCATAAAATGCACTGTTGTCAATTGCTGTTACACTATAAGGAATGGTATAGCTCGTTCTTGAATTACCCTTAGGATATTTAATAAGTTCAGTTTTATCCTTGTTAAATAACACACCATATTCATCGCTTGAATAATATTGATTATTGCTATCTACTGTTATGCTTATAAGACTTCCGCAATCGCTAAATGCACCACCTCCTATGGTCGTTACACCATCACCGATTGTTACACTTGTAAGATTATCACACCACGCAAAAGCACTTTTTTCAATATTAGTAACATTATCGGGAATTACAACTTCAACGAGAGAATCACAACTCTGAAAAGCATATTCAGATATTGTTTTAACTGATTGAGGTATTGTAATACTTTCTAATGAAACACAAGATTGAAACATTGAGGCACTAATGACTTCTAAAGTATTTGGTAATGATACGCTTTTTAATGATTCGGAGTTTCCAAAAGCCATAGTGCCTATATAGGTTACACTATCAGGTATAACAAGCGATTCAAGTGAATCGCAGTTCGTAAAAGCTTTAAAACCAATAGATTTTAATCCATCAGGCAAATTGATTTTTACCAATGATTTACATGCGTCAAAAGCATTATCCTCAATAACTTGTAAACTATCAGGCAAAATAATTTCTTTAGTAATATAAGTATTACTAAAAGCATACTTGTAAATAGATTTTACACCATCTATAACCTTATATGTTTCATCACTTTTTGCTGCAGGATAAACAACTAAGGATGTTTTGTCTTTACTATAAAGGACCCCATCAACTGATGAAAAATATGGGCTGTCTTCAGCGACTGTAATACTGTTTACAGTTGAGTTCATTTGGTTAAAAGCCTGTCCGTCTATTGTGTTTACAGTTGAAGGAAGTTCAACCGTTAAGGCTTTATCACTATAGAAGGTGAACATCTCAAGTGTTGTTACTGTATATCCATCAAGTTCAGCAGGAATAACAACATTTTTTGATGAGCCATTATAGGCAGTGATTTTACAGGTTTTGTCAGTTTCTGATAGTACCGTGTATGTATAATCACCACTTTTTGCACCAAAAACAGTAATTGAACAAACTGATAAAATCAAAACAAATGAAAGCAAAATGCTTATAATCTTTTTCATAATATTTATCTCCTTATATTTTAATAATTTAACAACCATAATTTTAATAAAATGTAAAAGAATTTTAAACACAAAATGCAAAATTGCAGATTTTTTATGCAAAATTGCAAGAATAATTTTGGTTTTTTCCATTAACAAATTGATTCCAAACAATAGAAGTGTATTACATCATAACAATCTTCCCCATAAAAAAAGTGTGTGCAACCGAAGTCACACACACCGAAAAATGCGAAACTTCGTTTTGCTACCACACAAAAACTTTACATAACTACTATAGAAATAGGAATGCAAAATAGGAAGTCTGCACTTTTACCTAAAATAAAAATGCCCACTTCTACAGTAGTTTATTTTGTTTTTGTGTGGTAATTTTAGTATATCATATAAATATTGTGGTTGCAAGTAAATAATAATATTCAGAGTATAAAGAAAAAAACTCCACTAAATTAGTGGAGTCTAAAAATAAACTATTTATTTTTCAATAAGTGATACGCCACTCATTTCTGATGGAATATCGAGTCCCATAATGTCAAGCATTGTTGGTGAAAGGTCGCAAAGTTTGCCACCCTCCTGTTTAAGAGTACATTCTTTACCAACAACTACAAGGGGAACTGGATTTGTTGTATGAGCTGTGAATGGCGAACCATCGTCTTCATACATCTTGTCAGCATTACCGTGATCAGCAGTAATAAGAATAACACCATCCATTTTTTCAACTGCATCAACAAGCTTGCCAACACATTCATCAACTGCTTCAACAGCTTTAACAGCTGCATCAAAGATACCAGTATGACCAACCATATCGCAGTTAGCGTAGTTGAGAATTACAACATCATATTTACCACTTAAAATCTGTTCACAAGCAGCATCACAAACCTCGTAAGCACTCATTTCAGGTTTTAAGTCAAATGTTGAGATTTTGGGAGAATCTATAAGAACTCTGTCTTCACCAGGATAAACCTTTTCTTCGCCACCATTATAGAAGAATGTTACATGAGCATACTTCTGTGTTTCTGCGATACGAAGCTGAGTTTTACCAAGTTTTGAAAGGTATTCACCCATTGTATTTGTAAGAGCCTGAGGCTTATATGCAACATTTACATTTGGCATTTCAGCATCATACTGTGTCATACAAACATAGTAAAGTGGGAAGAATGATTTTCGCGGGAATCCTGTGAAATCAGGGTCAACAAAAGTTCTTGTAATTTCTCTTGCACGGTCAGGACGGAAATTAAAGAAAATTACAGAGTCATTTGCAGAGATTGCTTCTGCACCATCAACAACTGTTGGCATAACAAATTCGTCTGTAAGGTATTTTCCGTCTTCGTCAATTGTTTCGTATGACTTTTTAACAGCTTCAAGAGCAGAATCAGTTGAAATACCCTCGCGATTAACCATGGCATTGTAAGCCATACCAACTCTGTCCCACATATTGTCACGGTCCATAGCATAAAATCTACCCATAACAGTAGCAATCTTACCTACGCCGATTTCAGCGAGTTTTTCTTCAAGTTCTTTAATGAAGTCAACACCTGAACTTGGTGGAACATCACGACCGTCAAGTAATGCATGAACATATACTTTATCAAGACCATTTTTCTTTGCAAGTTCAACAAGAGCATATAAATGCGTATTATGGCTATGAACACCACCATCTGAAAGAAGACCGATAAGGTGAAGTGCAGAATTGTTCTTTTTACAATTCTCAATAGCACCCATAAACACATCATTTGAGAAGAAATCACCATCCATAATGGACTTTGTGATTCTTGTGAGTTCCTGATAAACAACACGACCTGCACCGATATTTGTGTGACCAACTTCAGAGTTACCCATCTGTCCGTCAGGAAGACCAACATCCATACCGGATGCACCAATATATGTCATTGGATTATTCTTAAAAATTTCGTCAAGTCTTGGTGTTTTAGCCGCTGTGATTGCATTGCCATAATCACTTGGGTTAAATCCAAAACCATCCATAATACATAAAACAACAGGTTTTTTCATTTAGTTCACCTTTTAATTATTTTGATGCAGCAGCAACAATCTTTGCAAAATCTGCTGCTTTAAGTGATGCACCACCGATAAGTCCGCCATCAACATTATGTTTTGCTACAAGTTCATCAGCATTAGCAGCATTCATTGAACCGCCGTACTGGATTGTAACTGTAGCAGCAACATCACCACCGTAAACTTCAGCAATAGCTTCACGAACATAGCCATTACCCTCGTCAGCCTGGTCAGCAGTAGCTGTAACACCTGTACCGATAGCCCATACTGGCTCGTAAGCAATAATAACATTCTTAAGTTGTTCTTTTGTTACATTTGTAAGAGCCATCTTTGTCTGGAATTTAAGAAGAGTCTCTGTATAACCAAGTGAACGCTGTTCAAGTGTTTCACCAACACAGATAATTGGTTTAAGTCCTGCATTAAGAGCAGCAAGTGAACGAAGGTTAACTGTCTGGTCTGTTTCACCAAAATACTGTCTTCTTTCGCTATGACCTACTACAACATATTCTACACCTGCTTCTTTAAGCATTTCAGCAGAAATCTCACCTGTGTAAGCACCTGATGATTTAAAGTGAACATTTTCAGCACCGATTTTGATATTTGAACCAGCAGCAGCGTCAATAGCAGCAGGAATGTCAATAAATGGTACACAAAGTACAACTTCACAATCTGCATCTGCTACAAGAGGTTTCATTTCTTCAATAAGAGCCTTTGCCTCTGCAGGAGTTTTATTCATTTTCCAGTTACCTGCAATAACTGCTTTGCGTAAATCTTTTTTCATTATGTTTTCTCCTTATCGCAAATTTTGGGAGAGCAAGAATGCCCTCCCATAAATATATTTAAAATTATTTCTCGTTAAGAGCAGCAATACCAGGAAGAACTTTTCCTTCAAGGTATTCAAGAGATGCACCGCCACCTGTTGAGATGTGTGACATCTTGTCAGCAAAACCAAGTTTCTGGATAGCAGCAGCAGAGTCGCCACCACCGATGATAGAAATAGCATTGCTATTTGCAATAGCTGTTGCAACTGCAACTGTACCTGATGCAAAGTTTGCCCATTCAGAAACACCCATAGGACCATTCCAAATTACAGTACCTGCATCTTTAACAGCATCTGCAAAAATTTCCTGTGTCTTAGGACCGATATCAAGACCCATCCATCCGTCAGGAATATCATCAGAATTAACAATCATTGCTTCTGTGTCCGGGTTGTATTCTTTACCTACTTTGTTATCAACAGGGATAAGGAATTTAACGCCTTTTTCTTCAGCCTTCTTCATCATCTCAGCAGCAAGTTCAACTTTATCTGCTTCAAGAAGCGATGTACCAATATTATGACCTAAAGATTTCATAAATGTGTAAGCCATACCACCGCCGATGATAAGTGTATCACACTTGTCAATAAGGTTTGTAATAACACCGATTTTATCAGAAACTTTTGCACCACCAAGGATAGCTACAAGAGGTCTCTTTGGATTCTCAAGAGCACCGCCGATGAACTCAATTTCTTTCTGAATAAGGTAACCACAAGCAGCAGGAAGATGCTCTGCAACACCAGCTGTTGAAGAGTGAGCTCTGTGAGCTGAACCGAAAGCATCATTTACATAAAGTTCTGCAAGGTCTGCAAATTTCTTGCTAAGTTCTGGGTCATTTTTTGTTTCGCCCTTTTCATAACGAACATTTTCAAGAAGAAGAACTTCACCGTCTTTAAGGTCAGCAGCTAATGCCTGTGCGCTTTCGCCTACAACATCCTTTGCCATTTTAACTTCCTGTCCAAGAAGTTCAGAAAGTCTTGCAGCAACTGGTGCAAGTGAGAATTCAGGAACAACTTCACCCTTTGGACGACCAAGGTGTGAGCAAAGAATAACTTTTGCACCGTTTTCGATAAGGTATTTGATTGTTGGTAATGAAGCAACAATTCTCTTGTCACTTGTAATTACGCCATTTTCCATTTTTACGTTGAAGTCGCAACGAACAAGAACTTTCTTGCCAGCTACCTGCAAATCTTCAACAGTTTTTTTGTTTAATGCACTGCTCATTTGAATAACATCCTTTCAAAAGATATAATTTGTAATTTTTTACCGCTAAATATTGTATATCAATATTAAACAATTTTCAAGAGTTAAGATTATATTTGTTAAAACTTTATCATTTTACCCATTATAGAGTGCTAAAATTGAATTTGTTTTGTCTATAATCATATTTTTCAACTCTTTTGGTGCCCTGATTTTAATCTTATCACCATATTGCATTATCCAAGCAACAAGACCATCTGTAACAGCAACGTCGACCTTTGCAATAAAGTTTTCATCATCAAAATGACGCATATTAACCTTTTCACCAAACTGGTCTATAAAATCTTCAATCATTGAGTTGTTACAAATCATTTCCACAGGTTTAATATCCCCTGAAAACATTGAAAGATGCTTATTACTGTAATCCGCAATATCAAAATAAGTCTGATATGGTGAAACCTCAGAAAAATGTCGTGCATAAGTGTCAAGAACTCTAACACTTTTAAGTCTGTCAATACGAAGATGGATAAGATTATCATACTTACTGTAGTTTCCTACCAAATAGTAATGGTCCTCTGCCCAAATAAGTGCATATGGATTAATAACCATTGTTTTTTCTTCATATTTTGCATTCTTACCATCAACAATTTTTCTTCTTCGATAAACAACTTCAATTTGTTTCTTCGACAAAATCGCAGAACTGATTATATCAATTACAATAAAAAGATTTTCGTTTGCACATTTATTCCTGTTATCAATGTAAACTTGTTTTTCAATTCTTTTGTATTGATATTCGCTTGCAAAAGCAGAAAATTTTTTAATAAGAGCTTTTGTCTTTTTTGCAGATATAAAATCAGCTGACTGTACTGCATCAATCATCAAGCGAAGCTCTGCAGGTTCAAAATAATACGGTGTCATAAAATATCCACGCGGTGACTGTGATTTAATAATATCGTAACCATATTTATTCAAATTTTCAATACAGTCATAAACTGTTTTTCTCTCACATTCAATTCCGTAATCTTCGCGAAGAAAATCCATAATATCCGTTGCAGACAAAGGATGTTCTTCGTCAGATTTACGAGAAAGAATATCAATAATATACAAAAGTCTTAATTTTTGTACTGATGGATTCTTCATAGCTATTACAATGTAAGTTTCTTATTAACTTCAATAAGAATATTCTCATCAATCTTTATGTTTTCACGGTCGTAGGTCAAGATGCCATTAACTTCATTTTCAACATCACTTACCTGAGTGTAAACAGTTGCTGAAAGTCCCTTTTTCACAAGTGGAATAACCTGTGTATCGTGAAGGAGTTTATATGCCTTTGACAAACTTTTCTTTGTAGGGAACATCATATAACCAAAACTCTTTGACTCGTCCCAGGTATGTCCCCTATCAATATGGCTATAACCACCAAATTCAGTAATTGCAAAGATACGGCCATCATTTCTACGAGGATTGATTGGCGCAATATATCTATGCATACTGTTAAGGTCACCTGCACCCTGGTCATGCCAACCACTTGCATGGTCAACGATGCGAGTAGGGTCAAATTTTTTGATATCATTTGAAATTCTTACAGAGTCAAACTGGCCCCAACCTTCATTGAATGGTACCCAACAAGAAATACAAGTGTGGTTATAAAGTTGGTTGAGCATTTCGTTAAGTTCGCGTTCAAATTCATCACGCCACAATTGCTCTCCGCGTTTAAATGCCTTGTATTTATTGTCCTTTACATGAATTGCAACAAGTGGCAAAACACCTGCAAGAAGCTGTCCAATATATTCGCCGCCGCTTACCATATCCTGCCATACAAGCATACCAAGACGGTCACAGTGATAATACCAGCGATCAAGTTCAACTTTAATATGTTTACGAAGCATATTGAAACCAAGACGTTTCATAGTAGCAATATCATAAATCATGGCTTCGTCAGTTGCAGGAGTCATACCACCATCTGACCAATATCCTTGGTCAAGAAGGCCTTTCTGGAAATATGGCTTGTTGTTAAGATAAAATCTTGGATAACCTTTTTCATCTTTACCAACAGAATATTTACGCATACCAACATAACTCTTAACTGTATCAACAACATTACCATCTTTAATAAGTTCAACTTTAAGGTCATAAAGGAATGGATTTTCAGGTGACCAGAGTTTAACATCATCAAATTGGATAGCATCATCCAGTGAAAGCATATTTTCAGAAACAACTGTTTCGCCATCAAATACAGTTACTTTAACCTGACAATTATCCTCATTTGAAAAAGTCTTGAAAGCAAGTGTTTTGTTATCAATATCAGGTGTCATCATTATTTTAAGAATGTGGCAAGGCTCAACTGCTTCAAGCCAAACGCTCTGCCAGATACCTGATGTAGCAACATACCAGAAGCCGTGAGTATCATTAACTTGTTTACCTCTCTGTTGCCAACCACTTTCAGTTGGGTCAAAAACGCTTACAACAAGTTCATTTTCGCCATCCTTAAGTAATCTTGTAATATCAATTGAGAATGTTGCATAACCACCTCTGTGTGTACCTGCAAGTTCTTTATTAACATATACTTTACATTCCCAGTCAACAGCAGCAAAATTAAGAAGAATATTCTTACCTTTCATATTCTCCGGAATTGTAAATGTCTTCTTATACCAGAGTTTCTGGTCAGGTTTTAATGGCTTTTCAACACCTGAAAGCATACTTTCAACTGCAAAAGGAACAACAATTTCACCTTGGAAATCATCAACCCATTCAACTGATGAATCAACAATAGCATAATCATATACACCATTCATTGACATCCAGTTTTCACGTTCCATTTGTGGACGAGGATATTCAGGTAACGGATTGTTTCTGTCAACTAAATCTGTCCAGCGAGTTTTCATAAATCCCATAATTCTTTTACCTCCAACTAAAATGAGCCTAATAAGGCATAATAATTAAATATATTTTATAACATTATTAACCATTTGTCTATTGAATTTTTAAAAATTGTTTGTTATAATACAAAAGATATTTGCGGGTATGGTGGAATTGGCAGTTTTGTGCCGAGCGAATCCTGTGGATGATGAAGCGAAGGCTCAAAAGACGCAGCGGTCGAAAAGCGAGTGCAGTAGCACGAGTCTTCGGGAACCGCAAGTGTCACACGGAATCTATATGTTTTAACTTAATTTGCGGGTATGGTGGAATTGGCAGACACGCAAGATTTAGGATCTTGTGCCGAGAGGTGTACAGGTTCGACCCCTGCTACCCGCACCAAAATAGCAGTTTCGACTTTTTGTCGGGACTGCTATTTTTTTATTCACTTGAAATAAGGCTATAAGAATGGTATAATTCTTATATGTTATTTGAAAGGTTTTATTTGTATGAAAAAATCTACTTCATTAGTTTTTACCGGTGATATTGGTTTTGACCGATATATGTATGGTAAATGGGATGATGAAAATTTAATATCACAAGAAATTCTTGACTTTCTTCATAGTGCTGACCATGTTATAACTAATGTTGAAGGTCCTGTTGCAGTTGCAGAACAAAATACAACTCAAAGTGGTGTACAGCAGTTGTTACATACTATTGACCCACAAGCTGTGAAAGTTCTTAATAATATGAAGTCGGACATTTGGAATATCTGCAATAATCATATTATGGATGCAGGTCCCTATGGTATTGAAAGCACATTGAAAATTGCAAAAGAAAACGGTGTACAGACTATCGGTGCAGGAATGAACATTGAAGAAGCAAGAAAACCTGTTGTTCTTAATGAAGCAGGCGGAATTGGTATGTTTGGTGTTGGTTATCAACGTGCTTGTCGCAAAGCCGATGTTGACAAACCCGGTTGTTACAGTTGGAGCGATTTAGATGCTATCCAAAAGACTATTGATGAGATTAAAAAGACTTGCCGTTGGTGTATTGTTGTTGCACATGCCGGTGAAGAATTTACTCCACTCCCCTCACCATATACAAGAGAAAGATATCACAAATATCTCGAAATGGGTGCGGACATTGTTGTTGCGCATCACCCACACGTTCCAATGAATTATGAAACTGTTGGTGATAAAATTATCTTCTATTCTCTTGGAAATTTCATTTTTGATACTGATTATCAACGCTCACAGTTCAATACTGATATTGGCTTGATTATCAAACTTAATTTCACAGAAACTGAATTTACTTTTGAGCCAATGGGACTTAAAATTGTCCGTGGTGAGGAACGAATTGTTAAAGATGAGTTGCCACGCATATTTGTTGACGTTCAGGAAGACGAATATGAGCTTTTAGCACCGTTATCAGCAAAGATGCATATTGCGGCTACAAAACGCCAAATGACCTATTTAAAACCGGAGGAATTCAAAGGTGCAAGTGAAGAAAAATGGAAAGAACACTTTGCTGAACCATTAAGAACAGGTCGTGTCCCCGGTGAAACACTTGACTTTTATATTATCTGTCCATTAGCCGAAAAAGCCGAAGAAGGTAAATGGAAAGAAAGCAAATTAGAAGATATTAAAAATTATATTTTAGAGCAGATGTAATACTAAAAGGATTGGCGAAAACCAATCCTTTTTCTTTTACCAAGTATTAACTTTTTCAATATGCACAGGACTTAACGAATAATATCGATAACTGTCTAATCGTCGCATATATGAATCAACTGTGTGTGCACAAATCAATATTGCACCGTCACTATCAAAGCCTGTTACAACAAGTGTATGATAAAGTCTTTGACCATTATTCAAAAAGATAACATCACCCAATTGAATCTCGTTTAAAGTTGCATCTCTGCCGACAGGTCCTACACTTTGATTAGATGTTAAAAATCTGTAAAGATATTCCACACCCGACCAAGCGGCTGCACGATTATCTGGTGAGATATAATACCAACCGTAATCAGGTGTATAATTCATTACTCCTGCACCTGCATAAATGCATTGAGAAGTAAAATTGGTGCAATCCCCACCTATTCCGTGAAAATCATAATATTGTGGATTTCTTGATAATGCCCATCTTTTTGCATATTCAACAGCATTATTTCTGTTATATTCAAAACTTCGCAAAAAAATCACCCAGAACATACTATGCAAAAACAGATGAATATTATAAAAAAACTCTTGATTTTAAAAAAATTATAAGATATAATAATGAACTGTTGACACGGAGAGTTGTCCGAGCTGGTCGAAGGAGCACGATTGGAAATCGTGTAAACTGCTAAAACGGTTTCGAGGGTTCGAATCCCTTGCTCTCCGCCAAAAAGAGCCTATCGATTGATAGGCTCTTTTCTTATGTTCAATTATTCAACTGTAACTGTTCCGTCTTCGTAAACTGTGATTTTGTCACCTGTTTTAACTGTATTAAGGAACTCTTCACCAAGACAATCAACTGTTGGCATTGGAGTATCTGTCCAAACTGAACCGATAATTGCACCTGCTGCTGCAAGTGAGTCAATATGCTCTGAGAAAAGCATACAAGCAGGACATCTTTCCATAACCTTTGCACAGTAAAGAACAAGACCACCTGTTGTTGAACCGATTGTCTGTGGAAGACAAAGAGCTGTACCTACCATTGGTTTTTCGTAGATGTCAGCATTGTTCTGGTCACCACATTTAGCTTGTTTGTCACCAAACTGAAGTGCACCCTGGAAGGAAGCAAGTGTATTGAAACCGCCGTGTGAAACAAGAGCTGTTGCTACGGCTTTGCCCGGTACTACGGGACGACCTTTAAAAGTTTTCATTTTATTTTGCCTCCTTTGTAATGATGTCAAGAATTTCTTCGCTTGTATAGTAACGAGAAGTTGTATATGTACGAAGCTTGTTTGAGTTTGTAATTACAGGCATTTTCTTTGCAAGTGGGTTGTTCATATACATAAGTGGGCAAATGTAACTGAGAACAACACCTGTTGACTGAAGTTTTGCATACAAATCAGTCTTTTTGAATTCATCACAAACTGCAGGAGGAGCTGTGAAAACAGTTGGAACTGAAACCTTGCTTCTACCGTTCTTTTTAAGTCCTTCGTAAACATCGTTTGTCCATTCTTTAAGCTGAGCCATTGTCATGTGTGGACAACCAACAAAGCAGAGCTTTGGAGTTGCATCAGGATTTTTCCACATAACAGGATATGATTTCTTTACTCTTTCAAGTTCAGCATCATCAATAACATAAACCTGTGCATTTTCTGCGATGAGTGACTCACCCATTTCAACTGCTTCAGGAGTAAGACCTGCGATATGATAAAGACCAACAGCACCGTTTGATGCACAAGCAGCACCAAAGTCTTTAAGATATGCTTTATTATCAGCATTAAGTTCAGTACCAAGCCATTCGTTCATGCCTTTAACATAAGGAACATCTTCCATAACCTTCATACCGATTGCAGAACCGAGAATTTGTGCTTCAGGTTTCCTTTCGCATTTAACTTCGATAATCCAAGTTGCTTTTCTGCCTTCGTCTGTAAGAAGACCAAAATCAGGAACAAAGCCTGCGATTGAGCCCATCATTTCAATAAGACCTGAGTTACGGTTACAACGAGCACCGATAACAGAGTTTGCGTATGCAACAGCACTTGACTCTGCCCATGAAAGAATATCACCCTTTTTTGGTGTGTTGCCTACTTCATCAAGATAGCAAGCACAAGTGTAAGCATTATCATCAAGAAGACCCATTTTACGAAGCTGTTCGTTATATGAATCCTGTTTTGAGTACATAAACTTTTTGAAAACAAAGTTCTTTAAGAAATCTGACGGAACATTTGGGTCAAAAGGTTTTGGGTCAACAGAGAATTTCTGCTTTGATTTAACTCCGGCATCAAGAAGCTGGTCCATCAAATCAAAAACAGGAGTCATCATTTTAAGACCAAAACTTGTAACAAGATGTCCTTTGTCACTTGTAACAGGAACCATTCTTTCAGCACCGAATGTTTCACCGTACATAACAAGTGTTTTCATAACTTTAGCCATAACTTCGCCTTGTTCGCCGTTGAGCATAGCCTGCTGTTCGGCTGTAAGTTGCATTGCCATGTTAAGCACCTCTTTAATTATTTATTAACATTTTATAGTTTACTCTTAATAACTCAAAGTGTCAATGAGAAATTGTTAAATTTTTGACTATTTCATAATTTCTTCAATAAACTTATCAATTAAATACGATGTTTTTTTCTCATCAACATCCAAATCAAACATTGAAACAATTTTATTTTTTAATTCTATCATACTTGTTTTGCAAAGTTCATCACCATTAAGTATTACACCCATTTTACTTGTATCAACAGCACACTTGCTATATTTCGGATTGTTAAAAGAAAAATCTGGAACATAAACATTTGTATAATCACTTTTTAGAACCCAAGCTGCACCCATTTCATTCAAACATGCGGGGCTCTCCAAATACTTGTTTGACCATAAAAATATCATAAAAATGTTTGTACTAATGTTATCTCTTAAATAGTCATAAATATTAGCATCTAAAGGAACTTTATGTAAGCGATGTGATGTAAATATTAATTGTTCATCCTTCACACCTAACCCAGTTATAAAATCTCTCAACGCATTGCCATATTTTACATCGCCTTTTTCATGACTAATAAAAATAAGTTTCTTACTTTCTTTGTTTTCTTTTTTCAAATCATTCTCAACTGATGACAAATGATAGTCTAATTTGTCTAGTAGAATTCTAGCATCTTCATCCACTAGTATGCTTTTCCATGAAAATAAATCTTCATTTAAGCCAATTTCTTTGCCAATTACCGCTATACAACGTCTAATGATTCCGTAAATTTCATTGCAATTTTTGTATGAAGTTTCTTCACCATTAACAATTGCCAGGTATAATTCTTCTCGATATTTTTTTATAAAATCAAAATTCAATATATCACATCCTTTTTATAATTATTTTGTCAATTTCTGATACATTTTCATGAGTTCGGCGACGCATTCGGATTCGGTCATTTTAAGGCTGAAGCCGTATGCTTGCATTACTGCTTTGTCGTTTGCTTGGTGGGCTTTGCGAAGTTCAACAGGCATAGTGAGTTCGTCATACAAATCAGCAAGTGAACAATCAGGGTACAATGCTCGCGCATCAAGAATTGCTTGTGCTGTTTGTTCTATTTTAGCCTTTTGTTCGTCTGTTGGATTACACCAAGGGAAATTGTTGTAGACAGCAGGAGTATATCTATAACGCATTTCTAATCTACCACATACTGTTCTCATCCAAGCCATATGAACATTTGAAATCATTATTCCAAACATATACAATGTTGCATTTTGCACTGAATAAACTGTATTGGATAAAATAACATCGGGCGTCATATACCCAATAGGAACATATCTTCTATTCTCTGATGAAACTTCTGGAACAGCTAAATATGTTGTTTCCGGCTGTCGTGTTTCAGCAAATAACATAGGAGTTTCGGCTGCCGCTCTAAACCCAGGAGTAGGACTTGAAGCACGTTTTTTTGCTACAAAACTGATGCGTTCCATTATTTCAGGAATACCACGATATTCTGTGGGAGATATATTCTTTAACCACAAGCAATATCTAATTTTATTATTAATGTAATCATCAGCACCAACATATTGCTTAAAAAGATGTGATTTATTAGGATATTTTTTTAATAAATTACTTCTTTCATCGATACTAAAAATCAATCCACCGCCATCTACTGGTTTACTTCCTTGTGTCATTTTAGGCATTGAGGCATTTAATGGTTTTCCTCGTGATTGAATATAAAGATTCGGTGCTTCAACTAAATAGCCATTAATTTGAGAAACCTTTTTTCTCTTGTCACCATCGAACAACCATTTTGTTTCTTTATCACAATACCCGAAACCAATTATTACACAATGAACCGTAGCACCATTATTGCTCTCTGTTTCCCATGCAAAACTTTGTCTTGCAAAATTAATTATAATGTTGTGATTTCCAAATAAATCAGCCCATAAAATAGCAACTTGTTCTCCTTGAGATATTGAGTTTGTAGACACAAAACCTACTTGTATTGTAGTATCTTCTATAAATGATGATGCTATTTTATACCAACCTGCTACATAATCTAATTTTCCTGATTTCTTATTAGTTAAAAACACATTTTTAATGTCAGAAGCTTGTTCCTTTGTTCTATTTGAATGTCCCACAAACGGTGGGTTGCCCATAATATAGTTGAGCTTATCTTTTGGTACAACTGTTTCCCAGTCAATACGCAAAGCATTACCCTCGGTGATATTTGCATAGGATTTAAGCGGTAAAAAGTCCAAATCTGTATGCAAAATATCTTCTGTTTCTTTCATCATTTGACTTTCAGCAATCCAAAGGGCTGTTTTTGCAACTGTTACTGCAAAGTCATTGATTTCGATACCGTAAAATTGACCGATTGACACCTTGATTGGTGCAAAATCAGTAAACATTGTAATCTGATTAGTAAGGCAACGCAAAACCTCGTTTTCAAGTCTGCGAAGTGAGATATATGTTTCTGTTAAGAAATTACCTGAGCCACAAGCAGGGTCAAAGAATGTAAGATTTGAAATCTTATCCTGAAATGCCTTTAACTTTGTTGCCCTTGTTTTGTCAACTGCAATATCCTTAATCTCTGCAAGTTCTTCACGAAGCTCATCAAGAAATAAGGGGTCAATAACTTTATGTATATTTTCAATAGAGGTATAGTGCATACCACCTGAACGACGAGTTTCAGGGTTTAATGTACTTTCAAACACAGCACCAAAGATTGTAGGACTTATATCACTCCAATCAAAATCTTCACTTGCCTGACGAAGCAATATATCACGGATTGTATCGTTCATTTGTGGGATTTCAATGTCATCACCTGCGAAAAGTCCTCCGTTTACATAAGGGAATGCTAAAAGCATTTCATCTTCGTAAGGGTCACGGTCTTCAGGCTTTTGGTTAAGAATTTTAAACAACTCAATCAAAGCCTTTCGCATATCTTTTGCAGAGAAAGACTTAATGTAGTTATGGAATTTTGAATGTTCGCCGAAAATCCCCGCATCTTCTGCATAAAGACAGAAAACAAGACGAACACAGAGCATATTAAGACTTTTAAGTGTTTCAGGGTCTTCAGGATTACGATACTGCTTTAAAATCTCGTCATAAAGAACACCTACAAGATTACCTGCCTGAATAGAAACTTCCATTTCCTTATGAATATTCTCGTCACCTGTGTCTGTAATGAATTTAAGGCGATAATACTCTTTTTCAAGGTCTTTCAAGAGGATTTGTTCAGGCTCACCTTTTGGATTTTCCATATCATAAACAAGAAATTCGCTAAAATTACAAGTAACAATCCAACGCGGACGCTGTGAATATGGCAGACCAGCGGAATAACGCTGTGCTTGCTGGAATGGATTGAGTAATGAGCCGTCAGACTGCTTAATTGGTTTACGCAAGTCTTTATCACGGCTTTTCTGTTCAATAAGAACATGAGTTGCAGGGATATGACCATCAATAAAGCTTGTATGGTCAATCATAACCTGTTCTTCAAAGTGTATAAACTTTTCAGGCTCTGCAACTCCCAAAACATCACGAAGAAGTGACAACCAAAATGATTGGCTCTCACCCTTTTCGTAACCTTTATCCTTCCAATATTCTGCAAATGCTTTTGCGTGTTGACGAATTTCTGTATCTTTCATTTTAAAAATTCCCCACAGATTAAATTATTTCTTCATATTATAGCATTTAATGGTAATATCTGCAAGGCGAAATAAATGAAATATATATAATATAAATATTTGTTGTATTTACATTATTTTATGATATAATTTCAATATAAAATAATAAGGAGGTTAGCTCCCTTGATTTACCCTATCCCACAAAAAAATGAATTAAATGGCAAAAGTATTTTTGTTAAATCTGTTTCTCTTTCAGGTGAATTTAAAGAAGTTGCTGAAAAAGTTTTAAAAGATTATAACATTGATTGCGACAATGGTTTGAATGTTGTTTTTAAGTATGAAAACAGCAAGGAAACAACATATTCCGAGGAAACAGCACGCCTTACTGACGAAAAATACATAATTATTGCTTCTGAAAATGAGGTTATTGTTAAGGCATCTTGCGAAAAAGGTGCTTTCAGAGGTGCACACACCCTTGCAAAACTCATTGTAAAGAATGAACTTAAAGAAGGTACACTTATCGACTACCCTCTTTTTAAAACTCGTGGATATATTGAAGGATTTTATGGTCCAACTTGGGAAAACAGCAAGCGACTTTCTGTTATGAAACTTATGGCATCATACGCAATGAACACTTTTTTCTATGCTCCAAAGGATGATATTTATCACAGAGAAAAGTGGCGAGATTTGTACCCAGAAAATGAACTTACACATTTAAAAAATCTTTTTGACTATGCTTGTGAAAATTTCCTTGATTTTCATTGGACAATTGGTCCCGGACTTACATACAAATACACATCTGGCGATGATTTTGCACAGCTTATCAACAAAATTAAAAGTGTATATGACATTGGTGTTCGCAATTTTGGTCTTTTGCTTGACGATATTCCTTGGGATTTCCAATATGAGGATGACAAAAATGCCTTTGACTCGACTGTTGATGCACATATATATCTTGTAAACAAAACATATAATGCTCTTAAAGAGCTTGATGCATCAATTAGATTAACGGTTTGTCCTACTCAATACAGTGGCAACAGCAACGAATATTACATTACAAAATTTGGTTGCAACATTCCTGCAGATGTTGACATTTTCTGGACAGGTGCTGAAATCTGTTCTCGTGTACTCACTGTCAGAGAGGCAGATGAGTTTACATACGCTACAAATCATCGTCCACTATATTGGGACAACTACCCTGTCAACGATTGCGAAATGTTCCAGGAAATGCACATGGGTGCTCTCATTGGCAGAGATAAGGAACTCTATAAACATTGTGAAGGAATTATTTCAAACGTTATGGAATTTGCAGAGTGTTCTAAAATCCCACTTATGACAGTTGCTGACTTTCTATGGAATCCACTCTCATATAACCCTGATGATTCATTAAAAAATGCTCACAGAGAATTATTAGGCGATGATTCAGATAGTTTTTCCTACTTTGCCGACCATCTTTGCGTTTCTTGTCTTTCAAGATATGCATCATCTTATATGGGAGAAGTTTTATCAAAGGTTTCATTCCTTGAAGCAAGCGATAAAAAGGAAGAAGCACTTGAACTTTTGGGCTCTTATATTTCCAATATGAAAAAGTGCTTAACTCTTATAAGTGATACAAGCGTACCTCTTTTTGTTGAGCTACAAAAATGGGTAAAAAAATTCTCAATGTGTTGTAATTTGCTTGATGATATATATAATGCAAAAGAAAATCCCACAACGGAAAACAAAACAAGACTTTCCGAAAATCTTCAAAAATACAATAGCGATGGAACTATTCTCACAGGATTCTGTTTAAGAGAAATGGCTGAAAAAACAATAGCGAAAATCTAAAAAAGTAAAATGCAACTCTACAAAGCGATATGCTTAATAGGGTTGCATTTTTTATATTTTATTTCATTCTATTTTTGCAATTTTTCATACAATGCTTATCAAAACTTGGATTGAACGCGTAGAAATTTTTCTTATCAAGTTTATCTGTTACTAATTGTAAACCCTCGCCAAATCTTTGATAGTGTACTATTTCTCTTTCGCGTAAGAATTTAATCGGGTCACGAACATCCGGGTCATCAACAAGACGAAGAATATTATCATAGGTTGTTCTTGCCTTTTGCTCTGCTGCAAGGTCCTCGTGAAGGTCTGTTATAACATCACCTTTTGACTGAAAATACATTGCTGAAAATGGTGTACCGCTTGCTGCAACTGTATAAAGTCCTGTTGTATGGTCAACGAAGTATTTATCAAATCCACTCTTTTTAATCTCGTCAATCGTAAGATTTCGGGTTAACTGATAAACAATAGCACCAACCATTTCCAAATGGGAAAGTTCTTCCGTAGCAATATCCGTCAAAAGTCCTTTGAGTTCGGGTAATGGCATACCATATCTTTGTGAAAAATATCGCATTGATGCTGCAAGTTCTCCGTCAGGACCACCAAATTGTGAAATTATAACTTGCGCTAATTTAGGATTTGGATTTTTAATCTTTACGGGATATTGTAATTTTTTCTCATATTGAAACATTAGCAATCACACTCCATATATTCCCAAGGCCATGGATTCTTTATCCATGCAAGTCCGCTACCTGAATCGTGAGTAAGTGGTCCAAAACATTCTTCATATTCTTCTGTCAATTCTTTTGCTCGTTCAGTGTATTTTCTGTGCATTTCCAAGGCTTTTTCGTCACAAGGATGAGTATCTAGATACAAATGAAGCTCCCAAGCAGCAAATTTTACTGCAGAAAGCTCACGCATAAGTTTAGATTTATTCACAGCACTTACCTCCATAGAATTTTTTATCTAAAACAGGAAAAAGTGTGCCGTTGCACAATGCTTCTTCACTTGTATATGTCATTAAATCCGTCTGAAAAGGCACATAAGCCATTGCAACAACTGTACAATCGGGAAGATGTGGCATTTCTTTGCAAATACACATACATTCTTTTTGTTCCATTTTTGCATCTCCTTTTGAATTTTAAATATGTTAAAAAACACATCTAAATCATTCTATTCAATACAAAATGAATTGCTAATTATATTGAAAAGTATCTTGTAAAATGGTAATATATTCGTATGCGGGGTGTTTTAATGGATAATGAGAATAAGAAAAGTAGAATTAAAATATATCTTGAAAAATTAACTTCAGAAGAAACAAGTTTAAAAAAGATTCCTTTCTATTTATTTTTATTAGGTGTTTTAGTTTTTGTCTTAATTTTTAAAATTGGAGAAACAAATAAATATCTTAAAATAATTGCTGAAAATGGAAATGTCATATCAGAGAGTAATACAAATGACGAAAACTACGACTCTGTATTAAACATCTATACTGAAGACCCAAAAAAGCCAGAAGATATATTACCCAATCCATACGAGGATAAAACTGATAAAAACGATACTAACGATGTTACAAAACCGACTAACGATTTAACACTTCAACAAACAGAACCTACAGAAGAAATTACAAAAAATAATAGTCAGAGTACAACATATGTGATTAACATTTCAAGCAAAAAGATTCACAAGCCTGATTGTTCATTTGTTGCGAGAACAAAGGAAGAAAACAAAAAGACCGTTAATCTTTCGGATGACGAATTAAAAGAATATATAAATAGCGGACACGAATTATGTAAAACCTGCGGAGGGAAATAAAATGAAAATTAAAGAAATTTTATCAAAAGTTGACCACACATTACTTGCTCAAGGTGCAATATGGGAAGACATCAAAGGGCTTTGCGATGATGGAATGAAATATGAAACTGCATCTGTCTGTATTCCTGCATCGTATGTTAAACAAGCAAAAGAATATGTTGGTGAAAACCTTGCAATATGCACAGTTATTGGCTTCCCTAATGGTTATTCTACAACTGCTACAAAGGTATTTGAAACAGCAGATGCTGTTAAAAATGGTGCTGATGAAATTGATATGGTAATCAATGTTGGTTGGTTAAAAAATAAAAAATACAATGAAATTCTTGATGAAATCAACACAATTAAAGAGGCTTGTGATGGCAAAATATTAAAGGTTATTATTGAAACCTGCTTACTTACTGATGACGAAAAAGTCAAAATGTGTGAAATTGTTTCCCTGTCTAATGCGGACTATATCAAAACTTCAACAGGCTTTTCAACTGCCGGTGCTACAAAAGAGGATATTGAACTCTTTGCAAAGCATACTACTAACGGCAAAAAAATCAAAGCTGCAGGTGGAATTGCATCAATTGAAGATGCAGAAGATTTTATTAATCTCGGAGCATCAAGACTTGGCACAAGCAGAATTGTTAAAATTGTTAAAAATGAACAAGGTAGTGGATATTGATGAGATACAAACGAGTTTTCTTGATTGTACTTGATAGTTTTGGTATTGGTAACGCACCTGATGCTGAGGCTTTTGGTGATTTGGGTGCAAATACTCTTAAAAGTATTTCAAAATCATATAAATTTAGTATTCCTAATCTTTCAAAACTTGGGCTTTGCAACATTGATGGTGTCGAGTTAAAAAACTACAAAACACCTATAAGCAATTTTGGAGCATTACAGGAATTGTCAATGGGAAAAGACACAACAATCGGTCATTTTGAAATTGCAGGGATAATTTCTAGCAAACCTATGCCAACTTACCCCAATGGATTTCCAAAAGAAATCATTGATGAATTTGAAAGACAAACCGGTTGTGGCACACTATGTAATAAACCTTATTCAGGTACACAAGTTATTGCAGATTATGGTGAAGAACATATTAAAACAGGTAAGTTAATCGTTTATACATCTGCCGATAGCGTTTTTCAAGTTGCGGCTCATACGGACATTGTTCCACTTGAAAAGCTTTATGAATACTGTAAAATCGCAAGGAATATTCTCGTTGGTGAACACGCAGTTGGTCGAGTAATTGCAAGACCATTCAACGGAAAATATCCATTTACAAGAACCGCAGACAGACACGATTTTTCAGTTGAACCATCTGAAAACACAATGCTTGATAAATTAAAATCAAACAATTTTGATGTTATTTCTGTAGGTAAAATTGCAGATATTTTTGCAAATCGTGGTATAACTGAAAAGTATTATACTCATTCAAACAATGAAGGTATGACCAAAACACTTGAACTTCTTGATAAAGATTTTAATGGGATATGTTTTACAAATCTTGTGGATTTTGATATGAAATTTGGTCATAGACGAGATGTTGACGGCTACGCAAACGCAATAAGCGAATTTGACAATTGGTTAAGTGATTTCATACCTAAAATGCAGAATGATGATTTACTGATTATAACTGCAGACCACGGTTGTGACCCTGCATATAAAGGCACAGACCACACAAGAGAACAAGTGCCTTTACTGATATATTCAAAGGGTATTGAACCCGAAAACCTTGGCACTATTAAAGGGTATAACTGTATAAGTAAAGTAATTCTAGATAACTTTAATATAAGGTGATTTTATGAATAAAAAAGACCTTTTTAAACTAGCAAAAGAAGCTATGAAAAACTCCTATGCTCCATACTCAAATTACAATGTAGGTGCTGTTCTCCTTTGCGAAAATGGAAACATATATAAAGGCTGTAATATTGAAAACGCATCATATTCATTGACAAATTGTGCTGAAAGAACTGCTTTGTTTTCTGCAATTTCTAAGGGTGAAAAAGAATTTGAAGCGATTTGTATTGTTGGTGGTAAAGATGGTGTAATAACAGACTATGCAATGCCTTGTGGAGCTTGCAGGCAAGTATTAGCAGAGTTTTGCGATACTGATTTTAAAGTGTATGTTGGTGTAAGCGAAGACGACATAAAAGAGTATAAATTGTGCGATTTGCTCCCCTATTCTTTTGATAAATCAAAATTAGGTGACTGATATGAGAATTTACGATATTATTGAAAAAAAGCGTGACGGATACAAACTGACAAAAGAAGAAATTGACTTTTTTGTTCAAGAATATACTAAAGAGAGTGTTGAAGATTATCAGGCATCGGCACTTCTTATGGCTATTTTTATAAACGGAATGGACGAAGAGGAAACTGTAAATCTTACAGAAAGTATGGCGAAATCCGGTGATATGCTTGATTTATCAGCTATAAATGGAATTACGGCAGACAAACATTCCACCGGCGGTGTTGGCGATAAAACTTCACTTGTTGTTGCACCGATTTGTGCATCTCTTGGAATTAAAATGGCAAAAATGAGTGGTCGCGGACTGGGACATACAGGTGGCACAATTGATAAACTTGAAAGCATTAAAGGGTTTAATGTCACACTTGATACTGACGATTTCTTTAAACAAGTCAATGAAATTGGTGTTTCAATAATTGGTCAGACTGGTAATTTAGCACCTGCCGATAAAAAGATTTATGCTTTGCGTGATGTTACTGCAACAGTTGGCAATATTTCACTTATCGCTTCAAGTATAATGAGCAAGAAAATTGCTGCGGGGGCTCAGAACATTGTTCTTGATGTAAAATGCGGTAGCGGTGCTTTTATGAAAGATGAGCAAAGTGCTACTGAACTTGCCGAAATGATGGTTAAAATCGGTAAAAAATGCGGTCGCAATATGGCTGCAGTTATTACTAATATGGATACTCCACTTGGTTCAAACATTGGCAATGCACTTGAGATTAAAGAAGTTATTGATATCCTCAATAATAAAGGTGATAAGCAGTTACGAGAACTTTGTCTTGTTCTTTCTGCAACCATTTTAAGCATTTCTTACGATTGGACTTACGAAGAAGCATACAAAAAAGCTGAACAGACAATAAATGACGGTTCAGCTTACAAAAAGTTTATTGAATTTGTAAGTGCACAAGGTGGAAATACTGATTTCACTACCCTACCCGTTGCCAAGAAATCACTTGAAATCAAAGCAGAAAAAGACGGATATATTCAAAATATTGATTCACGAATTATGGGTGAAAGTGCAGTTTTACTTGGTGCAGGTCGTGAAAAGAAAACTGACACTATTGATTATGGTGCAGGAATTGTACTTTATAAAAAAACTTGTGATAGGGTTTCAGTTGGTGAAACTATCGCAATTCTATATGCTGAAACAGACGAAAGGCTTAAAAATGCAGAAAAGCTTTTCAACACTTCATTTGCAATCGGTGAAGAAAAACCCGAAATAATGCCTTTGATTTATAATACAATAAGCTAAAAAAAAGACCTGTATGACAGGTCTTTTAAATTAGATATTATTCTTATTTAGCATCCTATTTGTTGTTCTTTGGTCAACCCAGAAAACAACAATTAACTCAACAAGAGCACCAAGCATATGCCATGTAGAATGACCATGGAAATTACCAAGAGCAAAATTGGCAATTTCATTATCACCCCAAAGAGCAGTAATAATAGCTGCAATAAGCATTACTGAAACAGCAAGTATTAAAAGAGCTCTTTCATTTCCCGTCATTTTTTTGAAATTATCAATTAACAGATAAAGAATAGGAAGAACTGTTATTACACAACCAACTTCTGCTATTGACATACCACCTGTTTTACCATCCATTGGGGCTCCGCCACCACCGAAGTAAAGTGGTCTGTCGTGAATTACAAATACTTCATATGTAAGAATACCAATAACAATTAAAGTCCATGCTGTAACACCCAGCAGGAATATATTACGTTTTTTAAGTGTGTCTTTTTCCTGATAGAAATCAAGAGCAAAACTGCAAACACCACACCAAGCTGTAAGTTCTGTTAGTGACATATCTACATAACTAGCAAGTAATTTTGTCGTAAGTACACCCGGTTCAAAAGCACCATAATTAGCTGTATGCATACCAACTGATGTAACTGACATAACACTATAAAGAACAAGAAATAAATACCAGTACCATTGTTTATTCTTCTTGATAAGAAGAATAATTATACCAATAATAGCCGCATAAGTATAAGCCCAATTTGTTTGCACAGCTGAATACTGTGCACAAAACTCCGCAAAAGTTGTTTCCACTCCGTCAAAAGGTAAAATATCTCTAAACGAAAGCCAGTCAATCATATCTAATTTTAACATAAAATAATATCCTCCTTCCATTAAAACACATTAAGTATTACGATTTTTTCTTAACATACCAGTTAATTACCTTGTCGATTATACTCTTCTTATCACCATCAGATTCACCACTACCAGGTGCAACTGCACTGCTGTCTGATAAGTCAATTTCTGTTGCGTTTAGTTTATATGAATTCGCGAAAATATCAATAACCTGTTTTCTCACCATTCCTCGAAGAGGAATGTGAGAAATCATACCGTATGTTGCTGCTTGTCCTTTTTCGGCAAGTTCGGGATGCTCACGGACAATCCGAACGGAATCTTTAAGGTCAGCGATAAATGCTTCAATAACCTTTTCATGAGGAGCAGTAACCATTGCATGAAGTGCATCAGGCATTTGAAGTCGGTCAATATGCCAACCTTTTTCCTCCATAACATCACCAACGGCAAAAATGTTGACATCTTTATCAGTTGAACGAAATGCAAGAAGACTGACAATTGGTTTACCTATAATCTCAAAACAACCTATATTACATATTTGTTCTTTTAAAAGGTTTGATACTTCAATTGTTTTCTTTGCTAATGATACATATCCTTCTATACCATTTGCTTGAATTGCAGCCCACGCAGCAGCGTAAGCTCCACCAGGACGAGTTCCAAGGAATGCAGGAGAAGCAAATACTCCACCTGGCCAGTCTTGATTTGCAAAAACCTGATATCTGAAATAATCAATATTACGATAAATAATACAAGACGCACCTTTTGCAGCAAATCCATATTTATGAATATCAGCTGATATTGAAGTAACTCCGGAAACTCTGAAGTCCCACACAGGAACATCTATTCCTGCCATTTCCATAAATGGTAAGATATAACCACCAACACAACTATCAACATGAAGAGGTACATTATGTGCAACTGCAAGTTTGCCGAGCTTTTCAATCGGGTCAATTATACCATGGGGATATTCAGGAGCAGAGCCTAAAATCATAACGGTATTTTTATTAATCATTTTTTCTACTGCACGTACATCAACCTGCCAGTTTTCATCAAGAGGTGCACGACGAATTTTTACACCAAAATATTCGGCACCCTTATCCCAAGCAACATGAGCAGTTTCAGGAATAATCATTTCAGGCTTTTTTATACCCTTTGAACGACCTAAATCACGGTAAGTTTTTACTGCAAGCATACAGCTTTCTGTACCGCAGGAGGTCATTACACCGCATGCCTCATAATCCACATGGAAAAGGTCAGCAGTAAAACGAAGAACTTCCTTTTCAAGTCTTTTAAGGCTCTTGAATGCAGTAGGATTAAGACCGTTTGCTGAAAAATATTTTGAATATGCATCGTTTAAGAATTGTGTATATTCTTCGTTGAGATAATAAACAAGGCTCCAGGTTTTTGCCTCTTTATATTTAGGGTCATCTTTACCGAAATTTTCAAGTTCTTTAAGAACTTCTTCAAAAGGTCTGCCCTTTTCTGGTACATTACTGTTCATTTTATTAACTCCTTAAAATGGTAAATTATTAAGTACAAAATGCATAAACACACCTAGATAGTTGCCGATTGCATAACCAATAATACCTGTTGTAAGACCAGAAATAAGAACAGCATTATTATTGAGTGCTGCTGCCACAACAGGTACAAAAGGTGGTGAACAGATTGCAGAAACTGATGTTACAATCATTGTATCAGAGTCAACTTTTGCAAATTTGCAGAACAATGCGTGTATGAACATACTTCCGAAAATAGAAACTGTTATGTAAATAAGAAGTGTATAGTCAAAGTTCCTGAATTCAGAGAAATCAGCCATTGTTGCAACTGTGAAACAAAAAATGTAAATAATATACATACCAAGTGGTGTTGTTTTCTTGATTTCGCGGACAGGCTTTATAAATGAACATACAAGTGAAAGAGTTGTAATGAGAAGAATTGTAACTGCTGTTTCATAGCCCTTTACAAATGTTCCTGCCACATATGAAATGCCTACAATCACTGCTGAAAGGAGAAAAGCAAGAACAAGTTTACCGAGTACCTGAGGTTTTGCCATTCCTTTATAACTATTGTCATCTTCCACATGAACAACTTCAACATTCATATCACCCTGAAATGCAGGAAGACGGAAAACTTTTTGGAAAAACTTTCTGCCGATTGAAGTAAGAAAAATCATATATAATGATGAAATAACCATATCAACTGTGTTAAACATAATATATGTATTTTCAGGAATATTTGTGGCCGCTGCAATAGATGCAACATTAACAGTACCACCTGTATAAACGCCAATTGCCAGTGCACCATAATCAGCAACATTAGGGTTATTTCCCATCAATATCAAATTAAGAATAACAACAGTTATTACAATTGAAAACACTGCAAGCCCCATACAGATAAGACCTTTTTTAGCTGTTTTTTTCCATTTATTTATGTCAACAGAAAAAAGGATGAGAGGTAATGCAAGACAAACACTCAAATCTTGAATAGTAGTCTGCATTCCCGAAAAGCTTTCAGGTAGAACACCAATATTGCCTACAACCATACCCAATGCATAACAGACAATAACAATACCGATTTTTTCGACTAATCGAACTCTATTATTAAGCCATATAATTGGTGCGGGAGCTAAAACGAACAAAATTGCAAGTAAAATATTCATTTTTCAACCTTCTTTTCGTTTTATTAAATCTTCATATTTTCTATCTTTTTATATAGTAACTCAACCACTTATTACAAATTTGTTAAATTATATTTTATACCTTTTAATGTTTTTTGTCAACTAATCAGCATTTGTATTATTATCGTTACAATACTCTTGTCATATAAAGTTTAATTTTAAATGCAGTAATTGAACTTAGAATAAGACAGACTATCTCTTTTGGTACAAATGGCAGAAAAGCTGTCTGAATAAACCATACTACAGAGTAATTGTTGTTATTATATACATTTGTAATTAATGCAAAGTAGAGAATACCACTTATGTATATTACTGTAATACCAAGTAGAGAAATGATGATATAATGCCATAATTTGCGATTTTTAAGTTTTTGTACAAGAACACCAATTGTTACTGTTGCGATAAAAAAACCGATTACAAAGCCGAAATTTGGCATTAATACATATCCTAATCCCCCACCGCCTGAAAATATTGGCAATCCGATTAGACCAAGTACAATATAGACACCAATTGCAAGGGTTGATGCTTTTAATGGTAACACAAGTGCTGTAAGCAAAACAAAAAATGTCTGCAAGGTCATTGGCATCATATTAGGCATTGGAATTCGTATAAATGAGCCTACACAAATCAAGGTGCAGAATAATGCTGACAATGTTAAGGTTGTAATAAGTTTTCTTCTTTTCATTTCAACCTCACACTAACGTCACCCGACGAAATCTCCTCAATTTCGCCTTTTTCATTCTTAACAAGCAAATGGCAATCATCAGTAATATCGATTACGGTTGCAGGTCTTGTGTCTTCACCTGAAATGATGTTGATTTCTTTGCCGGTGAGGTATGAATACGCTTTATATCTTTTATCAAAGTCGGTATCAATTCCGTTATACATATCAAAAAATTTATTAACTACATCTGCAACTATTTTTTCTTTGATATTCTCCTCTGAATTTCCCGGGAAAATTGCAGTTGCAATATCCTTTATATCATCTGGAAAACCATTTTCAGGTGCTACTACATTTATACCAATGCCTACAACTGCATAATCAAGCATTTTATTAGAGTTTATTGCTCCTTCGGTAAGTATTCCACACACTTTTTTGCCGTCAATATAAATATCGTTCACCCATTTGATTTTCACATCATTTTCATTATATCTCATAACTGTTTCAGCAACAGAAACTGCCGCCATAACTGTCAAAAAAAGTGATTTTTCGGCAGAAAACTCTGGGTGTAAAAGCAGAGAAAAGTATATTCCTGTTCCAATTGGGGAATAAAAAGACCTACCCATTCTACCCCTGCCACCTGTCTGACTTTCAGCAATAACGAGTTGATTTTCTTTCTCTCCCTTTGAGCCTATTTTTTTTAGATAATTATTTGTAGAATCAATTTCTTGGAAAATTGTGATATTCAGTTTTTGTTTTAAATATTGCTCTAATACTTTCTTATCCAAAATAATCACCGAAGACATTATATATTAAATTCACAAATCATGCAAGAAAAAAGGACTCGAAAGAGTCCTTTAATTCTTTATAAATGCCAAATCTCACTTGCATACTCTTTAATTGTTCTGTCAGATGAGAACTTACCTGCATTACACATATTGAGCCAACACTTTTTATAAAATTCTTTTTTATTTTTATAATCTGCATTAACTTTTTTCTTTGTTTCAAGATAATTGTTGAAATCAAGAAGCAAATAGTAATGGTCAGGTTTATGCCACGATGCACCTTTAAGAATTGAATCGTATAATTCTTTAAAGATTTTTGTTTTACCATCTTTTAGTGTGCCATCAACAAGAGAATCGAGAACACGCTTGATTTTCTCATCATTTTCATAAAGTTCTTTTGAAGAATAGGTGTCTTTAATTTCTTCAATATCTTCTACACGAGCACCAAAAATATAGTTATTCTCTTCCCCTGCTTCTTCAACAATTTCAATGTTTGCACCATCGAAAGTTCCAAGAGTAACAGCACCATTAAGCATAAGTTTCATATTACCCGTACCTGAAGCCTCTGTGCCTGCAGTTGAAATCTGTTCACTTACATCTGCGGCAGCAACAAGTTTTTCAGCGTAAGAAACATTGTAATTCTTAACAAAAACAACTTTAATATATTTTGAAACTTCTTTATCGTTTTCAATGAGTTTTGCAATTTCGTTAATAAGCTTGATTATGCCTTTTGCACGAGCATATCCCGGTGCTGATTTTGCACCAAAAATAAATGTTGTTGGTGTAAAGTCTTTAAGAGTACCTTCTTTGATTTCAAAGTAAAGTTCAAGAATTGCAAGGGTATTGAGCAACTGTCGTTTATACTCGTGAAGTCGTTTAATCTGAATGTCAAATATAGAATTTTCGTCTATTTCCACACCATCGTGAACTTTAATATAATCTACTAATTGTTTCTTCTTTTCTTCTTTGATTGTGATAAAACGATTAAGAGTATTTTCATCGTCAGCGTACTTTTCAAGCTCTTTAAGTTTATCAAGATTTGTTACCCACTCTGTTGAACCTAAGAGTTCAGTGATAAGTGCGGAAAGTTCACGATTGCAAAGCAACAACCAACGCCTTTGTGTAATACCATTTGTTTTATTTTGAAATTTTTCGGGATAAAGTTCATACCAATCTTTTAAAACATCCGTTTTAAGAATATCAGTATGAATACGGGCAACACCATTTACATATTTAGAACAGAAAATTGCAAGATAAGCCATGTGCACTCTCTTATCCTGAATAATCTGCATTGTCTTTGATTTTTCTTTGTCAACATTAGCTATTTTAAGCTCATTTTTGAGCATTTTATCAAGCTGTTTTATAATGTCAACAACCTGTGGAATTGTAGCACGGATGAGCTTTAAATCCCATTTTTCAAGAGCTTCTTGCATAATGGTATGATTTGTATAGTTGAACACATTTTTACAGATTTCAACTGCATTTTCAAATTCAACATTTTCGTTAACCGTTAAAAGTCTGATAAGTTCGGGAATTGAAATAACAGGATGTGTGTCATTTAATTGAATTGTCACATAATCTGCAAATTTTGTAAAATCACTACCGTGAATATTCTTGTACCTGCTTATAATATCCTGCAAGGATGCGCTTGAGAAGAAATACTGTTGCTTAAGTCTTAATTTTTTCCCTTCGTTATTGTCATCGTTTGGATAAAGCACACGAGAAATGTCTTCTGCTCTGTTTTTTAGAGCAACTGATTTGTCATATTTTTGCGAATTAAATAAATCAAAGTCAAAAGGTACAAGTGATTCTGCTTGCCAAAGTCTTAATGTACCAATATTATCAGTAGCGTAACCGATAATCGGCATATCATAAGGTACTGCTTTAACAGACATATCCTTAAACTCAATAATTACTGCATCATTTTCAATCCTCTTTGACCACGGGTCACCCCATTTTGTCCAGTCGTCCGCAGTTTCTGTTTGGAAACCATTTACAATATCCTGTTTGAAAAGACCGTATTTATAGCGGATTCCGTAGCCATCAAGTGGTACATTAAGTGTTGCAGCACTATCAAGAAAACAAGCTGCAAGACGACCTAAACCACCATTACCAAGGGCTGCATCTTCTATGTCTTCAAGTGCTTTTAAAGACATACCATATTGGTTTAATTCGTTCTCAATCTCATCATAAATACCTAATGAAACGAGATTATTATAAATTGAGCGTCCTACAAGAAATTCAGCAGAAAAATAAAATGCTGTTCTGTTTTTAACTCTGTGATTTCGGCTATTTTGCCAATTATCTGAAATTGAAGACATAATTGCACTCGAAATAACATCGTGCAATTCATATGAACTCAATTCCTTTATCTCTTTTAAATATTTATTTTTTGCAAGATTAATTGCATCATTTACAATCTGTGACATTTATTTTACTCTTTTCTTAGTAGGTATTCTTTGGTAAAGACTTGTATAAAATCTCAATTTATCGGCAAGTTCCGCTGTTATACAGTCAGGTTTAGCGCGCCATTGCCAATTATTTTCAGTAGTTGACGGAAAATTCATTCTCGCTTCATTTCCGAGTCCTAAAAGGTCTTGCATTGTAACGATAGCTGTATCGGAATTGCTTGACCACACCGCCTTCATAAATCCCCAGTTATATCCATCTTTGCGGGTAAGGCTAAGATACTCTCTTGCTCTTTTTCTAGTTTTTCGCGGTGCTGTTTTGGTCATAAACCCTATAATCGTATCATTATCATGCGTGCCTGCATATGCAACTGAATTTTTAGTGAAATTATGAAGAAGATAATCATTTTCTTCATCTGTGTCAAAAGCAAATTGAAGAACTTTCATTCCCGGATATTTGCTTTGTTTGAGCATTTTTTTAACAGCAGGAGTAAGAAAACCTAAATCTTCTGCGATGATGTCTTTTTTTCCTAAATCACGCTCAATTTCACGAAAAAAATCAATACCCGGACCCTTTCGCCACTCACCTATTTTTGCTGTTTTAGAATCAGCAGGAATGCAATAAAATGATTCAAAACCTCTAAAATGGTCAATGCGAATTACATCACACATATTACAAAGATGTTCAATTCTTTTTTTCCACCAAGAGTAGACATCAATTTTCATATAATTCCAGTTATAAAGCGGATTTCCCCATAACTGACCGTCCTCGGAAAAAGCATCGGGAGGACAACCTGCAACTTCAATAGGATTGCAATCTTCATCAAGTAAAAACTGTTTAGGATTTGCCCAGACATCTGCACTATCCCCGGCAACATAAATCGGAATATCACCTATAATCTTTATTCCGCTTTTATTGGCATAACTCTTTAAATCACACCACTGCTCAAAAAAGAAATACTGAATAGTTTTGTAAAAGTCAATTTCAATTTTAAGTTCTTTTTTTGCTTTTGTAATAGCATCATTTTTTCTTAATTTTAAATCTTTACACCACTTGTCCCATGATTTTCCGTTATTCTTGTCTTTTAATGCCATATACAATGCAAAATCATCAAGCCAAAATTTATTATCTATGCAAAAATCATTATATCTTTCGTCAGGTATATAATTATTAAAGGCTTTTCTTAAAACCAAAAATCTGTTTTCAAAGATTCTTTCATAATCAACTCTTTCAGGATTTTTTCCCCAGTCAATATTGACATAGTCTTCTTTATATAACAAACCTTGTTCACAAAGCAAATCAAAATCTATGAAATATGGATTCCCCGCAAAAGTTGAAAAAGATTGATATGGAGAATCACCAAAACCAGTTGGGCATAAAGGCAAAACCTGCCAATATGTCTGACCACCATTCTTAAGAAAATCAACAAATCTGTATGCTTCTTTACCTAAAGTGCCGATTCCTGTTTCCCCCGGCAAAGAAGATATGTGCATTAAAACGCCACTTGTTCTCATAAAATCACCTGACAAGAATATATAATTTTTTTCTCTAAAAGTCAATCACATATAAGTCTTTCATTGATTTTATCAAAGATATGAATTCTGTCAATATCAATTTTAAATTTATATTTCTTGTTGCTCAAAATTACATTGTTTGAGGATATATTTGCTATTATTTTTTTGTCATTAAGTGTTCCGTAAAGATAATAATCAGCACCTGTCATCTCAGCAATATCAATATACAAATCGAATGTGTTTATCATATCGTTGTTTTTCACAATTGATAAATTTTCAGGTCTGATACCTAGAATTACATCTTTATTATCATACATTACAAGATAATCGTTCATACGATGTGGAAGGTTAATCTCACAATTATCAAAAAGTAAAACATAACTTTCTTTTTTCTTCGTCACTTTACAATCAATAAAATTCATTTGTGGTGAGCCTATAAAACCTGCCACAAACATATTTTTAGGGTGGTTATACAGCATCTGGGGTGTATCAAATTGTTGTACAACACCATCTTTCATAACAACAATTCTATCCGCCATTGTCATCGCTTCTGTCTGGTCGTGAGTAACATATACAAAGGTTGTTTCAAGCTGTTTGTGTAACAAAGAAATACGGCTTCTCATTTCTGTTCGAAGCTTTGCGTCAAGGTTGGACAATGGCTCATCCAACAAAAACACAGCAGGCTCTCTTACCATAGCTCTGCCCAAAGCTACCCTTTGTCTTTGTCCACCTGACAATGCACGAGGTTTTCTGTTGAGAAAGCTCTCAATATCAAGCATTTTTGCAGCTGCCAAAACTTTTTTATCAATTTCTTCTTTTGGTACTTTTCTGTTTTTCAGCCCAAAAGCCATATTTTTATAAACAGACATATGAGGATAAAGAGCATAACTTTGAAAAACCATTGCAATATCTCTGTCCTTTGGTGAAACATTATTGACAACCTTTTCACCTATTTTTAATTCACCGTCAGTAATTTCTTCAAGACCTGCAATCATTCTTAATGTAGTTGATTTACCACATCCCGATGGACCAACGAGAATAATAAACTCCTTATCCTTTATTTCAAGGTTAAGATTATCTATAACTGTTATACCATCTTCATAAGTCTTTTTTATATTTGTTAATGTTATTGATGCCACTAAATCACCTTATCCCTTAACAGCGCCATCAATAACGCCTTTAATAATATATTTCTGACAGAATAAATAGAAAATAATAATTGGAATTATTGCTAAAACAAGCATCGACATAAATCCACCCCAGTCAATTGCACCATAAGCACCTTGCATTGTTAATTGTATTGCAACAGATAGCGTTTTATTGGATGAGCCTAACAACAAGTATGGCAATAAAAAATCGTTCCAAATCCACATAGCGTTCAGAATTGCAACAGTTATTGCAGTTGGTTTTAATATGGGGAAAACTACATAGAAAAATGTCTTTATCGGACTACAACCATCTATCATAGCGGCTTCTTCAATTTCTCGTGGTAAACTCTTTACAAATCCGCTGAACATAAAAACCGATAAACCTGAACCAAACCCTAAATAGACAGGAATAATACCTAAAACTGTATTAAGACCTAATCTGTAACAAACATCCGTCATCGTAAACATAACCATCTGAAATGGTACAATCATACTGAAAAGAAACAGATAGTATATTATTTTGTTAACTTTTGTTTTAACTCTTGTAATATACCATGCTGTCATAGATGTGAATACTACAATTGCAAGTACAGAGCCTATTGTAATAATTAATGTTCTAATAAATGCTCCAAATATTCCTGATGAATTAATCCCGTTTATATAATTTTCAAAGCCAACAAAAGTATCTTCATTTGGAAATAAAAAGGGCTCACTAATAATGTTAAATTTTGATTTAAAGGAGTTTATTGCGACTAAATATAACGGAAAAAGGAAAACAACAGAAAGAAGTAATAGAAATGAAAATGAAAATATATCAGATAATCGTTTGCGTTCATTCATTAACCTTCAACCTCTTTTCTACTTGTTATTTTTAACTGAACAAAAGAAATAAGTGCAACTATTAAGAAGAATACAACTGCTTTGGCTTGACCAACACCCTGCCAACCGATACGACCATAAAACGTGTTATATATATCAAGTGCAAGCATTGATGTTTCCCTTGCGGGAGCACCACCTGTCAGTGCTAAATTTTGGTCAAAAAGTTTAAATGAATTTGTAAGAGTTAAAAACAGGCAGATTGTGACAGAAGGCATTACCATAGGAATAGTTATATTCTTTAATATTGACAGTGATGATGCTCCATCTATTTTTGCCGCTTCTTTTAACTCTCTCGGAATATTCTGTAATCCGGCAATATAAATAACCATCATATATCCAATTAACTGCCAGTTCAGAAGAAAAACCAGTCCCCAAAATCCATAATCAGCATCATAGGTAATATCGAAACCAAATATTCCTAAAATTGCATTTATAAGCAAGTTCCATATATAACCCAGTACAATTCCACCAATAAGATTTGGCATAAAAAATACTGTTCTGAAAAATGTTGTACCTTTTAATGCTCTTGTTAATAGTAAAGCCAAACCAAAAGCCAAAATATTAATTGTAATTACCGAAACAACTGTAAATTTTATTGTAAACCAAAGTGCATTTAAAAAATTTTCGTCCTTTGTAAATGCTTTTATATAGTTTTCTAACCCTACCCATGTTGCACTTTCAACTGTTGTAAATTCAGTGAAGGAAAGATAAATTCCCATTATAAATGGAATAAGGAAAACAACTGTGAAAGAAATAAAAGTAGGCAACACAAAAGCCGGAAAGTATTTTTTTATATTCTTTTCCAATATTTATCCCTCCTTTAAAGATTTAATAAAAAGATTATACGCTTTCGCTTTTCCACTTCTGAACAAAAAGTGATTTTACATCATTCCAGTTTTTTGTACCCTGTGAGTATTGTAACAGGGCTGAGCCAAAATCGTTTTTAAATGTGACACTTGGGAAAACAGTGAAATTCCACGGAATAGTATTAATGTCTTCTTTATTCATCCAATTAACAACTTCTTGTGCAAGAGGGTCTTTAGGTTTTTCATGTTCATTAAATGTGTCAAATGGTGCGATTAAATCCAATTCATTAATTACAAAATCTTTGCCTGTTTTACTTGAAAAAAGCCAGTATATAAAATCTTTTGCTGCCTTTTGTTCATCTTCGCTCGCCTTTGAGTTTATAGCAAAAAAGTTTTCTGTACCAATACAAAGACCTTGATTTTCTTCACTGTTAAAGCCCATATATATTGGTAAATACTTAATATTTTCCTGCTTTACAACATTTCCTTTTACATCACTTATTTGGCTCCATGCCCAATTACCATTCTGAACCATAGCGCATTGACCAAGAGCAAATTCTGCCATGGATTCATCAACGATTTTTGAGCCCAACATCTTTTTATCTGTAACAGAATTATTAATATATAAATCAAAAATGCTTTTAAAATTATCTGCATATTTGAATTCTACGGTCTTTGTTTGGTCCCCAGATAAATCAACATTGTTGTCTTTGAATTCATAATAAATCGGGATATTTGCAAGATGAGTATGCCAACGCCAGTCTTCACCTGTCTTTAAAGAAGTTGATGCAAAAACACCTTTAATTCCCAATTTGCTTGCATTTTTCTGCATATCTTCAACAAGTGCTTTCAATGTGCTGAAATTCTTAACATCATCCATTGACTTTAATTCTGTTGATTTATCGGACAACGCAAAATATTTATCAGTTATTTCTTTGTTGTAAATAATTCCATAGCCCTCAACTACATAAGGAATACCATATACTTTGCCATCAACGGTTACTGCAAGTGATTTATCTACAAGGTGCTTGTATAATTCAGTATCTGATAAATCTGCACAATAGTTCCTCCAGTTTGCATATCCCTTTGGTCCATTAATCTGGAATAAAGTAGGTGCTTCTTTAGTACCCATTTTTGCAGTTAGCGTCTGCTCATAGTTACCACTGGCTGCTGTTTCAACTACAAGTTTAACACCTGTTTCTTTTTCATATGCCTTTGCTATTTTTTCATAGGAATTAGCAATTTCAGGCTTAAAATTAAGATATCTTATAGTAGTTACCTTTTGTGTTGAGTCATTATTTGTGTTTTCTCTGTTACAAGATGCAAAAAGAGAAACAACAAAACATAATGAAAGTATAATTGATAATAGTTTTTTCATATTATCCTCCTATCAGTTTTATTATCTTTTTCTATTTTTAACAGTTTAATTGTAAAAATTCTAACAAAGCAAAGATATAGGAATAAAAAAATCTTTTATTTTTCATAAGAATAATGTATAATACAATTCACATCATAAAAAAATTTTAAAAAGGTTGCTAAAAATGCTTGTTTCTTTAAGCGGAATTTCAAAAGGATTTCTCGACAAATCAGTTTTAAAAAATATTTCATTATCTGTTAATGATAATGACAGAATAGGACTTTTGGGAATTAACGGTGTTGGTAAAACCACTCTGCTCAACATTATTTCAGGAAAAATGGAATGTGATGAGGGCGTTATTTCTTTAAGTCCTAATTTGCGTATTGGTTATTTAAAACAAAACGAGGCTTTAAGCACTAATAAAAGTTTAAAAGAAGAAATCCAAAACGCATTGCAACTTGTATTTGACACAAGAAAGCAACTTGAAATCATTTCAAAACAGATGTCACGAGCAACCGGCACTGAATATGACAGACTTTCTGCTGAATACGAGAGATTAACTAATATATACAACGCTGCTGATGGATATAATGCCGAGGTAAGAATAAAGACCGTGCTTAATGGTATGGGGTTTGGTAATTTTGATTTAAGCACCTCTGTTTCCGTACTGTCCGGTGGTGAAAAAACAAGATTTGCACTTGCAAAAATACTTGTTGAAAATCCTAATTTGCTTATCCTTGACGAGCCTACTAACCATCTTGACTTTTCTATGCTTAATTGGCTTGAAAATTATCTTTCAACATATAAGGGTGCAGTAATTATAGTATCCCATGACAGATACTTTCTTAATGCTGTTGCTTCTGATATATGTGAAATTGAAAATGGTGAGTTGGTAAGATACAAAGGTGGATACTCATCATTTCTTAAACAAAAAGACGAACGAATCAAAACACTAACAAAGGAATATGAAAAACAACAAAAGGAAATTGAAGAATTACGGGATTATGTAAGAAAGAATCTTGCAAAATCCAGTAGTACAAACAGCGTTGGGTCCCGTGTAAAAGCACTTGAAAAAATGGAATTACAGGCAAAACCTAATCCACAGGTTAAAGATTTGCATATCTCGTTTCCTTTTGATATTGAGCCACACAAAACTATACTTGAATGTCGTGATTTAAAAGTCAGCGTTGGTAAAGGTGAAAACAAAAAAACACTATTCCAAAACTTTAATTTAGAAATATCCCGTGGGGAAAAAGTTGCATTTGTTGGTAAAAATGGTGTGGGTAAATCATCATTATTAAAAGCGATACTCAAAAAAATACCCTATGAAGGTGTTGCTCGTTGGGGAGGAAATGTTAAAATTTCATATTTTGACCAAGAACTCGCATCCCTTGACATTAATATGACTGTTCTTGAAGCTGTCCATCGCAAATTTCCTACAAAAACTGAATATGAAATTCGCAGTATGCTTGCTCGTTTTCTCATTGAAGATGAGGATGTTTTTAAATTAATTCGTGAAATGAGTGGTGCTAACAGAGCTAAGGTTGCACTCTGCATAATTGTATTTGAACGCTCAAATGTCCTTGTTCTTGACGAGCCGACTAATCACCTTGATTACAAGGCAAAAGAGGCTCTTGACTTTGCTTTAAGTCAATATGAAGGTACAATTATTATGGTTTCTCACGACAGATATCTGCTCAATTCTGTACCCGATAAAATAATTGAAATGAAGCCTGATGAGATTATCATTTATAAAGGAAATTATAATTATTACAAGGAGCATATTCAGACTGACACAAAAGAAAAAGCAGCAAAACCCATTGAAAAGAGTAATGCCGCTGTTCAGTACGAAGAGTCGAAGAAAAACAAAGCACAGGACAGAAAGCGTCGAGCAAAGCTTATGAATACTGAAAAAGAAATGGATGCCTTACAAAATGAAATTAATGAACTGAAACAACTTATCGAAGAACCTGATGTTTCAAGTGATTATGCTCGTCTTTCTGAAATTCTTGAAGAAATAAAAATTAAAGAGAAACAACTTGAAGAATTAGAAAACCTTTGGTTGGAATTGGCATAAAAAAGTCCGACAGTATATCAAATTACTGTCGGACTTTTGCATATATAAACCCTCTGTCGCTTCTTGATATGTTCTATTCAAAAGATAATACCGATATCAATGGGAAATGGTCACTTGTGTAAACACCGCCATAAGTATCCGTAATAACTTTATAAGAATGAACCTTAAAGTCAGATTTTGAAACCATTATGTAATCAATGCACTCACGGTCAAGTTGCGTACCCCAGCCTTGATATGTGCAACTCTTCATTGTGTTTTCTGTCATATATTTTGTATCGTCAAAAAACTCTATCGCACTCTTGTATGTGTCGGATGTTTCTTCTGCATTAAGGTCACCCATAAGCACTGCGGGTAATCCACCAAATTCCTTAATCTTATCAAGAACAACATTAATTCCATTAATACGAGCCTCGTCACTTACATGGTCAAGATGGGTATTAAATACAACAAATTCTTTTCCTGTCGCCTTATCCTTAAGTCTTGCATAACTACAAATTCTGTAACAAGCTGCTCCCCAATCCTTACTCATAACATCAGGAGTTTCTGATAACCAGAAAGAACCTTTGTCAACAAGCGTATATAAATCAGTTCTGTAAAAAACAGGACAGCCTTCAGAATATACAGGAATATCATCACGATAAGTAATAATAGAATCATATAGTGGCATTGATTCGCATAAATAATCATACTGCCAACTATTTACCTCTTGAAATCCAATAACACCCGGCTGTGCTTTTTCAATAGTATCGGCAACAAGATGGGCACGGTAAAACCAAGATTTCTTGCCTAAATCGTCAGGAGCATGACAACGGATATTGTAGGACATAACCCTTATTTCATCAGCATTGACACTATCAGCCATTACAATTTCACTTTGATTTTTCTTGTAATGTGGATAATGAACATAAATAACACCAACCCATAAGAGTACAAAAGCAAGAATTGCTGATACAATGCCAATAATAATCTTTTTTATAGTCTTTTTCATAAAGTATTCACCTCATTTACATTTTAACATAAAAGAGAGTAAAAGGTAAATACAATTTTGTTAAAATATTACTTGCAAATTGTTTTTTCTTATGTTATTATATCTTGCGTTGATAATAACGGGGTGTGGCGCAGCTGGGAGCGCGCTTGACTGGGGGTCAAGAGGCCGCAGGTTCAAGTCCTGTCACTCCGACCAAGAAAAAGACGATTCTTTGGAATCGTCTTTTTCAGTTTTATTCGCCTATCGGCGAGTTATATTGCCATGCAGTTATATTGTGCTTCGCACAGTGTTATTCGCTTTGCGAGTTTATGTAGAATAAAATATCACTATGCCACAAGGCATAATATCACTCTTTCCGCAGGAAAGAATATCACCTAAAACAAATTCCTTATAAATACCGAAATTCGTAAGAATTTGGGTCGCCAATCGAGTAGTATGCAAGGCGTAGCCGAAGCAGACGTTCAAGTCCTGTCACTCCGACCAAAAAAAGGTACTCATTTGAGTACCTTTTTTATGTATTTTGTTGCTCTTATCAGTTTAAAAATCTTTCCTGATAAAAATGTTTCAAGAATATGTGTCATTTCTTTTTCGGACATTTCACTGTTATTACGCGCATAATAAAGCATAAAATGTGTTAACGCTCCTGATAACAACACAACATGGTATGCAAAGTCAGGTTGATTTTCAAAGTTTGGAATAAATCTATTAAGAAAATGTGTTATAGCATTGAAGATTTCATCAGAAACAATGTTACCAAGATTATTCTTGACAATTACAGAAACAAGTCTGCGGTTCTCCTTAGTTGTGTTAACAAATGCTGATATTGCCTCTTTTGAACTTGGAATTTCATCAAGCGAATTCAATTTTTCTTCATAAGTGCTTCTTAAAAGGTAACGAAATAATTCTTCTTTTGTCTCAAAATAATTGTAGAACGTTTGTCTTGATAAATCAGCATTTTTACATATGTCTTTTATAGTAATATCTTCGTATGGTTTTTCCTCCATTAAATCCAAAAGCGTATCAGCTAACCAATGCTGTGACTTGATAGCAGTAGGATTTGTTCCTTTATACATTGACACTCACCTCAAAACTGTATAAGTTATTAAAATAAATTGACATTCATGTTTCTTTTTGTTAATATACTACTATAAAAGTTTACAAATGTCAAACTTATTTGTTTGTACCTTTGTTAAAAAAGGGGTTAGAATTTTAATGGCAAAAAAGCATAAGAATGCAGGTAATGCTAATATTCCTGATTATCAAACTCTCAAAGAAATAATCGTTACAGGTGCTCAAAAAGGTCAGGATAAGCGTCAATATGTTTTTCTTGATAAAAATAAAAACGAGTGTGAAAGAACATTCAATCAGACCTGGAGCGAGATTGCTGCTTTCGGTACTTTCTTTTATAAAAAGGGTCTTAACGGAAAGAAGAAAATTGCAATTATCGGCGAGAACTGTTTTGAATGGATGATTGCTTACTATGCAACTATCTGTGGTTGTAACATAACTGTCCCAATGGATGCAAAACTTCCATATGACGACCTTGCCGACCAACTTATTCGTTGCGATTGTGATGCTCTTGTTCATACAGCAAAATTCAATAAGGCTGTTGAAGAATTTAAGGCAAATCCGGAAATGCCACAGATGCAGTATTTTTGTCTTGATAATTATAATGATTTCCTTAAAGAAGGACAAGCATCATTAGACGCAGGTAATAAAGAGTTTCTTGATGCTGAAGTTAAGCCTGATGACCTTGCTTGTATTGCTTACACATCAGGTACAACTGCAAAAAGTAAGGGTGTTATGCTCACACACTACAATATTGCAAGTAACTGTTCATCATCCTGCCGTGCACTTAACGGTAGACATGCTATTGGCTTTTTGCCACTTAACCATACATATGCTTGGGTTAGTGCTCTTTTCGCATCATATATCCTTACAGAATGGGGATATTTGTGTGACGGTATCAAGAATATTCAGGGCGATATGAAAAAGTACAAACCATATAACATTTGTGGTGTGCCTCTTGTTGTTAACACAATTTATAACAGAATTTGGAAAACAGCAAGAAAAACAGGCAGAGAAGATATTCTCAAAAAAGGTCTTAAAATCAGTAACACTCTTTTAAAACTCGGTATTGACAGAAGACAAAAAATCTTTAAGACAATCATTGATAATCTTGGCGGAAACCTCAATATGATTGTTTGTGGTGCTGCAAACCTTGACCCGAAAGTTGAAATTGGTATGCACGAATTCGGAATTGACATTTACAATGGTTATGGTCTTACCGAATGCTCCCCTGCCGTTACTTGTAACAGACCCGGAAAATTCAAGTTTGGTAGTGTTGGTACGCCCCTTGACTGTTGCGAAATCAAAATTGTTAATCCTGATGAAGAAGGCGTTGGTGAAATCTATGTCAGAGGCACTAATGTTATGCAAGGATATTACAATGACCCTGAAGCAACAGCAGCTGCTTTTGATGGAGAGTGGTTGATTACAGGTGACCACGGCAGAATTGACGAAGACGGTTTCCTCTTTATGGTTGGTAGAAAGAAAAATCTTATTTGCCTTGCTAACGGTAAAAATGTATCGCCAGAAGAAATCGAGGATAAACTTTCAAGAATTGAATATGTTGAAGAAGTTCTTGTTTATCAGGAAGACGAAAAAATTGTTGCAGAGTTCTTCCTTAACGAAAAAGAATTCCCTGATGCTCGTGACAGAATTAACGATGATGTTGCTAAGTTTAATCGCGAAAACCCAATCTTCAAAAATGTTGCAAGAATCAAAATTCGTGACGAGGAATTTCCAAAAACAACTACTCTTAAGATTGCAAGAAAATATAATTAATTACAAAAAGTCAGGTATCTGAGCGTTACCTGACTTTCTTTTTTGGAAGATAAATTTTAATTTAATACTTGATTTAATCCTCGAAATGAAATATTATATAATATAAATTATAATGTTGGAGGATATAGTAATGAAAGACGAATCTAAAAAATACGTCCAGGAAGCATGGGATATTGTAAAACATGCTGCTGAAAATGTTGGCTCTCGTCTCCCAGGTTCAAAAGGTGAAAGAGAATATGCTGACTATATGGGCGAAAAACTCCGTGAAATCGGAATTGAACCTAAAAAAGAAGAATTTGCAGTTTCGCCCCGTTCAGGCATCGGTGGACTCCCTTATGCAGGTTGGGTCGGTGTGATTCTTAGCGGTCTTGTTTATTTTGCATTGGATAATCATCACCTGTGGCACGGTATGGCTCTTATAGGTATATGTATGGTTATCTGGCTTGTTTTCAGTGCATTTCTTTACAAACCTTGGTTTGATATGTTCTTTAAACAAAAGATTTCGCAGAATGTTTATGGTGAATTAGTTCCTGAAGATGGAAAATACGATTATACAATTATCCTTTCTGGTCATACAGATACATCATGGAACTGGAAGCACTCTGAAAATGCTTCAAGATATCCTGATAAACCAATTTATGGCCTTATTACCACTTATGGTAAAGTTGGCTTTGGTGCAGTTTGTGTTTTCTTTATGGTTGGCGTTTCAATTGCAATGTCATTGATTTATCTTGGTCTTTATCTCAATGCTGAATGGGCAATTGTTGCATCTAATTCACTCTCACTCAACAGATTCTATGTTGCATTACACTTTTTACCAATCATTACAGCTCTTGGTAGTGCTTTTGTTGTTATGTGGAATGACCCAAGCGAAGAAAACGCATCAAGAGGTGCTATGGACAATGCAACAGGCTGTGCTCTTAGCTATGCAGTTTTAAAGTATTTCAAAGAGAATCCTGAAAAGATGCCAAAAAATTGTCGTATTGTTGATTGCAACTGTGGTTCTGAAGAAGCAGGTCTTCGTGGCTCAATGGATTTTGTACATAAGCACAGAAATGATGATTTAACTCAAAATGCTTGGAATATTAACATTGACTCTGTTGCTGATAAAGACTATTTTGAAGTTGTTATCAAAGACGACTGGCAGGGTTGCCGATTTGACACTGACCTTGAAAAAATGTTTAAAGAAACATTTGATGAAATGGGTATTGAAAGCAAAACAAACGGTTGTATCCATAATCCTGTTGGTGGTTGCGACAGTACTCCAATGACAAGAGCAGGTATTAAATCTGTTACATTTGCTGCTCAAAATCCAATGCTTACATGGTACTACCACACATGGCATGATATGCCAGACCGTTTTGATATTGAAACAGTTGGCACCGGATTTGATGTGGTTTTAAGTGTTATTGACAAAATTGCCACATTCCAAGAAACTAACGGATTTAATGGTCCACAGAAAAAATAATCGATACACATATAAGAGGGTATGGTTCCATACCCTTTTATTTTAAAAAAATATAAAAAAATAATTGACTTATGGAATATTTTAGTGTATATTTACTTTATCTATTTAAAGAGATAAGTGTGTAAATCAAAATCTTTATTGATTACACGGACAAATTGAGGAGGTATTTTTTATGAAAAACTTCAAAAAAATCTTCGCTGTAGTTTTAGCTTTAACACTTGTTGTTACTTGCTTTGCGGCTTGTGGTGGAGATAAGAAAAACGACGCAAAAGAAATCGTTATCGGTATCAGCGGTCCTCTTACAGGTGGAGCTGCTCAGTACGGTAATGCAGTTGTTAATGCTGCTAAACTTGCTATTGATGAAATCAATGCTGCCGGTGGTATTAACGGCACAAACCTTAAGCTTGTTACAGCTGACGATGAAGCTGATCCAGGCGACAAGGCAGTTAGTGCTTACAACTCACTTAAAGACCAAGGTATGCAGATTTTCCTTGGTACAGTAACTTCAGGTTCATGCCTTGCAGTTATTGAAAAGACAGCTGCTGACAATATGTTCCAGCTTACACCTTCTGCATCAGCTGACGCAGTTATCGCTAACGACAACTGTTTCCAGATTTGCTTTACTGACTCTAACCAAGGTGTTGGTTCAGCTCAGTACATCGCTGACAACAATGTAGCGAAAAAAGTTGCGGTTATTTATGACTCATCAGATGCTTATTCAACAGGTATCTACAATACATTCAAAGCAGAAGCTACTAAGAAGGGTCTTGAACTTGTTGCAGAACAGTCTTTCACAAAAGATAGCAACAAAGACTTCTCAGCTCAGATTCAGGCTTGTAAGACAGCAGGTGCTGAGCTTGTATTCCTTCCAATCTACTATACAGAAGCTTCTCTTATCCTTAAAGCTGCTGAATCAGCAAGCTATGCTCCTAAGTTCTTTGGTTGCGATGGTCTTGACGGACTTCTTGCTATTGAAGGTTTTGACACAAAACTTGCTGAAGGCGTAATGCTTCTTACTCCTTTCGCAGCTGATGCTAAAGACGACGCTACACAGAAATTCGTTTCAGCATACAAAGCTAAGTACAACAACGAAACTCCTAACCAGTTTGCTGCTGACGCATACGACGGTGTTTATATCATCGCTGAACTTCTTAAAGCAAACAATGTAACAGCTGATATGACTGCTTCACAGATTTGCGACATTCTTAAGAAAGCAATCTGTTCAAATGGCTTCTCATACAATGGTCTTACAGGTGCCGGTGCTGCTCTTACATGGGATGCATCAGGTGCTGTTTCAAAGAAACCTATGGCTGTTGTAATTAAAGACGGCACATATGTTGCTCTTTAATCTATAATTCATAACTCATATACCGACAGTAAATTGCTACTGTCGGTATTTTTTTATGTTTTTTATATTGTTTTTAAAATTATCTTGTGATATAATATATCGATTTTATTTTATTGTGGTGTTTTATACCACAAAATAATGGAAGGAATGTTATATAATGGGTTTTTTAAGCAACCTAATTAACGGTATCAGCCTTGGTAGCATTTATGCGGTTATTGCTCTTGGCTATACTATGGTTTATGGTATTGCGAAGATGCTTAACTTTGCACACGGTGATGTTATTATGATTGGTGGATATGCCGTTTTTATTGCTATGTCAAAATTGGGGCTTCATCCCATTTTATCCGTTGCAATAGCTATGGTAGTATGTACAATACTTGGTATTACCATTGAAAAAATCGCATATAAACCGCTTCGTCAAGCAACATCTCTTGCAGTTCTTATTACAGCAATCGGCGTAAGTTACTTCTTGCAGAATATTGCACTTGTAATTTTTGGTGCAAACCCTGTTAACTTTACATCTGTTGTAAATATCCCTGCAATCAAATTATTTGATGGTCAGATAGTTATTTCAGGCGAAACATCAACTGCAATTGTTGTTTCATTACTTATCGTGATTGCCCTTTCGCTCTTTATCAAGAAAACAAAAAGTGGTAAGGCTATGCTTGCCGTTTCTGAAGACAAAGGCGCTGCACAACTTATGGGTATAAATGTAAACAAAACCATCTCGCTTACATTTGCTATTGGTTCTGCTCTTGCTGCTGTTGCAGGTGCACTTTACTGTTCTGCCTACCCTATTCTTTCAAATACAACCGGTGCTATGCCCGGTATCAAAGCATTCACTGCTGCCGTTTTCGGTGGCATCGGTTCAATTCCGGGTGCTATGATTGGCGGTATTCTCATCGGTGTTATTGAAATTCTTGGCAGAGCTTATATTTCATCACAACTTGCCGATGCTATTGTTTTTGGTGTTCTTATCATTATACTTATGGTTAAACCTACAGGTATTCTTGGTAAGAAAACAAGTGAAAAAGTTTAATTTGTGAAGGGAGTTTTAACTTATGAAAAATAGTTCTAAGTCGATTAAACCCAACACAAAAACGAGTTTAATCACATACATAATTTTAATTGCGGCATTTGTAATTATACAAATTATGCTTGCAACCGGTTCAATGTCATATATGATGCAAGACTTGCTTGTACCACTTTGCGTTTATGCAATTCTTGCTGTATCACTTAATCTTACTGTTGGTATTCTTGGTGAATTAAGCCTTGGTCAGGCAGGATTTATGTGTATTGGTGCTTATTCAGGTGCTCTTTTCTCTAATGTTATGGAAACCGCCATTCCTGAAGCACTTGTAAGATTCCCAATAGCACTCCTCCTTGGTGGTGTTTGTGCTGCTGTTTTTGGAATCCTTATTGGTATTCCCGTTCTTCGTCTTCGTGGCGACTACCTTGCTATTGTTACACTTGCATTTGGTGAAATTATCAAAAACATCTGTGCTTCAATTTATCTTGGAAGAGATGCTGATGGTTTCCACATTTCACTTAAAAGTGTCAGCGATATGAATATGGCTGCTGATGGTGAAATGTTAATTAACGGTGCGCTTGGTATCAACGGTACACCTCACGATTCAAACTTTGTTATTGCATTTATTATTTTATTTGTAACAGTTATAGTTTCATATAACTTTGTAAACTCACGCACAGGTCGTGCTGTTATGTCAATACGTGACAACCGAATTGCTGCAGAGTCAATTGGTATTAACATTACTAAATATAAGCTTATCACTTTTGCATTAACTGCATTCCTTGCAGGTGTTGCAGGTGTTATTTATTCACATAATTTCTCAACACTTCAAGCTTCTAAGTTTGACTACAACACTTCAATTCTTGTTCTTGTTTTTGTAGTTCTTGGTGGTATCGGTTCAATTCGTGGTAGTGTTATTGCTGCAGTTGCACTTACACTTATTCCTGAACTTCTCAGAGACACAATAGTTGGCGATTATCGTATGCTGTTCTATGCAATTATTCTTATTTCAATGATGTTGTTCACATCAAATAAAACACTTAAAGATAAACTTTTTGGGATTTTTTCAAAGAAAAAGAAAGGAGAGGTTAAATAATGGCATTACTTGAAGTTAAAAACCTTTCAATTTCTTTTGGTGGTCTTCGTGCTGTTGACGAATTCAATGTTAAAATTGAAAAAGGTCAGCTTTATGGTCTAATTGGTCCTAACGGTGCAGGTAAAACAACCGTTTTCAACCTTTTGACAGGTGTTTATAAGCCTACATCAGGTGCAATACTTCTTGATGGCAAAAATATCACAGGAAAGAGAACAATTGATATTAACCGTTGTGGTATTGCAAGAACATTCCAAAATATCCGCCTTTTCAAGAACCTCAGTGTACTTGACAATGTTAAAGCAGGTCTTCATAATCAAATGAAGTATTCATCTGTTGAAGGTGTTTTAAGACTTCCTCGTTTCTTTTCAACTGAAAAGAAAATGAATAAAAAGGCTATGGAACTTTTAGAGGTTTTTGGTCTTGAAAACGAGGCATCCACTCTTGCAGATAACCTTCCATACGGTAAACAAAGAAAGCTCGAAATTGCACGAGCATTAGCTACTAATCCAAAGCTTTTACTTCTTGATGAACCTGCTGCAGGTATGAACCCAAGTGAAACACAAGAACTTATGGATACAATCCGTTTTGTTCGCGACAAGTTTGATATGACCATTCTTCTTATTGAACACGATATGAAGCTTGTCAGCGGTATCTGTGAAGAAGTTACCGTGCTCAACTTTGGTAGAGAACTTGCACAAGGTAAAACAAGTGATGTTCTTAATAACCCTGAAGTTATTAAGGCATATTTAGGCGATTAAGGAGGTAAAAACATGGCACCACTTTTACAAGTTGATAACATTGAAGTTTATTATGGTGTTATCAAAGCCTTAAAAGGCATTTCATTTGAAGTAAATAAGGGTGAAATTGTTGCACTTATCGGCGCTAATGGCGCGGGTAAAACAACAACCCTCCATACGGTTACAGGTCTTTTAAAACCTAAATCAGGTAAAATACTTTATCATGGAAACGATATAACAAAAACTCCTGCACATAAAATTGTTACAATGGGTATGGCTCATGTACCAGAAGGAAGAAGAATTTTCTCTCAGCTTTCTGTTTATGACAATATTAAATTAGGTGCATTCACAAGAAAAGATAAGGACGAAATTGAACAGACATTACAATATGTTTATGAGCGTTTTCCTCGTCTTAAGGAGCGTAAAAACCAGATTGCAGGTACTCTTTCAGGTGGTGAGCAACAGATGCTTGCCATGGGTAGAGCGCTGATGTCAAAGCCTGATTTTATCTTGATGGATGAGCCTTCAATGGGTCTTTCCCCCCTTCTTGTATCCGAAATCTTCGATATTATCAAGGCTATTAACGAAAACGGCACAACTGTTCTTCTTGTTGAACAGAACGCTAAAAAAGCTCTTTCTATTGCAGACAGAGCTTATGTACTTGAAACAGGTTCGATTGTTCTTTCAGGCGATGCAAAAGAACTTATGAATGACGAATCTGTTAAAAAGGCTTACCTTAGTGAATAATTGCTGAAAGGTGGAAAATTATTATGAATAAAAAAATCGTTATTACTATTGCTCGTGACTATGGTAGTGGTGGTAAAACTGTTGGTCAAATGCTTGCTAAAGAGCTTAATATCCCCTTCTATGACCGTGAAATTCTCTATATGGCATCTGATGACAGCGGCATTAATTTAGGTCTTTTCCAGAAAAACGATGAAGAAATCAGTAAAGGGTTATTTGATTCTGCAACACATCAATATAGTGGTACTGTAATTCCACCTGAAGACAGTAAATTCACATCTAAAGAAAACCTCTTTAACTATCAGGCAAAGATTATTAAAAATCTTGCAGATAAAGAATCCTGCATTATTGTAGGCAGATGTGCTGACTACATTTTAAAAGATTACGACAATGTAATTAAAGTTTTTATCTGGGCACCTCACGAAGTATGTGTAAAAACGGTTATGGACATGTTTGCTATGAATGAAAAGGATGCTGATAAAAAAATCAGAAAAATCAATAAACATCGTAGTGAATACTACCACTATTACACATGCCGCGAATGGGATAATGCCCGTAATTACGACCTATGTCTTAACAGTGCAGATTTAGGTTTTAACGGCTGTGTAGAAGCAATTAAAGCATATATCAATGTTTTAGAAAATGTTGAAAAGTAAAATTCAAAAGGGTTACTGAGTAGTAACCCTTTTTTATATTGATTATATGTTTTTTTTGATATATAATATAAAAAATATGTTTTTTAAGGAGACTATATATGTCAACTAAAAAATTAACAGTTGCGGCTGTTTCTCCAAAGATTTTCGTAGGTAATCCCACAAAAAATTGCGAAGAAATCATAAACATTCTTTATAACATTAAGGATGAAAGCATTGATGTTATCGCTTTTCCTGAATTGACCTTATGTGGTAGCACTTGCGGAGATTTGTTTTTCCATCATACGCTGATTGAGGCGTGTGAAAACGCTTTGGTTAGAATTATTGAACAAACAAGAGAATGTGATGAACACATTATCATCGGTGCACCACTAAAATATGGTGAAAAACTATACAATGCTGCTTTTCACATTTATAAAGGCAAAATTGTTCAAGTCGTATCAAAAAATACTCTGTCATCCACAGAGAAAAGATGGTTTTCAACGGGATATAACAGTAGTACAGATTTATGTGATTACAGTATTCTTATCGGTGATGACTTTTATAACGATAAAAATATTACAAATTTTGTTATTAACATTGCAGCAACACCTGCTCTCGTGACAGGATATGATTATCATAAGTCATTTGTTGAAAAATTTACTAAGAATAGAAATTGTGCATATTTATATGCTTCAGCAGGTGCAAGTGAGTCCACAACTGATTATGTTTATTCAGGTGCTTGCTTAATTGCAGAAAACGGCAATATTGTTAAAGAAGGTAAAAGGTTTTCATTTGACAGTAATATTATTATTAGTGAAGTAGAGATTGATGAGCCTAATAAAGATTTATCTCCAGTTTTAGTAAACAAATTCGCTGTTAATACAAATGATACTCACCCATTCATACCGTCTAATAAAGAAGAGTTGCAAAAAAGATGTAATGAAATTATTGAGATTCAGAGCACGGGTCTTGCAAAGAGAATGTTGCACATTCATTGTAATAAGCTTGTTCTTGGTATATCGGGTGGACTTGATTCAACTCATGCACTTCTTATTTGTGTTGAATCAATGAAAAAATTGAATATTCCACTTGATAATCTTGTTTGTATTACTATGCCGGGCTTTGGCACAACAAACCAAACCTATACAAATGCTTGTAATCTTGTAAAATCATTAGGTGCTACACTTCTTGAAATCAGTATTAAAGATGCTTGTATTAAGCACTTTGAAGATATTGGTCACGATGTAAACATTCATAATGTAACATATGAAAATACTCAAGCAAGAGAAAGAACACAGATTTTAATGGATTACGCCAATAAAATTGGTGCGTTAGTTGTAGGAACCGGTGATTTAAGTGAATTGGCACTTGGCTGGTGTACTTACAACGGCGACCATATGAGTATGTATGGTGTTAATGCATCACTCCCAAAAACACTTATGCGACATCTTGTAAGACATATTGCTGATAAAAGTGATGAAAGCACCTCTAAAATCCTCTACAGTGTGCTTGACACACCTGTTAGTCCCGAATTACTACCATTGGACAAAAACGGTAATATGGTGCAAAAAACAGAAAATACGATAGGTCCTTATGATGTGCATGATTATTTTATATATCATTTTGTACGACATCATAAATCACCTTCCGAACTATTGCAGATGTCCGTTAATGCATTTAAAGGAACATATACAGAGGAAGAGCTTAAAAATTGGTTAGGCATTTTCATAAAAAGATTTTTCAACAATCAATTTAAACGTTCTTGTATGCCTGATGGTGTTGCGGTTGGTTCCGTTTCCCTCTCACCTCGTGGAAGTTTTATAATGCCATCTGATGCTTATAGCGATGAATGGTTAAAATTGTAATACAACAAAAAAATCACCCTATCCATTATGGATAAGGTGATTAACTTTTTATGCCATTAAATTATGCTTTTTTCTTTGTAATTGCTTTAATTACGAAAAGTGTTCCAAGCATAAGAGCAATACCAATTGGAAGTGCAATTACAGATTGAACAAAACCTGCAATAATGTATGTTACAAATGATACACCTGCAACTGTAAGTGCGTATGGTAACTGAGTTGAAACATGATTTATGTGGTTACTCTGGCTACCTGCACTTGCCATAATTGTTGTATCAGAAATTGGTGAACAGTGGTCACCGCAAACAGCACCTGCCATACAAGCAGAAATTGCAATAACAGAAATAGGACCGCTTTCATATGGGAATACGCTGAGAACAAGAGGAATAAGAATACCAAATGTACCCCATGATGTACCTGTTGCAAAAGAAAGTCCAACAGCAATAAGGAAGATAACTGCAGGAAGGAAGTTTGCAAATGTACCTGCTGTTGTTTCAACAATGCCTGCTATAAATTCTTTAGCGCCAAGGCTATCTGTCATAGCTTTAAGTGTCCATGCACAAGCAAGAATCATAATAGCAGGAACCATTGCTTTGAAACCTTCAGGAATTGATGCCATACATTCTTTAAATGAAACCACTCTGCGAATCATAAAGTATGCAACTGAAAGAATAAGTGTACAGAACGAACCGTATAGAAGTCCAACTGATGCATCGGCGCCTGAGAATGCTTCGATTACATTGTGATATGCACCACTTGTTGCATCAAAGAATCCGCCTGAATAGATAAGACCGATAACACAAGCAATAATAAGTAGAACTACAGGGATAATAAGGTCAATAACTTTACCCTTTGGATTAGCGTTTTCATTATCTGTTGAGCCGGCAAAAGATTCAGCATCACTTGTGAAGAGGTCACCATTGAGTGCGTTTTCTTCGTGAATTCTCATCTTACCATAATCAAACTTCATAAGAGTAATTGCAACCATCATAACAATAGTAAGAAGTGCATAGAAGTTATATGGGATAGCGCTGAGGAAGAGTTGGAATCCGCTAACCTCTTCTTCAGCAACGAAACCTGCAACTGCTGCTGCCCATGATGAAACAGGAGCGATAATACAAACAGGTGCTGCAGTAGCATCAATAAGATAAGCGAGTTTTGCACGAGAAACCTTATGATTATCTGTAACAGGTCTCATAACTGAACCTACAGTAAGACAGTTGAAATAGTCATCAATGAAAATCATACAACCAAAGAGAACTGTTGCAAGCTGAGCACCAACCCTTGATTTAATATGTTTCTTTGCCCAACGACCAAATGCAGCAGAACCACCTGCTTTATTCATCATTGCAACCATTGAACCAAGTACAATAAGGAATATAATAATACCCATATTGTAAGAATCTGCAACATTAGCAACAAAACCATCACTGAATACGTGAGTAATTGTACCTACAAAATTACCTTCGGCATAAAGCAAACCACCAACTACAATACCAATGAAGAGTGATGAGTAAACTTCCTTAGTAATAAGAGCCAAAGCAATTGCAATTACAGGTGGCAATAATGACCAAAGTGTTGAATAGAATTTAGATGGTGCTTCAACCTTACCTGTTCCAGAACAATCAGCACAAGTATTAGCAACTTCGCTACAATCTGCACAAGCAATATTTGCGCCCTCACATGCTCCACATGTTGCAGTAACGCCAGCGCCTTCACAAGTTGAACAGTCAATCATAACTGCAGCTTTTTCATTGCCGTCACTTGCAAATGACATAAAAGACATTACAGAAACAAGAATTAAAGCAACTGCGAAAATTGAAATGAGTTTAACATTTAATTTTCTTTTCATTTTTACATCTCCTTTTTGTATATCGGTGCTATAAATTGACACATAATATACATTTTATTGGTAAAAAGATACCATATTTGTGGTAATTTGTCAATGTAAATCACAAAAAGAAGAATGATAAATATATAACATATACAAATTGTAAAAAATATGTTATAATAAATATAAAAGGAGTTGATTATATGATTAGAAACGAAGCAATGTTCAAACTAAGTTATGGATTATTTGTGCTTAGTACAAATTACGACGGTAAGGATAATGCGTGTATTATTAACACTGCAACACAAGTCACCGATACCCCTAAAAGACTGACAATTGCAGTTAATAAAGGAAATTATACTTGTGAAATGATTGAAAAATCAAAAAAGTTTACTCTTTCTGTTATATCACAAGATGTCACTTTTGATATGATAAAAAGATTTGGGTTTACAAGTGGCAGGAATACTGATAAATTCAGCGGTTATAACGACCACTATCGCACAGAAAACGGAACTTTCTTTATTTGTGAGGGTACAAATGCTTATATTTCTTGCACAGTTACGGACATAATTGATTGTGGCACTCACCTTTTGTTTATTTCAGATGTGACAGAGGCTGAAACATTATCAGAAGTGCCGTCTGCAACATATCAATACTATTTTGACCATATCAAACCTAAACCGGATGCGCCAAAGAAAAAAGGATATGTTTGTAAGATTTGCGGATACATTTACGAGGGCGATGAATTGCCTGAAGATTTTATTTGTCCTATCTGCAAACATGGTGTAGATGATTTTGAACCAATTAAATAAAAATTTAGACCTTCATCCTATTTTGGACGAAGGTCATTTTTTTAGTCTTTTAATGATGAACTTAAAAACTCTTTAAGTCTTGGGCTCTTGGGGTTATCAAAAACCTCTTCTGGTGTGCCACATTCTTCGATAATGCCATCAGCCATAAAGATTACTTTATCCGATACATTCTTTGCAAAGTTCATTTCGTGAGTAACAATCACCATGGTGTTGTCGCCATTTTTAAGTTCTTTAATTACGCGAAGCACCTCACCGGTAAGTTCCGGGTCAAGAGCACTTGTAGGTTCATCAAAGCAAAGTACATCCGGTGAAAGCGCCAACGCACGAGCTATTGCCACGCGCTGTTGTTGACCACCTGACAATTCGCAAGGGTAGGAATTAGCTTTTTCAGCAAGTCCTACACTTTTAATAAGTTCCATCGCTTTATTATTGATTTCCTCATCAGAACCTTTTTTAAGTAATGATGGTGCTAATGTAATATTTTTAAGAACAGTGTACTGAGGAAATAAATTAAAATTTTGGAAAACCAATCCAAAATGAAGTCTGTTCTGGCGAATTTCTTCATCATTAAACTTAGTTTTTATACTTCCATCAAATAAAACTTTATTCTTAACACTTATCGTTCCCTTGTCAGGTGTTTCAAGAAAGTTCAAGCATCTAAGCAAGGTTGTTTTACCACTTCCCGATGAACCGATAAGTGCTAAAACCTCACCTTTTTCAAGTGAAAAATCTATACCCTTAAGGACTTCTGTTTTCCCAAAGCTTTTATAAATATTTTTAACTTCAAGCCAAGACATATAAACTCCTCCTTAAGTTCTGAAATAACTGAGTTTTTTCTCAATTTTACCTAATACAACTGTTAAAACACCACTGAAAATAAGGTAATACAAACCTGTAAAGAATAATGGCCATATTTCACCTGCAATACCCTGTGACCCTTTCATAAATGCCTGTCCTGCCCAGATAATCTCTTGTAAAGCAATAATTCTTGCAAGTGATGTGTCCTTAACAAGAGTAATAATCTCATTTGACATTGGTGGTAATACATTTTTAACCATTTGTAAAAGTGTAATCTTGAAGAAAATCTGTGATTTTGTAAGTCCAAGCACCTGACCAGCCTCTTGCTGACCATGCGGTACTGCTTGAATACCGCCTCGATATATTTCTGAGAAGTAACAAGCATAATTGATAACAAATGCAGTAACTGATGCTATGAAACGACCTTCCTCGCCACTCCCCCAGATATTGTTATGAAATACAAGACCCGGCAAGTAATAAATAACAAGAAGTTGAAGCATTAAAGGAGTACCTCTTATAACCCAAACCAAAGTTTTTACAGTTGCACTTAGTGGCTTGAATTTAGACATAGAACCAAATGAAATTATAAGTCCAAGTGGGAGCGCTCCAACCAATGTAATTATAAACAATTTTAATGTTTGAATAAATCCGACATTTAACGCATCAAATACTATCGGAAACTGTTCGATAAATGACAATTATAACACCCTATCTAATTTATTACACCAAAAGAAGAGAGTGCTGTTACACTCTCTTCTTAATTTTTTAAGCTTTCAAAAATTACTTAATAAGAGCTTCCTGAACACCATAGGTTTCAGCAACCTTCTGAACATTACCATTTGCTACCTCAGCTGCAAAGAACTTATTGAATTCAGCAACAAGGTCTGAACCCTTACGGAAACCAACACCATATTCTTCGCTGTTAAGACCAGCTGTGTATGTAAGATTAGCATAGCCTGTTCCTTCACCAATCATAGCACCTGCCATAAGTAAGTCGATAATAGCAGCATCACATGTACCTGCAGCAACTTCTGAAAGTGCTGTTGCCTGGTCAAGAACTTCAGTATATTTAAATCCATTTGCTACAGCCTGGTCCTTACCTGCTGAACCTGCTTCAACAGCAAATGTAAGGTCCTTACAATCAGCAGCTGCTTTGTACTGGTCAGCCTTATCAGCAGGAACAACAATAACCTGAGCATTTTTACAATATGGGTTTGAACAATCCATACCTGCTTTTACTTCATCAGTAAGTGTCATACCATTCCATACACAGTCAATATTTTTGCCGTCAAGTTCCATTTTTTTGTTGTCCCAGTTTATTTCAACAAATTCAACCTCAACACCAAGGTGTTTAGCAAAAGCTTTTGCCATGTCAGCATCAAAGCCTATCCAATTGCCGTCTTTGTCCTCATAGTCCATTGGTTTGAAATCAGTAATACCAACAACAAGTTTACCTTTTTCTTTAACATATTCCATATCAGTTTTTTCTTTATCTCCGCCACAAGCAGAGAAGCAAAGTGCAACCATAAGGACTGCCATAATTACAGCGAGAAATTTTTTCATTTTCATAAATAATAACTCCTTTTAATATAGTAAAGTGTTAATGTGTTAGTATAATACAATAATAATTGCCTTTTGTCAAGGGTATTTACATTTCTTTAACAAGATTTATAAATAAATCTTCTGCTTTTTCACATTCATATTGTGTTTCCTTTGATTTTTTGAAAACAAGAATTATCGAAAGGAAAATTATAGCACCCATAACAATAGTTGACATCTGACCAAAAGAATTAATTTTAAACCTATAATAAAGATACGCAAAAATGCCTAATGCTGCAAGAATATACACTATTCTTATAAATGGGTCGTAAAACTTATCATATACCATTACATACTCTACATATGCACCCTTTTCATCCTCATCAACATCTACAAGATAATAATATCTTTCATATGTCTGGGGTTGGAGCTGATTATTCCTTGCAAAAATATATTTCAATTTATACTTTTTTTCAGATTTATGATATTTGCCAAAAATTCCAGTCATATCGTCTTCACAAGTTGGAGTTTTAAAGACAATATTTAATTTTTCGCGAATTTCGAGTGTGGTCATATCAAGATAAATCTTTTTAGGTTCACCTAAAATCTTATAATGAGTTTTATTTATATTCATTTTAATCACCATATTTATTCTATAATAATTTCTTACAAGTTTCAAGTTGAAAAGCAATTTAACTTGTGGTATATTAAATTGAAAATGTTTTGAGGTGTAAAAATGAAGAGTTTTACAATAAATAAAAACGACGCCGAACAGCGTCTTGATAAATTCATTACAAAAAGTGTTCCGTTGCTCCCTAAAACACTTTTGTATAAATACATTCGCATTAAACGAATTAAGGTAAACGGAAAACGAGCTGAAATATCAACACGACTTAATGTTGGAGATGTTGTTGATATGTATATAAATGACGAATTTTTTGAGAAAGCACCTGAAAAGTATGATTTTCTCAAAGCATCAAAAAATCTTAATATCATTTATGAAGACGAAAATATAATTCTTTGCGATAAAAAGGTTGGTGTACTCTCCCACCCTGACGACAACGAATATATTGACACCTTAATTGGCAGAATTAAGCGGTATTTATATGAAAAAGGTGAATACAAGCCTGATGACGAAAACTCATTTGTGCCATCTTTGGTGAACAGAATTGACCGTAACACAGGTGGTATTGTAATTGCTGCTAAAAATGCAGAAACGCTCCGTATTCTTAATCAAAAAATGAAAGACCGCGAACTGCACAAATTTTACCTTTGTATAGTTCACGGTGAAATAAAGAAAAAAAGCGGACTATTAGAGGGTTATCTTGTAAAAGACGAAAGTAAAAACAAGGTTACAGTTTCAAAGAAGAAAATGGACGATTCAAAGGAAATTCGTACAAAATATAATGTTATCGATACAGATGGTGAATTAAGCCTTGTTGAGGTTGAACTCCTAACAGGTCGTACACACCAAATCAGAGCGCATTTTGCATCTATCGGTCATCCACTTTTAGGCGACGGAAAATACGGCACTAATGCTCAAAATAAAAAATACGGCTATAAAAAGCAATTTTTATACTCATATAAACTTGTATTTGATTTTACAACAGATGCGGGAATACTTGAATACTTAAATCACAAGGAATTCGAATTAAATGATGTGTGGTTTAAAAATGAGTTTTATAATAAGGGATTATAAAAATGGTAGGTCTTTGCCTACCATTTTTATTTTGTCCATATCATCAAATGAGTTCGACAAACTCAAAATTGCATATAAAAAAGGGCGATTTGTAAATCACCCTACAAGATTTATTAAAGATTTGCATTTAAATTTTTACTTGTAGTTTTAGCAACAGAATAGACTATTCCCCATACCACGAAGTAAACTACCATAAAAATTACCGTAAAAACCAAAAGCACTTTTGGTTCAAATGGAATCCATGTATTAGACACATAACATAGTGAATATGCAACATAAAGTGTCGATAGATGAAAAAAGAGTGATTTTGCTGTACTCCAATGCTCAATTTGATTGAACACAGATACACCTGCCTGAATAAATGCCAATAGATATGTTGATATGATACCTTCTAACACTTCACTACCGCTTAATGTGAAGTCGTCTATTGTTTTTGAAAGTATAAAATATACAACTCCTAAAATTATTGGTCCAAAACCTGAAAACATAAGTCCACGGTGAAAAAATGCTTTTACATATTTATTCATATTACAAACCTAACCTTTCTTTTACATTTTTGAGATTTCTACGTGACACAAAATCTACATATCCGTTTTTAAAAATAACCGTTAATGAGCCACCTACACTCGCTTTAAACTTATCAATTTTTTTGATATTTGCAATACAGGACTGATTAATTTTAACAAAATTTTGATTAAGATTTTCCTCTAACTGATAAAGCCTTGATTTAAGCCTATATTTTCCTTTCTCAGTAAGTGCATAAACCTTATTATTCTCGGTGAAAAAACAACAAATTTCGTTTATATTGAGTTTTACTGTTTCAGTTTCCCCATAGCCAGTTAAATCAAATGAGTTGTTATTGATAAGTTTTTCAATTTCACACACCAATGGTGATTTTTCGTGGGCGAATATGAGAACTTCTTCGTCATGGTCTTTGTTTATTACAATTCTGAGTTTCATGAAATTCCTCCTTGCAAGTGTATAATATCACCATGTTTTTCGACTTGCAATATATTAAAAGCGTTCGGTTATTTTAAAAATGTATTCGGTAAAAAAGAAAATGGCGGGAGCACAAGCCCCCGCCCTACATTATTTTATCAGTTCAGCGAATTGTTCTTCGTTGATTATTGTTACACCTAAATCGGTTGCTTTTTGAAGTTTTGAACCTGCAGCCTCACCTGCCAAAACATAAGTTGTTTTCTTTGAAACAGATGAAGATGCTTTTCCGCCATAGGACTCAATAATCTCCTGTGCTTCTTTTCTGCCATAGGTTGATAATGTACCTGTAAGCACAAAGGTCATACCCTCAAAGCGATTATCTTTAATTTCTCGCTGACTTTCCATATTAAGACCAAATGATTTTAATTCTTCAAGCATTTGTTTTGTCTGTGGGAGTGAGAAAAATTCAACAACAGAATCTGCCATTATTTCGCCAAATCCTTCAATTGTGAGGATATCTTCTTTAGTAGCAGAAATTATGTTGTCAAGGGTTAAAAACCTATCAGAGAGCAATTTTGAGGCCTTTTGACCTATATGACGGATACCAAATGCAAAAAGAAGTTTTGAAAGGTCATTCTCCTTTGATTTCTCAATAGCTTTTCGCATATTTTCAGCACTTTTTTTACCCATTCCGTCAAGCTCTGCAATTTTATCATAATCAATACGATAGATGTCTGAAATCTTACTGATTAATCCTTTGTTTAAGAGAGTTTCAAGAACTGCATCTCCAAGTCCCTCAATATCCATTGCATCGCGTGAGCAGAAATGAATAAGAACTCGTAATAGTTGTGCAGGACAATCGGGATTATCGCAACGGATTGCAGACTCACCGTCCTCACGATGCACAGGAGAATTACAAGACGGACAAAATTTTGGCATTTCATAGGCACAAGTGTTTTCTTCGTGCTTCACAACTGAAAGCACTTCCGGAATAATGTCACCTGCTTTACGAATTATTACGGTATCCCCTATTCTGATGCCTTTTTCGTTAATAAAGTCTTGGTTATGCAAGGTTGCACGACTTACTGTTGAACCTGCAACCAAAACGGGCTCAAAAACTGCAGTTGGTGTTAACACACCTGTTCTTCCAACATTGATTTCGATATCAATAAGCTTGGTTTCTTTTTCTTCTGGTGGATACTTATACGCCAATGCCCATTTAGGGAATTTTGCAGTACTACCAATGGCTTCACGCATAGAAAAATCGTCGGTTTTAATTACAGCACCGTCAATATCAAAAGGTAATGTATATCTGATTTCACCAATTCGTTCAATCTCTTTCAAAGTGTCATTGATGTTATTAAACTTGTTAAAGAACGGAATTGTTTTAAATCCTAACGCCTTTAAAAACTCCAATGACTGATAATGTCCTGAAATCTCTGCGCCCTCAACTTGTTGGATATTAAAAACATAAATATCGAGATTTCTTTCAGCAGTGATTTTAGGATTTTTTTGTCTTATACTGCCTGCCGCGGCATTTCGAGGATTTTTAAAAGGTTTCTCGCCATTAAGTTCTTGTTTTTCAACAATCTTTAAGAAAACATCACGAGGCATATACACCTCACCACGGACTTCAATAAAAGGAATGTCCTTTTTAAGTCTTAATGGAATTGATTTAACTGTTCGCAAGTTTGCAGTTATATCCTCACCTTGTACACCATCACCACGAGTCGAGCCACGGGTAAACACACCATTTGTATATTCGAGGGAAACAGAAAGGCCGTCAATTTTAGGCTCAACTACATACTCCGCATTTAAAAAAACATCTTTAACGCGTTTGTCAAAATCACGAACCTCATCGTGTGAAAAAGCATCCTGCAAACTTTCCATCTTAACTGTGTGGACAACAGTTTCAAACAATCCATCTGCTTGACCACCTACTCTGTGGGTTGGAGAATCCGCAGTTAAAAGTTCAGGATATTCCTTTTCTATCGAGTCGAGTTCACGCATAAGCATATCATACTCATAGTCTGAAATGTCATTCTCATTTTCAACATAATAACGGTAAATATGATGATTAAGCTCTTTTCGTAACTGCTCTGCTCTTATTTTTTTTTGTTCAAAATTACTCATTTGTTTCACCTTAAAAATCTAAATAAAACTTATCTTTCAGGACATAATATACTTTGGTGATTAGATGAAAGACTTGGAAAAATATATTGTTTTGTTTATTATTGGTGGGATTGGTTACGGTGTAATTGAAATCTTATTCCGCGGTTATACCCACTGGTCAATGGTTATAACCGGCGGTGCGGCTTTTGTATCCCTATATATTATTAACAACACGCTAATTGATACCTCCATATTTATCAAAGCATTTTTGGGAATGATTGTAATAACTGCCTTAGAATTTACCGTGGGCATAATTGTTAACAAAATTTTTGCTCTTCAGGTATGGGATTATACAAATATGCCCGGAAATATTATGGGACAGATTTCACTTCAATTTTCTGCTTGTTGGTATGGACTATCCTTAGTTTCTTTTATTATTTTTGACAACATTCATATTATTGCTGATTTGCAGAAATCCTGAAAATCTTAACACCATGAGGTGCTACTGTTGTTGTAATCTTGTCTGTTAAAATCTCTTCAGTTTTATACCAAAGTTCCTTACAAGTATAACTTTCTGCATTAGGTAATGACACTGAAACTACATTATGAATATCCGCAATATCACAAGTCATTAGTGTATTTGAATTTGTTTTATTAAAGAAGCAAACTGCAACTTCATTATTCTCAAGTGGTTTAACAAGGATGTCTTTTAGACCAGATTTAATTCTCTTGCATTGGATACCAAGTTTATCCTGATTAACTGCAATAACATCTTTATTTGTTAAAATCTGTAACACCTTATTATCTTTGTCAACAGTACCATCTTCTTTAATAAATGCTCTGATATCATTACCTAAAATAAGTGGTGCTGCCATCATTGACCACAATGTAAAATGTGATTTATTTTCTTCATATGTGAGGTTTCCGTTACCGACTTCAAGCATATCTGGGTCATTGAAAGCACCAGGGCAAGCGTACTTATCAAGTTTGACATTAACCTCATAAATACCCATAACTGAAGCCCAATTTGGTTGAATATCAGGAGTTGTACGCCAGATATTACCTGCTTTTCCGCCCCATTTCCAAGGTCTGTTCTGACCCCATTCACAAATTGAGTAAAGTATCTTCTTTTCTTCACAATTATTTTCTTCAGCATATTTTTTAGTTGCTTTTACAAGTTCTTTACCCATTTTTTCATACTGCATAGCAGCACTATCCATTGGAGAAGCAACGGGATTGGTAATTGAAATAGAATTTGTTCCTGCTTTAAGATTAATCTTAATCTGTCGTCTGCCTTCACGAGAAAATGCTTTTTGTTCAGCAATGAGAAAATCGTATTTATCTGTTCCGTTTACTGTAACAACGCAGAACTGACCTTTACAGGTGTTTTTACGCATAATGAGAGTAAATATATATTCACCATCTTCAGGAACATTTATATTATTAAATTCAATTGTTCCCAAGCCACTGCAAAGACCTTTTACATAACTTTGATCATTTTCTTCATTAACAACTTTCGCATCCCCTTTAAAGATTGCATCTTTCGCCTTAAAAACAAGTTCATTATCCATACCGCTACCGATAATTGAGATACTGTCAATATATGGTGCATCAGTTGGAATAAGAACATGGTGACAATAGTCATACTTAAAATATTCAATACCCCATTCTGCAAAAGTTTCAGCATCTATTTGTTCATTATAAAGAGATGCAGGTAAATCCTCACATGTAAGTGTGCCATTGGAAGAATAAATACCAACTTTAAGACCTAATTCATTAATCTGTTCAACAAGCCACTTGATGCCGTGAGGAAATGTTGAAAAATCCCCTTGCATTTTTCCATTTTCATCACGCATTGATGACTGCCAACAATCGTCGAGATTAACATAAACATACCCTGCATCTGCAAGTCCTGTTTCCTTAACTGCTTTTGCAATATCTAAAATTACATTTTCATTGATATTATGACGGAAGATATTCCAGCTTGACCAACCCATTGGCGGAGTAAGTCCTGCACCATTATTATACATTTCATCCTTTGTGTAGTGAATCTGTGTTTTTGCAAGAAGCTTCTTAATTTCACATTTTGGGCAGATATCTTTATTCTTTAAATATAAAACTCCACCGCCTACTGCGGTAGTAAGTCCTGATAAAACTGCTAAGCCTTTTTTCATAATAATACCTCATAATTTTTTTGTGGTTAAACAATAAAACAAAACAGGTCAGACGGTGTTTTCGCATCATCTGACCTGATTATTTACGGCCTTAATGCCGATTTAATTATTCTTCTACAGGAGCCTCGACTGCTTCTTCAGCAACTGTTTCTTCAACAGGAGCTTCTTCAACAGGAGCTTCTTCAACAGGAGCTTCTTCAACAGGAGCTTCAAGAAGAGCTTTAATTGAAAGGCTAACTCTCTTCTTATCAAAGTCGATTTCCATAATCTTTGCCTTAACAACATCACCAACTTTAAGAACTTCAGCAGGTGTGCCAATATGCTTATGAGCAATCTGTGAAATATGAACAAGACCATCTACACCAGGGATAATCTGTGCGAATGCACCAAATGATGTAAGACTAACAACCTTGCATTCAACTTCACTATCAACAGGATAATCACGTTTAAGGATTTCCCATGGATTATCTTCAACTTTCTTGTAACCAAGAGAGATTTTCTTGTTTTCTCTGTCAAGTTCTTTAACATAAACTTCAACAGTATCGCCAACTTTAACAATTTCTGATGGGTGCTTAATTCTCTGCCATGAAAGTTCAGAAATATGTACCATACCATCAACACCGCCAAGGTCAACGAATGCACCATAGTTTGTAAGGCTTCTTACTGTACCTGTATAAACTGCACCCTCTGCAACATTAGCCCAGAAAGCATCTTCAACTTCTTTTTTCTTTGCAGCAGCAACCTCACGGATTGAACCTACTACTTTTCTTCTCATCTTATTCACTTCGATGATTTTGTATTCAACAGTTGTCTTGATAAGGTCTTCAAGAGAATCGTTCTTTCTCATTTTTGCAAGAGATGCAGGAACGAAAACCTTAATAGCACCACTCTGAACAAATACACCTTTGTTGTCACCAACAATACCGGTAACTACACCAGTATGAATTGTGTCATCAGCTTCAATGTTTTCCCAGATTGCGCCACGGTCATAAAGACGCTTTGAAAGCTTGATTGTGCCTTCAACATCGTTTGTCTTCATAATGCGAAGTTTGATTTCATCGCCAACTTTAAGCTCTGCTTTTGGGTCAGCTGATGGGTCATCGCTATATTCATCAAAAGACACATAGCCTGTATGCTTTCTGCCTGCAATTTCAACCTGAATTTCGGTTGCTGTGAATCCAACAACTGTTCCGACAACATTCTGGTCAGAACTCATATTGCTTAATGATTCCTCAAGCATCTGCTCAAAGCCTGTCTCCTCCATAATGTTTGTGTTTGCGTTTTCAAATTTCTCGGACATAGTTTTTAGTACCTCCTTAATTATACTGTCGGGAGTTGATGCACCCGCAGTAACGCCTATTGATTGAACATCACTAAAAGCTATGTCCAAAAGCTCATTAGCCGTTTCAATCAAATAAGTCGGGCAGTTATGTTCACAAACTGCTTTTAATTTTGCAGTATTTGAACTTGTTCTACCACCTACTATTATCATAGCGTCGTTTTCCTTTGACAATAATAGTGCTTCTGCCTGTCTTTCTTCGGTCGCACTACATATTGTATCAAAAATATTTGCGTTTGTATAGTGTAAATTTATAATTTTTACACATTTTTTCCATTCTTTTATGCTGAATGTTGTCTGTGAAACCACAATAAAGGGATTTTCCGGATTGAAAGAATTATTTTTAAATATTTCTTCAAGTTCTCCACAAGAATTAAAGGTAAAAAAATCTCCAATACAATAACTTTTAATTCCTATAACCTCAGGATGATTTTTATCCCCTGCAATAAGAACAGGCAGAGTTTCACTTGAATTCTTTTCAACAATTTTATGAATTTTCTTTACAAAAGGACATGTTGCATCAATATAATCCAATGAATTATCAACACAATACTTTAACACTGACTTTTCAACACCATGAGTTCTAATAACAACTTTCCTGTTTCTCGTTGCTTCTTTGATATTGTCAAGTATAGTAACGCCTTTGCTCTCCAAATCTTCAATTACCTGTGGGTTGTGTATTATAGGTCCCAATGTGCAGATATTCTCGCCTTTTGCTATTAAATCGTAGAGCATATTTACAGCACGATTAACACCAAAACAAAAACCTGCAGTTTTAGCAAGTGTTATATTACCTTGCATTTCTGTCTGCACTCCCTCCAAAGAAGAACAATTTCATCCATAACCTTATTAGCAACTTCTTTGTTTTCTTTAGTGCCACCATCTTCTGTAAAGTTCATATCCTCGTACTTAATTGCTTTACCGAATTTGATATAGACATTTGCACCGAATTTTCCGTTTTCATCATAACAGATAGCAGCAGGTACAACATCACATTTGGCATTTCTTGCAATCAAGCCAACTCCTGATTTCGCCTTTTTGGGATAACCATCTTTTGAGCGTGTACCCTCGGGGAAAATGCCAAGAATTTTTCCTTTTTTCACCAAATCGCTTGAATAATTAAGTGCAGACATATCCCCCCTGCCACGAACAACAGGGAATGCATTAAAGCTCTTTAAAATTCCACCAACAATAGGATTTTTAAACACTTCTGATTTTGCAATAAAGTGAATAAGTCTTTTTTTAGATGCTGTTGCAATAAGAATTGGGTCATAAATTATGGTGTGATTTGCTGCAATAATAAACCCATCTTCTCTGTCAATATTTTCTTCACCCTCAACAATTAACTTAATACGGGTATTACAAACAAGATTGCAAAGTGGTCTGACCACATTAAAAGTAGTTCTTGTTTTAAAATCTGTGAAATCAAAGATTTTTTTATCTGCCATTACATTTTCTCCTTAACTGTTTCAATTATTTTATTTATTGATTCCTCAAGTGTATATCCTGTTGTATTGATTACAACGGAATCTTCTGCCGGTTTAAGTGGTGCAATTTCACGATGTGAATCGTTATAGTCACGAACAATTAAATCGTCAAGAACTTCTTTATATGTAACTGTGCTACCCTTTTCCTGAAGTTCCTTAAATCTTCGCATAGCTCTTTCTTCCGGGTCAGCAGTTAAGAAAATCTTTACTTCTGCATCGGGAAGAACAACCGTACCAATATCCCTGCCATCCATCAGGCAATTGTTCTTTGCCGCAATATCTCTTTGTAAATCAAACAAAAATGCTCTCACAGACGGAATTGCAGACACATTTGACGCTGCCATAGATGCTTCGGGAAGTCGAATTTCTGTTGAAACATCATCACCGTTTAAAAACACATGTTGAACACCATCAATAAACTTAAGTTCAACTGTAATATCATTTAAAACAGCTCCAACACCTTCTGCATCTGTTGTTACAATATTGTTACGAAGACAATGTACACCAACAGCTCTGTAAAGAGCACCCGTGTCAACATAAATAAAGCCTAATTCCTTTGCCGCTGCACGAGCAACTGTACTTTTACCTGCTCCTGCAGGACCATCAATTGCTACATTAATCATAATAATTTTCCTCACTATTTCTATTACTTGCAGAAACACCTGCTAAATGTCCTGTTGAAAATGCGATTTGCAAGTTAAAGCCACCTGTATATCCGTCACAGTCAATAACTTCACCTGCAAAATATAATCCTTCACACAATTTACTCTCCATTGTTTTTGGATTTATCTCACTGATTTTAACTCCACCCGAAGTAACAATTGCTTCGTTAATATCGTTAAAATCCATAACAGTAAGTTTTAAGGATTTAATCGTGTTTATAAGATTTGTTCGCATTTCTTTGGTAATCTGATTCACCTTTTCACTTGACTTAATTTTTGAAAGTCTTAAGACGGGAGAAATCAATGATTTAGGTAAAAGCAATGCTAAGACATTAGATATTGATTTATTACTGTTTTCACTGAAATCACGAAGAATTCTTGCATCAAGTTTTTCATTTGACAAAGCAGGTTTCAAATCAATATAAATTTCATATCGTTCTTTTATCATATCTCTCATATGAGCACTTGCTGACAAAATCATTGGTCCTGATACGCCAAAATGCGTAAAAAGCATTTCACCAAAATCCTCGTATATTTCTTTTTTCTTTTTCGTATCGAAAACCTTGATTGCAACATTTTTAAGAGAAAGTCCCATACATTCACTGCATAATCCCTCCCGACACACAAGGGCTGAAAGGGATGGTCGCAGGTCAGTAACTGTATGACCTAAATCTTTTGCAAGTTTGTAGCCGTCACCACTTGAACCTGTTTTTGGATAAGACAAACCACCTGTTGCAACAATCACAGAATCACATTCATAAAAATTCCCTGACTCTGTTTCTACACCTTTTACACAAGCATTTTCAGCAACAATTTTGTTTACTCTTTCAGTTTTTCTTTTAACTCCAGAATCAGTTATGTAGCGATTCAAAGCATCAACAATATCAACAGCCTTATCACTTTCGGGAAAAACACGATTTCCTCGTTCAACTTTGAGTTTAACACCGTAATCTTCAAAAAAGTCCATAACATCCTGAGAATTGAATGAGGAAAAAGCACTATATAAAAATCTGCCATTTCCTGGAATATTTGAAATAAAATCTTGAACATCTGTCACATTATTTGTAACATTACATCTGCCCTTACCTGTAATCATAACCTTTCGGGCAATTTTATCGTTTCTTTCAAGAAGAAGTACATCCGCACCATTTTCAGCAGCAACACCTGCCGCCATAGTACCTGCCGCACCAGCTCCAATAACAATTACCCTATTACTCATTTTCGTCACCGTCGGATTTGTCATAAACCTGATATTCATCCCAGATGCTTTCAAGCTTATTGAAATTGTTGTATACTTCATCTCGGCGACTAAATGTAAGAGCAACAATAAGCGCATTTATAAGGCTCAATGGCGCAACAAGTGAATCAACCACGGAAACCATATCGCTTTTTGCAACAAGTAATGTGTCTGCATATTCTGCTATTGGTGAAACTGCAGAATCTGTAATAGCAATAATCTTTGTACCTCTGTCATTTATAAAACGAAGCGCGTTAATTGTTTGTTTTGAATATCTTGGAAAACTGATTGCTACGCATACATCATCTTCGCTGATTCTGAACATTTGCTCAAACATTTCACTACCACTTGATGTATCAACAAGGACAACATTTTCAAAAACAGGGTTGAGATAGAAATACAAGAAACTTGCTAACGCTGCAGAACTTCTGACACCAAGAATATATATTTTCTTGGCAGTATTTATTGTTTCAACTGCTTTTTTAAACTCAACATCACTAACTGATTCAAGAGTATCGCGGATTAATTCAATGTCGCCATTCAGAACCTTTTTAATGGCATTTTCTTCACCAATTAAGTTGCTTGAAACTTCCATTCTCTGAACAGCAGTAAGTTTTGATTTAATCATCTGTTGCAACTCTTTTTGCAATTCAGGATAGCCTTTAAATCCCATTTCAGTTGCAAAACGAACAACAGTGGACTCACTGACGCCAACTGTTTCGCCGAGCTTAGATGCAGTCATAAAAGCTGCTTTATCATAATTTTCAGATATGTATTTAACAAGTTTTTTATGACCTTTGGAAAGTTTTTTTGTTGTTAAATCCACATTTGAAAAATTTAAAGATTTCATTTAAACATCTCCAAATTCGTTTTTAACATATCTTTTTAATTATACATTCTTCAACAAGAAAATGCAATAAATTTTGCAAGATTTCCTGCAAATGATTATATCTTTTTCAGAGAATAAGTCATTTCCTTTGTACAAACATTACTTTTATATAACATAAGATTATATATATCTGTTGCTTTATTCTCTAACTCAAAAACTCTTTTGATTTCAGGAGTATTAAACTTTGAAAAATCAGAAAAACTAACTACGAATGGCAATTTGCAATTATCAACCAATTTTCCGATTTTATCTTTTACATTTGTGTTAAAGCCCAACATTCGACAATAAGGCACGGAAATCATAAGGTCATTTTCAGTAATTCCAAACATCGCACTTAAAACGGCGCGTCTTATTCTTGAATGGGTAAATCTTTTTGTTTTAATGCAATCAAACAGTTCGTTAATATCTACACTATTTTTTACTGTTTCTATAATCCGATTTTCAAGTCCCTCTGCCATATTTGCGATACCACTCAAGTTGCAGCCAATTTTTTCGCGCAAAAGTGCTAACGCGATTAGATTATATTTGTCATAAGAAATGTACTCACCGTTACGGATTATTTCTTCATAAACTCCGCAAAGGTTTTCAGGAATGTATTTATAAAACTCTTCCTTACTATTTATAAGTGTACGAATACATGTTGCGGAAGCAAATTCATCAACTGAAACAGTATCGTTATATCCTGCACCAATTCTTTTTACTGTAACGGGTGTCATATTTAAGTTTAATTGCTTAATTGCTTTAACATACTCTATTGCTAAAATATTGTTTGGTGTTGAAATGTCAAAGTTATAACCATATTCATCAAATGCTTTCTGACGAGCAACAGGATAACTTAAACCGTCGTTAATATATTTACTAATTCTATTCTCAAAATCGCAATTTAACAGAATGTCTACTGCATTTGATAGAGTTTCTACGCTTGCAGTTTCTGTTCCAAAGGCGATTTTATCGCAACCAAAGGAATCTAGAATTTTCACTGCATTTCTGGCAAAAATCTCTGCGGATGCTGTTGCATATACAAATGGAAGCTCCAGAACAATATCAGCACCACAGTTAAGTGCCATTTCTACACGCACATCTTTACTGAAAATTGCAGGCTCTCCCCTTTGAACAAAATTGCCACTCATAACGCAAACAACTATATCGCCCTGCTTTTTAACAGAGTCAATTAAATACTTGTGACCATTATGAAAAGGATTGAATTCACAAACGATACCGATAACGGACATATTTTTACCCCTTTTTGCAAAATATTGGTAAAAGAAATCTTGAAATTACATAAATATAAGTATATAATAATGGAAGTAGTTAGTCGAAACAGTAATTTACTGTTTCGACACCAAATCTTTGATTTGGAATAAAATTTTCAAAGAAAATTTGACTAGAACCATTTCAATGATTGTTGTGCACAATTGAAATTTTTAATATTTCAATTGTGCAAAGCCGACAAAATTCGGCTTGTCGTAACGCTTTTTGGCGTTTCGACAACATACAATCATTATAATACAGGTTTAAAATTACTTCAAGAAAAATTTATAAATGGAGATGTTAAAATGAAAGTTCTTGTTATTAACGCAGGTAGTTCATCACTTAAATATCAGCTTATTGATATGGCTGATGAAAGCGTAATCGCAAAAGGTATCTGTGAAAGAGTTGGTACTCCTGAGGCTTGTATCAGTTTCAAAACTCCTGACGGACAGAAAATTGAATACAATGCTCCTATGAGCAACCATACAGAGGCATTTGCTGCTGTTAAGCAGGCTCTTACAGAGGGCGAATATAAAGTTCTTGACGATATCAGTGAAATTGCAGCTGTTGGTCATCGTGTTGTTCAGGGAGGTTCACTTTTCAATAAGAGTGTTCTTATTAATGAAAAGGTTATTGCAGATATCGCAAGTATGAATGACCTCGCTCCTCTTCATAACCCTGCTAACATTATGGGTATTAATGCAAGTATTGAACTTTTTGGTAAAGATGTTCCTCAGGTTGCAGTTTTTGACAATGCTTTCCACAGCACAATGCCTGCAGAAGCATACACATTCGCTATTCCTTATGAATTTACAGAAAAATATTCAATTCGTCGTTACGGCTTCCACGGTACATCACACAAATTTGTTAGTGCAAGATGTGCAGAGGTTATGGGTAAGGATATTGAAGACCTTAAAATTGTTACTTGCCACCTTGGTAATGGTTCATCAATCGCAGCTGTTAAGAATGGTAAAGTAATCGACACAACAATGGGACTTACCCCACTTGACGGTCTTCCAATGGGTACTCGTTGCGGTGCTATTGACCCATCCGTTGTTCTTTTCCTTATGGAAAAAGAAAATCTTTCAGTTAAGGAAATGGATACACTTCTTAACAAGAAATCAGGTCTTCTTGGTGTTTCATGTCTTTCTTCTGATGACAGAGACCTTAAGTCTGCTGCAGCTGAAGGCAACGAACAGTGTGCACTTGCAAGAAAAATCCTTGGTTACCAAATTAAGAAATTCATTGGTGCATATACTGCTGCTATGGACGGTATTGACGCTATCGTATTTACAGGTGGTATCGGTGAAAATGCTGATGACCTTCGTGACAGCATCTGTAATGAACTCACATACCTTGGTGTTGAAATCAACAACGAAATCGGCAGAACTCTTGTTAAAGGTAAAGAAGGCGAACTTTCAACTGAAAATTCAAAAGTTAAAGTTTATGTTCTTCCTACAAACGAAGAACTTGCTATAGCAAGAGATACAAGAGATATCGTAAACGCTCTTTAATATACAATTCTTATACAAAGTTTAAGCCGTGCTTTTCAGCACGGCTTTTTTATTTGCTATTCAATTATAAGTTTACCGTCAGCATCAACATTGTGATATCCTGTTGCGATTGGTGTGCCGTCGGCATATGTTAAGC
>CALEJF010000033.1 GCA_937898625.1 uncultured Clostridia bacterium | reverse complement strand
TCCCAGTTGTCGTCTTCTTCAAAGTCTGCGTTCATTGTTTCACGAACTGCAGCGATGATACCGTTAGCATCAATGCCTGCATCTGACATAATGTCTTCGTGAAGACCAATCATTGCAAAGCCCTTATGGCCGAGCATTTTGAATGCACAACCCTTACCATACTGAGCCATAACTTCAGCAACTGCTGAACCAAGACCGCCTGTTACGAGGTGGTCTTCAACTGTGATGATTCTTCTTGTTTCAGAAATAGCCTTCTGGATAGCCTCAACGTCGATTGGGCTGATTGTGTGCATATTAAGAACACGAACACTGAGTCCGTCAGCATTCTTGAGGAATTTAGCAGCTTCACGAGCCTGGAATACGCAGGAACCACAAGCGATAACTGTGATATCTGTACCTTCGTGAACTTCAACAGCCTTACCAACTTCAAAACCATAGTCCATATTCTCATAAAGAACACGGTCAAAACCACGGTTGATACGGATGTAGTAAGGACCAAAGTTATCATAAGCAGCATTAACTGCATTTGCTGTTTCAAAACCATCAGCAGGAACGATAACTGTAAGGTTAGGCATTGCTCTTGTAATTGCAAGGTCAGTAATAGCGTGATGAGTTGAACCTGCCTGACCGAATGATGTACCAGAGTGAGTAGCAATAATCTTTGCGTTAACATTCTGGTAGCAGATGTCTGTGTGAAGCTGGTCACAAGCACGCATTGATGTGAATGCAGAGAAACCTGAAAGGAAAGGAATCATACCTGCTCTTGCCATACCTGCTGCAACACCGAACATATCCTGTTCTGCGATACCAACATTGATAACTCTTTCAGGGCAAACTTTTAAAACGTCACCGAGTTTTGTTGATTTTGCAAGGTCAGCTGTAATAGCAACAACCTTTGGGTCTTTCATAATAATGTCGGCAAGTGCCTTACCGTAAATTTCTGCTGTAGAAAGTGCAGTCTGGTCAACTGCTGTATAAACAAATCCGCCTGCCATAATTATTTACCCTCCTTTTCTGCTCTTGCAACTCTTGCTGCATAGTCTGCATCAAGTTCGTTATTGAACTTTTCAAACATTGCATCGTCAATTGCACCATAGTGCCAAGTGTAGTCGCCTTCGATTGACTTGATACCTGCACCCTTCTTTGTGTCCATAAGAATACATGTAGGATTCTGAACTGTCTTTGAACGCTCAATAGCAACATCAATAGCGTCACAAAGTTCACCGATATTGTTACCATCAACAACAATTGTGTTGAAACCGAATGCTGTCATTTTGTCAGCAAGTGGTTCAAGCTTCTTGATGTCTTCTGTATTACCGTCAATCATATTGTGGTTACGGTCGATAAATACGATACAGTTAGAAAGGTTGTAGTGATTCATTGTCATAAAGCCTTCCCAACATGAACCCTCACCAAGTTCACCGTCACCGGTAACAACATAAGTAAGGAAATCTTTGTTCTGAAGTCTTGCTGCAAGTGCTGTACCTGCTGCGATTGATGGGCCATGTCCAAGTGAACCTGTTGAAGCGTCAACGCCTACAACTTTGTTTGAGTCAAGGTGCATACCCATTTTTGAGCCTGAAAGGTTGAATGTTTTAAGCATCTCAACAGGGTTGAAACCTTTGTCGCAAAGAACAGGAGCATAAGCTACTGCTGCGTGACCTTTTGAAAGAATAAATCTGTCACGGTCGTCCCATTTTGGGTCTTCAACCTTAATGTTGAGATATTTGTGATAAAGAACTGTGAGAAGGTCCATAACACTCATACCGCCACCGAAGTGTCCGCTTCCTGCCCAAACTGTTGTCTGAACGCAGAGTTTACGGAGTTCAAGGGCTTTCTTTTCGAGCTGGAGCCATTCTGCTTTTGATAAATTAGCCATAATTTTCCCTCCAAGAAAATTTTATTTAAAGTGAAGTCCCCACTTCACTATGATTTGTTATTTAAGTTCAGGGTGATTTTTTGCAACTGCTGCAAATGCATCTTCAGCAATATCAATAGATAACTTGATGTCATCCTCTGTAAGAGATGCGTTGATGAAATGGTTGTGGTGAGATGTAATGAACAATCCACGATTAACACATTCTGCAACCCATTCCTGATGGAGCATAAGGTTGTCATCGTTAGCAATTCTTAAATAGAAGAGTGCTGGTTCACCTGAAACTCTGAGGTCAAAGCCGTGTTCAGCGCCTGCTTTTTTGAAGCCCTCTGTAACCATTGTACCAAGACGACGGAACATTGTTGGTGTGTCAAGTGCTTTCATCTTGTTAATACAAGCAACACAAGCAGCGAATGGAACACCACTCAACCAATATGAACCTGTGTATGTAATACCCGAAACTGTAGCTTTCATATGTTCACCACCACAAAGTGCTGACATATTATAACCGTTTGCAAGAGCTTTACAGAAACAGATAAGGTCTGCTTTAAAGCCATAGTAATGGTCAGAACCTGCAAGGTCAAGACGGAAACCTGCACGAACATCGTCAATAATAAGAACTACGCCGTGGTCGTCACACCATTTACGAACTGATTGCCAGTATTCCTTAGAAGCAACTTCGTTATCTTTAAAGTTACCGTGGTCATAAGGCTGTGCAATAAGACCGGCGATATCACCGTTGTTATCATCATATGCTTTTTGAAGAGCATCAAGGTCAAACCAAGGACAGATAATGTTGTTAGCAACATCTTCAGGAGTAATACCCGGGTAGTCAATCTTCTGTGCCCACGGGAAATCTCCGTGGTAGTAATATTTCAAGAAGATAATCTTCTTTTTATGTGTATGGGCTCTCGCTGCCATTGTTGCAAGAGTTGTTGTGTCTGAACCATTCTTGCAGAAGAATGCCCAGTCGGCAGAAGCAACTGTATCAACAAGTGTTTCAGCACATTCAACCATAACCTTTGCAGGAGCTGTTGTGCAGTTACCAAGCTTTAACTGCTTGAGTGCAGCTGCGTCAACATCAGGGTCATTGTAACCTAAAACATTAGGACCATAAGCACACATATAGTCAATATATCTGTTACCGTCAACATCCCAGAAGTATGAACCCTGTGCCTTTTCTGAAAAAGAAGGCCATCTGTTAACAGGAATCCACTGACCTTCAGCAGGGCCTAAGTGACCGTAAATACCTGATGGGATAACTTTTGTTGCGCGTGTAAACATTTCACGGCTTTTAGTAGTATCATATAATGGAAATTTACTCATTTTGTTGTCCTCCTTATGCAAGATACAATGCAACTCTGTCAAGGATACGGTTTACATTGTCAACCATTGAGATAAGACCACGGATTGTGATGTTGCCGTTACCTACATGGTCAATTGAGTTAACTGTACCTGCGAAAAGAGCATTTGCAAGTTCAATGTCGCAGAATTCCATAATTGCACGAGGTTTGTCGGATGCCTGCTTGATTGTGATAAGGCGATTGTTTTTAACGCGGATAGTTGAGTAAACAGTATCCTTAATACCAATCTGAATATCACCGTCAACAATGTTTGAAGCACTGAATTTGCCGATAGCATCCTGATTACCAATTTGTGAAATTGCAACAGAAACTGTGTAGAATGTGCAAAGTGTGTTAAGACGGAAGAAATCAGGGTCTTTGAGTGCTTCTGCAGATGGACGCATAACTTCTGTGAGTCTGTCTGTAAGAGCAGTAAAAGTCTTTAAAAGGAAGTTAATCTTTGTAAGACCCTTTGTAGGTATTGGTGTCACCACACCATCAATAATTTTGTTGAATTTGTCGCAAGATGATACAGGAATTTTAATATCGCACTTGCTGTTGACGCCATCTTCCATACGGCATCCGTTTTTAGAGAATGTAAGTGTTGCACTTGGACCATCTTTAACATCAAATGCCAAAGAAACAGGGTTTTCAAGGGTTGAAATAATCTCTTTTGCTTTGTTGTCAAGTTCGCAAAGATTTTCCAAAGTGCCGAGAACAGCGTACATATTTATATACGCTAATGTTCTTGCGTCAGTCATTTTGAACGCCTCCTTAATCATTTTTCAGTATAACTAAATTAAGAAATTTATATACATATTAAGAATATCAAAAATTGTCGTGTAAATCAAGGAAAATACCTAAAATTTTCACAAAAAATTAATGATTTTTTTGAACTTATATGTTATAATGTCATCAAATATATAATGGGTTAGTTTGAGTAGTTACAAAATAACTTTAAAACCCCAGTAAAAAGTCAAAAACCGGAAAGGATAGATATAGAAATGGGATTGTTTAAAAAACTGTTTGGCGATTATTCTTCACGAGAAATCAAGAGAATTATTCCAATACAAAAACAAGTTTTAGCCTTGGAAGAAGAGTATAAGGCACTTACGGATGCCCAACTTCAGGCTAAAACTCCCGAGTTCAAAGAAAGACTTAAAAATGGTGAAACCCTTGACGATATTTTGCCGGAGGCATTTGCTGCTTGTCGAGAGGCTTCTGCTCGTGTTTTAAATATGCGTCATTTTCCTGTGCAGATTATTGGTGGTATTGTTCTTCACCAAGGTCGAATTGCTGAAATGCGAACAGGTGAAGGTAAAACTCTTGTAGCAACACTTCCTGCATATCTTAATGCTCTTTCGGGTAAGGGTGTTCATGTTGTTACTGTCAACGATTACCTTGCTCGCCGTGACTCGGAGTGGATGGGTAAACTTTATCGCTTTATGGGACTTTCAGTAGGTCTTATTGTTCACGACCTTGATGGTGAAGAAAGACGAGAAGCTTATGCTTGCGACATCACATATGGTACAAATAACGAAATGGGATTTGACTATCTTCGTGACAATATGGTTATCTATGCAGAACAAAGAGTTCAGCGTGGACATAACTTCGCAATTGTGGACGAAGTTGACTCAATTCTTATTGACGAAGCAAGAACACCACTTATCATTTCAGGTATGGGTGACAAGTCCAACGAACTATATAAGGTGGCAAATGATTTTGCAAAGCGCCTTAAAATGTATGTTGTAAAAGAAATTGACTCAAAGCAGGGAATTGAAAATACCGTTCCTGATGAGTATGATTTCGTTGTTGACGAAAAGGGCAAAACTGCTTCTCTTACACAGAGCGGTATTAAAAAGGCTGAAAAAGCATTTGGCGTAGAAAATCTTGCCGATGTTGAAAACCTTACTCTTCAGCACCACCTTGACCTTGCAATTAAGGCAATAGGCGTTATGAAGCGTGATGTTGACTATGTTGTAAAAGACGGTCAGGTGCTTATTGTTGACGAATTCACAGGCCGTATTATGATGGGTCGTCGTTATTCTGACGGTCTTCATCAGGCTATTGAAGCAAAAGAAAATGTTAAAGTTGAGCGTGAGTCAAAAACTCTTGCCACAATCACTTTCCAGAACTACTTCCGTCAGTATACAAAACTTTCAGGTATGACAGGTACTGCTATGACCGAAAGTGCAGAATTCCAGGAAATCTACAATCTTGATGTTATTGAGATTCCAACCAATAAGCCAATGATTCGTAAGGACGAGGAAGATGTCCTTTATAAAACCGAAGCAATTAAATTCAAGGCTATTATTGAGCAGATTCTTGAGTGCAATAAGATTGGTCAGCCGGTGCTTGTGGGTACAACAAATATTGAAAAGAGTGAACTTTTAAGTAAGGCTCTTAAGAAATTTGGTATCAAGCACAATGTCCTTAATGCTAAATACCACGATAAGGAAGCTGAAATCATCGCACAGGCAGGTTCATTGGGAGCAGTTACAATTGCTACAAATATGGCAGGTCGTGGTACGGATATTATCCTTGGCGGCAACCCTGAATATATGGCAAAGGCTGAAATGAGAAGACTTGAATTCTCCGAAGAACTTATTGCCGAGGCAACAGGCTTTGCAGAAACAGATAACACGGATATTATTGAAGCAAGAAAAACATATCGTGAACTTGAAAAGAAATATAAAGAACAGTTAAAAGATGAAGCAGATAAAGTCCGTGAGGCAGGCGGTTTGTTCATAATTGGTACAGAACGACATGAATCACGCCGAATTGATAATCAGCTTCGTGGTCGTGCAGGTCGTCAGGGTGACCCCGGTCGTAGTAAATTCTATCTTTCAGCGGAAGACGAATTACTCCGCCTTTTCGCAGGTGACCGCTTCTATAATATCATTGATGCCTTCCCAAGTGCTGCAGACCTTCCTATTGAGGCAAAGATTTTCTCAAGTACAATTGAAAATGCACAGAAAAAGGTTGAAGGCAACCACTTTGCAGCCCGTCGTAATGTCCTTAAATTTGACGATGTTATGAATGAGCAGAGAAAGAAGATTTACGAGCAGAGAAATCAGGTTCTTGATGGCTTTGATATCCACGGTGCAATCCTTAAAATGTTTGACGGATACTTTGAGGAAATGGTTGATTTCTATTGTCCTGAATCCCAGTCGCCTGACGAATGGAACAGAACAGGACTTATTAAGAAACTTCAGTATCTTTCAGAAGAAGGACTTGAAAACAAATTCAATTCAAACAAGGAATATAAGGAATATTTCTACAATAAGGCTATGGATATCTATAATGCCAAGTCAGAAGAATACGGCGAGGCAATTATGGCAGAACTTGAACGAAAAGTTCTTTTGCGTAATGTTGACCAGCGTTGGATGGACCACCTTGACGCTATGGAGGAATTAAAACGAGGAATTTATCTTCGTTCCTATGCACAGCAGGACCCTGTTGTTGCATTCCGTATGGAAAGCTTTGATATGTTTGATGAAATGACATCACTTATCCGTGAGGGAACAGTTACAACTCTTACATTATTCCGTTTGAGAAGTGAAGAGGATGTTAAACGCGAGCAGACAGCAAAGATTACTGCAACAAGTGGCGCATCTGACGGTAGTGAAAAGAAACAACCTGTGAAAAAAGGACAAAAAGTAGGTAGAAATGACCCTTGCCCTTGTGGTAGCGGTAAAAAGTATAAAAAGTGCTGTGGTGCAAACGAAAACTGATTATTTTTAAATAATCCAAAGGAGGAATAACCTTGGACGAGAATAAAGAAAAGCTTAACAATGAGGAAAACACCTCTCCCAAGCCTGAGGATGATATTCAGCAGGAAATGGAAGACCTTGCAAGAATTTTTAAGGAAGAGCTCGACAAGACAAAAAAAGAAGCGGAGGAAGACCTTGCTATTGCAGAGTTAGAAATTGAGGGATATAATCCGCAAACTGTTTCCAAGGAAGAAACAAAGGATAAACCTCAGGAAGAACTCTGTGAATACTGCGGTGAAAGACCAAAGGGGACAGAAAAAAATCCTAATAGTCCATACTGTCAAGAATGTGAAAAGCTTTTAGAGAAATGTCCTTACGATTACAGAGGTATTATTACAATGCTTGTAATTGCCTGTGTTGTAGTTGGTGCTATGTTCTGCTTTGCTGTTAATACACCGATTTTCTCCGTTATGCAGAAGGCCGATAAGGCAGCCAAAGAGGACAGAATTTTCACAGCACTCATTGAGTATGAAAAAGCATTGGAGTTTGTTTCAAATAAAGAAACAACGGATGTTTTCTATAATCTCCATGAAAAGAGAATTAAGTTGTATTTTGACCTTGGTAACATTGAGTCAGTAAACAATGAGATTGCAACATACCTTACTGACGATGACCTTAAACTTCCACTTTTCAAAGATACAAGAAAAATTACTAAAGAAATTAAGAGTATGGAAGCAACAAGTGTTATTATCGGTCAGCATGTTGACCTGAATATGCTTACCGAAAAGAATTATGAGGAAACACTTAAAGAACTTGATAAACTTATTGGTAAAAAAATCTATGTCAAGGGAAATGTTTATAAGGACGAAACCGACGAGAGTTTTAAGCCTGACGGAACAGAAACAGTTTACACAGTTGATTCCGGATGGGTTTATATCGCTAAATATCAAGCATCCATTCTGCTGGAAAAGGATGCAAAATACTATGTTGACGATATGGAAAAAGCAGTTGAATCTTCTGAATTTATGAAGAGCCTTGCAGGTTATATGTTGGCAGGTACTTATGTTGAATTGGGCGAATATGCAAAGGCAGAAGCACTTGCAAAAGACCTTAAAGATATTAATAAGGAAGCAACGGACTATTATCTTATAATGTCAATGGTAACCCGTTACCGTGATAAGGATTATAATAAGGCAATCCAGTACGCCGACGAAGGCTTAAAGGCATTGGAGGAAAGCTCCGGTGAAGAGGCATTTGTTATGCGTTACAGTCCTGTTCTCACAATGCAAAAGGGACTTAACCTTATTATGATGGATAAATATGATGAAGCAGTTGACGAAATCAATGACTGTTGTTATGCGTTGGCAGAAACCTATATGGATGCATACAGCACTATGATTATGCAGTATCCTCAGGCATGGGAAATTGCTGCTTTTGTATCACTTCAGGCAGGGGATAATGAAAACTTTGAGGCTATGGAAGAAAACCTTATGCAGACTGTTCAGGATACAAAACAGTACAAAGCAGATTTAGAAGACATAAAATCCGGCAAAAAAACACTTAAAAATCTTGTGGAAAGTGGAAGGTACGATTTAATATGAGAATAATTTATGTAATAATCAAAACTTTAACACTTCCCGGAGCTATGCTCCACGCGTTTTTTGAGCATTTATGTTGTCGCACATCAAAGATTATGATTGACGACGAAAGAGTAGTCCGTTTTGACGAAATGATGTCACATGTTGACCATGACCTTGTAAAGAGAAAAGGACCAAGCTTTGACATCTGCTTTATTCCGTTTTTCTTTAGCCTTGTTTTAGGTAGTATGATTTTGATGTATGGCTCAGTTTCAATTATCTATTTTGGCAGACTTGCAGATATTTTTGGATGGGTTTGTCTTTATCTTGGAATTTCAGTTTTAACAAACCTTTTTCCACAAATTGAAGATGTTATGATGATCAAAGAAAACTATTTCGTAGATAACGAAAAGAAAATCAGTAAGATTTTTGTAGCACCTTTGTACGGCATCTTTTGGCTTGGTGCAAGACTTGAAAAGCTTGGCTTAACAATCATTACATCAGTTGCATACGCATTTCTGATGCCACACATTTTAGGCTTGTTCGTACCAGCAATTTATAATGTCATAAAATAACAATATCCATAAATAAGCCCTCGGTTTATGACCGAGGGTTTTGCTATAATGTATTTTTGTTAAACAAATTTGAATTTGTCGGGATGTTTGGTGTGTTTTTTCTCGGCTCCCCTGAAAGGTCGCGGATAAACTCCAATTTACAGAAAACTCCCGATGGGCACTTGCTCATCGGGAGTTCGTTTATCTATTCTTTATTCTTCCCGTATTTTTCATTTCGCTTTGCAACTCGTTTTTCACGAATTTTTTCAAATGCGATTTCACCCACAATGAAAAGTACGATTACGAGTATTGCAAAGAAAATACGAATAGGGGTAACTGTTAAATCATTTGAATACTTAACTGTTTTTTCAGCGAATGCCGTTACAGTAAATGTAAGGCATAAAAGCACTGAAAACAGGATGGTATTCAATTTTTTTATGCCTTTTTTCATAATATTTATTCCTCTGTTTCTTTAACGGCAATTCCAAGTTCGTCAAGTTGAAGTGTATCAACAGGAGATGGACATTCTGTCATTGGTTCGCTTGCGTTCTGGAGCTTAGGGAATGCAATAACGTCACGGAGTGAGTCAGCACCAATCATCTGCATTACGAGTCGGTCAAGACCAATACCCATACCACCGTGTGGAGGAGGTCCAAAACGGAAAGCATCTGTTAAGAAACCAAATTTCTCATAAGCTTCTTCGTCTGAAAGACCAAGGAGTGTGAACATTCTCTTTTGAAGAACAGGGTCAGTAATACGGATTGAACCACTTGACAATTCAACACCATTGAGAACAAGGTCATAAGCCTTTGCTCGAACCTGTGCCTTATCTGTTTCAAGATATTCTAAACATTCATCCATAGGAGATGTGAATGGGTGGTGCATAGCCACGAAAGTTTGTGCGTCCTCATCCCACTCGAAGAATGGGAACTCTGTAATCCAAAGAAGATTATATTTGTCAGTTGGAATAATATCGAGTTTCTTTGCAACTTCCTGACGGAGAGCACCAAGAACTGAAAGTACGCTGTTTTTCTTTGTATCAGCAACAATAAGAACAACGTCACCTGTTTCTGCTCCCGCTTTGTTAAGGAGTGCATTCATCTCGTCCTCTGTAAGGAATTTAGCGAATGATGAAGCAAGACCGTCGGGCATAAGACGAGCAAAAGCAAGTCCCTTAGCCCCTATACCACGAACGAATTCTGTAAGCTTGTCAATTTCTTTTCTTGTAAGTGTGTTAACCGCATTTTTAGCTGTGATACAATAAACTGCACCACCGTTTTCAAGTGCAGATGTAAACACTCCAAAGCCACAGCCCTTAACAACATCACCTAAATCGCAAAGTTCCATTTCGTAACGAGTGTCAGGCTTGTCAGAACCGTAACGCTCCATAGCCTCTTTGTAAGTGAGTCTTGGAAGAGGCAACTGAATGTCAACACCCATAGCTTCTTTAAAAACTCTTTGAATATAGCCTTCGCCCATACCCATAACATCGTCAACATCAACAAATGACATTTCAAGGTCAATCTGTGTGAATTCAGGCTGACGGTCAGCACGCAAGTCTTCATCACGGAAACAACGTGCAATCTGCATATATCTGTCAAAACCTGCTACCATTGAAAGCTGTTTGTAAAGCTGTGGTGACTGTGGAAGTGCATAGAAACT
>CALEJF010000032.1 GCA_937898625.1 uncultured Clostridia bacterium | reverse complement strand
TATGGTTTCCTACTATGCCCTCACGCATTACCATTTTACCATTTTCGTCAAAGTCATAATAACCAACTGCGATTGGTGTACCATCTGAATATGTAAGACCATTAATTCTTGCTTCGTTAAGATAAGCAGTTTTATTCTTAACGATTTCATGACGATCGCCGATAAAGTAGAAACCACCATTAAATTCTACAAGTTGATATGCTTTTTGCATTACACCATCTTTGTAGAAGTGGTTATCCTTAATACCTGTGAATGGTTTAACGTAATTATAATGAACTGTTGCATCAAGGAGTGGTTGATTTTGTTTATCTATTGTGATTGCCTTCCACTGTTCGCTTGAACCACTATAATAAACATCTTCAATGTTAATGCAACCACTGAAGGCACCCCATTCAATTGTCTTTATGCTGACAGGGATTATTACACTTGTAAGCAATTTAGAATTACAAAACGCATATTCACCGATTATGGTTACACTATTTCCAAGTTCCAATTCTTTAAGTTGCAATACTTCGTCAGGGTGAAAATAATCATTAAATGAGAATGCATTCTTACCAATTGATGTTACACTGTTACCAATTTTTACAGATGTGAGGTTAAAGCAATTATAAAACGCATAATCGCCAATTGTTTTTACGTTGTCTGGAATAATCAGGTTTGTAAGACCAAAGCAACTATCGAAAGCGTTATCACCAATTGCTTCTACATTTTTGCCAATTGTTAATGAGGTAAGGTTTTCACAACCAATAAAAGCTGAATCACAAATTGTCGTTACAGTATCAGGAATATTATAGTTTGTTTGCGGATTTTTTCTTAGATAAAGAATGAGCGTTGTTTTATCTTTATTAAATAAAACAGAACTTGATTCATTTGTTGAGTAATATTCATTTTCACTATCAACCATTATTGTTGTTAGATTTACGCATCCAGAAAATGTCAATTGACCAATTGTTGTAACACTGGCAGGAATTATTACATTTGTAAGATTTTTACATGTTGAAAACGCATTTTTACCAATTGATATTACACTATCTGGAATAGTTATTTCCTTAAGACTATAACAACAAGAAAATACATTATCACCAATTGTTGTTACCCCTTTGGGAATCGTTATATTCTCCAAATTCTCGCAACAATAAAATGCACGATTACCAATCTTAGTTAAATTAGTTGGAAGTGTAATATTATTGAGATTTTTGCAATCAGTAAAGGTTCGTTCCTCAATGATTGTAACACTATTAGGTATTGTTATATTTTTAAGATTTTTACAACCATTAAATGCATATTTTTCAATTGCACTTATACTTTCAGGAATCGCTACACTTTCAACACTGCCAAAACTATAAAACGCATATGCACCAATCGTTGTTATACCATCATCGATAATAACTGCCTTGATTTTGTCCTCATAGCTTTCCCACGGGCGATTATTATATTCATAATCATACATATCGCCTGTGCCCGAAATGGTTAAAGTATATGTTGATGAGTCATAAGTCCAAGTTGCATTATCACCACAAGTACCTGAATATGTAGTTGCACTTGCTGTGATTGGAATGATGGATATTACCATAAGTATTGCGAGGATAATCGATAAGATTTTGCTTGTTGTTTTCATAATAATTTCCTCCGAATTAAAAAAAGTGTGTGCAACCGAAATTACACACACCGAAAAATGCGGAACTTCGATTTGCTACCACACAAAATCATTTGAACTCACACAAGAAATGCGAATATAGAAGTCCGCACTTTTGCCATAAAACAAAAATGCCACTTCTTGCATAAGAGCTTTTATTAGATTTTGTGTGGTAATTTTAGTATAACATATAAATATTATTGTTGCAAGTAAATAATAATACTCACTTTAATTAAAATATTTATTATTAATTTTTGGAAATAGAGATTAACATTAGTCCACTATATGTCTCTCCATCATGTTCAAGTGTAGCAATAGAGTTCTCAAAATAATCAGGAATTAAAGTGTTCTCACAAAACGTGTTATACCCTTCAAAACTCTCGTCTTTATATTTTATTGCAACATAATGCTCACCTGGGGAATGTTTATAATACATAATATTTGCAGCATCACCATTAGCTGCTGTTTCGTCAAAGTTATTAAGTGTAACATTAACTTCATAACCTCTTTTAGAAAAGAATTGCGCTATAGCAAGTGGGTGAGTACCACAAAAACCTTGAAACAACACTCCGTTTGTTTCTAATTCCCTGATAACATCGCAGAATTCCATTTTGTCTCCAAGCAGTAATAAAGCGTTATATATAGCAACCAATCCGCAACCAACAGGCCCGATTGTGTTATATCCGAAGCGATATTTGCTTATATATTCATTCTTCTGGTTAAGTATAAAATCATTTGTACTATCATAATAATCTGATACATTCTCAGTCTCGGTTAACTGCTTATTGTATAAATAATTAGCAATACTATTAGCAAGGTATGTTTCATTTGCATCGTAATCTACGTACCATGACGGGTGATTTCTCCAATATGTAAAAAGATTATCAACCGAATTGGGTTCTGCTAAGCCATTATCTTCTGCACCGCTTGCGTTAATAAATCTACCTATTGACGGATTATAATATCTGTTTTCCACATAATATAAACCTGTATCATCATCATAACAACAACCGCGATATGCCAATGGAAGTATTTTCATAATATTTTCTGTTGAAATTTCAGTATTGTTATATGGAATTTGGGGAACACCCCATACATCATATTCATAAGACAATACAATATTACCATCTTCATCAGCTATGCCTACTACATCTCCATAAAGATTTTTCAAATAAAGATATGTTTCTGTATGATTAAGAATAAAACCTTGAACTTCATTAAATGAGTCATAAACATATTTTATTGCATATGTTGTCTCCTCATTATTTTGATAACTTGTATAAATTTGATTTATAAGTTGTCCATAAGCCCAGGTATAGTTATATCTTTCATTTAAAGCCCTATCAACATAAACTTTTTTCTCAGTCATCAAACCATTTTCATCGTAACTGTACTCTACTCTTGTTGTTATATTTGTATTATCATCTGTTCTTTCATATGACTCAAGTTGTTGGCCATTCCAAACTAATGTCGCATCATTAAGTGATGTAGGAGAAGCATCATAGTATTCTGTTGATAATGGTTCACCAAGTTCAGTTTCAAGTGGTGTGTATGTATGTGTTGATTTTGACAGGAGATTTCCTTCGCTGTCATACTCGTATGAATATGAACGATTTGGAATTGAAACATTATCGTCATATTTTATAAGTCGATTATTTAAGTCATAAGCATAACTATATCTTAATTCTGTTGAATTTTCAGAAGTATAGCCGTGTTCTTTTGTTATATTACCATTATCATCATACTCATAGGAAAAGGAATTGCTATATGGCAAACTATTGGCCTGAATTTCACAGTGTATTGTGTTTGTATAAGTTTTAACTTGATTTAAGGTTTCAAAGTCTGCATTTTCATCATATCCATACTGAGATTCAATTTTAACTAAAACATTTTCTGAATCAGTACCACAGTTTTCCTTAGCTTCAACAATGTTGTTTGAGCGTTTGCCATGCCAATCTTGAGTAGATTTAATTTCTATTCCATTACCGTTTTCAACATTAAAAACTTTACTTTGTTCTGTTGTTGTACCTTGTTCGCTCGTAAGTAAATCTAAAACATCATATACTTTTGTATTGTAAATTTTGCCGGCAAAGTGTTCAATATAGCAACCGCCTTCATTTTTTATGGAATAAAAATAACTGTTATTGAAGCTGGAAAGACCACCAAAATCATCTACATAGCGAATAATTCTATTGTCAGACGATAAAACTTTAGTAGAATTGTCCTCATATGAAAATTTGTATTTTAGAGTACCGTTTTCATTTATTTGAGTCAATTGGGTACCGTTATACAGAAAATTCATTGTTGTTTTTTGATTAGAACTATTATTGTATTCAACACTGCTTATTTTACCTTTTTGATTGTAGGCATAAGATATTACATCTCGCAAACCTAAAGACATACTTGATAATTTTCCACTATCATCACATTTTATAGTATATTTACTATTATTATTTGTAAGTTTAATGTTTGAAACTAATGCCGGATTTGCATTTTTTGAATAACGAATGACAACTAATAAATTATCAGTATCACCTTTAAGTGTAAACTCTCTTGCCACAAATTGCCAATTATTTATGTTCTCCGCAAACGGAACTACAATTGTTTCGGTAAGTTCTTCTTCCTCACCTTCATCGTTAGTTTCAGTATATTTATAACATACTTCGATTTGTGCATAGCGATCATTGGTAAAATTACAAATTTTGGAGTCATCTGATTCTTCGATTAGATTTTTAAGTGATACATTTGTTGTAGAAGAATTTGTAAAATACCCCTTAAACCAACCACTGATATTGATTACATCATTTTTCTTACCTTCAAGTGTAACTATTTGACAAATTGTACTCTCATTTTCTGTTCCACCAGAGAATTCAAGAGCATAAGCACTTTTTCCATTGATTATAGATTGAGTAGTTCTAAAATCACCTGTAGTAGTCCAATTATCTAAATTATTTTTGAACTCACCATTTGCAATATAGTTATATGAATTACCAAACAATGTTTCTTCAGATTGAACATTGTTATTATTGCTATCAATTATGTGTAGAAGTACCCCTTTGCTGTTAAACTGATAAATTTCGTAGTCATTGTTTTCCGTTATTTTAATCTTAGTAGCACTTAAACGGTCGTATGTGATGGTATTAGCATTAACATATTCAGTTTCATTATAGGCTTCTTCAGTAACATTTATGACTCTACCATATGAATCATAATCATATTTAGCACGGCAACTGTCAATTAAAGTCATTGAAGTTATATTGCCGTTTGCATCATATGTGTATTCTACCGATTCACCATTAGGGTGTGTTACTCCTATGAGATTTCCATTATCATAAGTATAGTTTGTTTCAAGAGGCAAACCGGTTGTCGCTTCAGTAATTGGAGTACCATCTGCAGAAAAAACTTTAATTTTAGATAACAACTTTGTTTCTGAATCATAAATATAATCATATTTTCTGCCAACACTATCTGTAATATGGTCAATCCTAAAATTTGAATCATATGTGACACTAATTGACTTTTCAACACAATTGCTTGTTGGTTGTTCATCACAAACAATTTTTGTCACAGATGTTAAAAGTCCATATTCGTTATATTTTTCAAAGCAACCATCAGGTCTGATTATTTTATAGTATTCATTGTTTCCATTTAATGCAGGATAATATTCTAATTCATAACCAGAATTTCCATATGTTTCAGAAAAGAGTTCCGTAAATATAACATTACCCTTATCATCAATTGAACGTATAAAGTCAATCGTGGAACCTGTTTCCGTATAATATGTAAAATTATTATCGTCAACAATTAAATATGCCCTTAAATAGTTTGGTATCCAATTACTGCCATATCCCAACAGACTGTTGTAATTCAATGATTCGAGTTTTTCATAAGTTGAAGAATCATAAATCATACCTATTGTTACAGGAATAATTTCATCATCAACATAAATATCATCACGAATAACTGAAAGCTGTTGAGTAAAATCATTTACATATCCTGTACCAGCTCGTCCGACTGCTTGGGAATGATAATTAAAGTTTTCATTATATCCGCCCATATCAACATAATCCAAAACCATTGCCGTGTTTTGAGAACTATTCGTACTAAGAATAATGTTGGCTATTGCACTTGGAGAAGCAGTTACTTCAAAACCATAATTATTTTCGCCATTAAACCATTCGTTAAAAATTTTAGTAATATTAAAATGAATATATCCAAAACGTTCTGTTGCATCTTCTTTAGATACTGGAGATGTATAATAATCAATGGTTTTATCAGAAATATCGAGTGGAGTATTGTATGTTATTTTATCAACTTCCCAATCGCCTAAAATTTCTTTTGCATAAAAATAACCATCGGTTTTTAATGCTCCTGCAAAAATGTATTGCACTTCGGTAAATACGACATCGTTTCCTAAATTGTTAAAGAAATCAATGTTAATTTTTGTGTATATTTTTGAATTATATGTTGTAGTATTTCCGTCATTGTCAGTTTCGACAAGATTATTGGCTAATTTAACAATGTCAGTATTTGAATAGTTTGATTCATCTAGATCAGTAGTAACATGTCCATTTGAATCTTTAACTTCTTCTCGTGCAACATAAGTGTCTACAACCCAAGGGTCATATTTTCCAACTGTGATGGCAGGGTCGATTGTGATTGGATAAACACGTTCAAGACTATTTATCCAATCTTTTGATGGTGAGTATTCAAGTGTAATTGTGTCATCCGCATTTTGAATTAAAACAACATCAATGTCATAAGAAAATGCAAAGTTAGCATCTGTCATTACGGGACGAGGAATTCTAAATTTGATTTCACTGTTTTCATCTTTAAATACAACACTACCGTCATCAAGTTTTTCAGCATTTAATCCGTTTGTTTCAAATGTAAATGTATATGTATCTTTCACACTTTCCTTGTTTGAAACGATGATGTTCTCTTTAATAGAATTTGGAGTAACAATATACTGTAAATCTGTGTTTTCAGCAACATCGTTGTATGTAACAGATGACTGAGTTTGGGAAATTGCTTCGTCTGCTACAGAAATATTAGTATCACTAACAACAATGTCATTTTCAACAACAGCAGAGCTTTCTTCAATGTTATCAACACTAAATGAAAGTTCATAACCGTCTTTTTCAACGGTTAAGTTTTCATTACTATCGATACTTTCTGGAAATTCCACATTAAACAAATTGTCTAAGTTTGTATAAAGATTTCCATCAAGAGTCATTGAATTGTTAATTTCTTCCCACACACCATCATTAAGATAATGCAATGGTTCTAATGTTTTAATTGCAGTATATGTACCATCACTCTTTTTATATACCTTGGTATATTCATCTCTTTTTTCTTCAACTTCATAAAGAATCTCTGCATCAGAAGTGTTGTTTTCTAATGTTGGATTGTTTAAAACATCTTCAATGAATTCTTTATGTTCTATAGCATCAGTAATGCTTTCCGCTAAAACTTGTAATGGCAGAATCTGCATTACAATTAACAACACAAGAAAAACTGATATCGATTTGTGCAATTTTTCTGTTATCTTTTTCATAATTTTTTCTCCTTTGTTTCGTTTAAATGCTATGCATAAACAACATATTGTATATATTTTTAGAAACAAACATATCTGATATGAAGACAGTTGCATTTGAATTCTATTTTAAATACTAATCAATAAAATTGTAACACAATATACAAAAATGAAGATATAATCGACAAAAACGATATGTCAATAGCAAACACTGTTATACTGTTCGATGATAAAAATATAATATTATGCTGTGGATTTGCAAACCCACTTTTTCCTTGATTATAGTAAATTTATGATTTGATAATTAAACTATCTGTTTATTACAAAAAAACCGGCAGGATTTTTTAGCCTTGCCGGATTTTTTGTAAAAGTTTTGTAAAATTATTGGATTTTTAGGCGACAAAATTAAAATAGTCGGAATAATAGGATATGAAATCGAAAAAAGGGAGGTGAGATTTATGCTTACAAATGATTTGAATTTAGAACAAAATGTGTGCGATACAGATTTAAGTTTTGAGAAGATACTTGAGGAAGCTTATCAAAGAAGTGGTGGAACAAAAGGTATAAAAGGACCAGAAGAAAATGAACATATTAAAGATAAGACAAGATGACTTTCTGTAAATGCACAAAAAATAGGGCGAGGGGAAAATCTCCTCGCCCTTGGTATTAAGTTGTAACTATTCAATCAGAGGACCGTCCCCTGTGTATGTTTCATCACATTTTTCTATAAAGTGGTGTTTTGTTTTGGGCACAATTATTTCTGACCTCTAACTCACTTCTGATAATTTCAATATACATTTCATCCTGTTTGTTTAAATCAAGATTCCCAACAAGACTAATCGCAGATAAAAACATATCTTTTTCATGCAATGTATAATAATAACGGTTTAATTGAATAACATTGTTTTTGTGTATAAACAAACCTACAATAGAAAAAACTCCTAATATCATACCTGCTAATGCAATCAATATAACGCTTTTAATGTCGGATTCTGATAGAATTTGATAAATAGCAAAGCACAAAACAAATGTACTAATTACACCATTCAATAAGGTAAACCAAAAAGACAACCTTGCCTGATTTTTGTTTATTAAATAATGTTCTTTCAATTCTGATGTATTATCCAATAAAAGTTCAATAGTATGCTTAGATAAATCATTTTTTATATAATTATTAATTATATCTTCTTTTACATTACATTGGCTTTCTTTTTCTAACGAACAAAAACAGTTTTTACTAACACAAAACTCTTTTTTTGACATTTCATTTCTAATTTTTTTGAGATTAATATCTTTTTTCATTTCAAAATAATTTAATATAAATAAGGTAACTATAATGGTAATTATTAGAACAAAAAACAATCTTTGGAAAAAGCTTTCAGCATCATAATTAAATCCAAATAAGGTACCAGTAAATGCTAAAATAATTTCTGCAATTTCATTTGAATGTTCTCTAATAAAATTCTTTATTTTCATAATTTCCTTCGTCACACAAATACCCCCACTAATTAAGTGATTTTTTCACTAACACGTAGTTACTGTAAGTTTTAATTTTTGTTATAGTTAAAACTACTTTTCTTCTTTTACATCTATCTTGGCAAATATGCCATCTTCAAATTGAGTGTCTAATATGCCTTGTAGGTCTTTAGAAAAGCTATTCATTTTTTCATGCTCGTTTTTTCTCATTAAATTAAAGGCAGAAACGATGCCAAATATAGTTATAACAATAAAACAAAAAACCATTATAGCGACAATACCATATGCTAAAATTGCACTAATATCGATTTGATTATTTAATATAACCGTTAACACAGTCAAAATGACTGGTATAATTAATGCTTGAATAAAACGCATTATAATATCAGTTGTTCTTTGCTGTATTTCTGCATATTTTTCTAATCGGCTATCCATTCGGTCTTTTAATTCAACGATATCTTTTTTATCAACTGCAACCAATGAAGATTTTAGCCATGCGAATAATTCTTCACAGTATTTCTTGTGTTCTTTTATATCTTAGTCACTATTTTTTATTTCATAGTGTTGCGCGTACAAAAAAACTGTTAGTGAAACAAGGGCTTCTACCGCTAATGGAATAAAAAAGTATTGTCTAATTTTCTCTATACAGAGAACAATCACAACGCATACTGCAGATAATATTAAGGCTATTAAAAGTATTATCATAACCGTTGGTATTCTTTTTAGAGTTTCGGATACCGGCATTTTATTTTCTTTCAAATATTTCAAGTAACTTCTATATAACAATATTTCCATAATTGCATATTTCCTATGTATATTAATTAAATTTCGTTTTAATTGTTTTATATATGATTTCTTTTCTAAAGCCTTTTTGCAACACAAATCAAGAAAGCTCATTTTCATTTTAATTAATTTGTTTGTTGGATAATATTAAGAATTCCACATCTAACCTCTACTACGGATTAACGTATCTATTATCTCTAATTTCAAGCGATAAATTGTGAGCCTTGCAAATATCAGTTACGGTACTAGAATAATACTTCCAACTCTTGCGTGGCATACGATCCATAGATACTGTCATTTGGGTATCATCAGAATTTCTTTCTATTTTATAGTCAATCCGCATAGAGTTTAACAAAAGTCTTATACTATCTCTTACTTTGTAACTGATTTCCTGCTCTCCAGATATTATCATTTCAACTTCATAGTTTTTTTCTGTTAATATACGATCTATAATTTCTGTTTTTTTGGGTGAAGAAACTTTTTGTTCTATTCGGTCTAAACGCTCAAAAAGTATGCTCCAAGCATTTGCTTCATTTTTATCTGAGTGAATAGTTTTATCATTAATGATTATTTCTTCTATACCAAGTTCCTTTACGACTGAAATAACGGGGCTTTCGTAAGCTCCATCATCGGACAGTTTTTTAATTGCCTTAGACAAATCATCTGCTAATACCAAAACACCCATAGCATCATTATGATAAAATATCGTTCGTTGATTACCGATATCAAAAGGCAGTACTGTACCCTCTTCTGCGATTATAATTATAGGTGTGCCAAAGCAATGTCTTAATGCAAGTTCATACATAACATTTGGATTAACGCTGGTAAGGTTAGCTATTACCAAGTCGCTTTTATATATCTGTTTGATAATTTGTTTATCAATAGAACCTGGTGTAGTCATATAGTGAGGCACAATAGGTTCATAATCATTTTCTTCTAAAACAGGTTCAATAACAGCTTTAATCACACCGTCAATATGTCTTCGGATTGGGTCATGCTCTTTTCCTATGGGTGTAATAATAAAACAAGTTTTTTTGTTTGTATCTAATGAACTAATAATTGCTTCTTCCATTCTAAAATCCCCTATTCTTATCATCAATAATTTAGTTTTTGTAATAATTCTAGTGTTTTTATTATCGCAAAAGATGACTTAATTTTCTATAATATTACAAAAACGCACGATAATTCGACAAAAATGTTAAGCAGATAAAAAGGATACAAAAAAACTGATTCCGCCTTATACGGAATCAGTTTTTTTGTTATTTGTTAATCATTTTACCATTTTCGTCAAACTCATAATATCCTACTGCGATTGGTGTACCATCGGCGTATGTAAGACCGTTTATTCTTTCTACATTGAGATAAGTCTTTTTATTTTTAACGATTTCGTGTCTGTCGCCGATGAAGTAGAAGTCACCATCGATTTCAACAAGTTGGTATGCCTTTAATTTAGTATTATCCTTGTAGATATTATTGCCAACAATACCATTCAAGATAATCATTTTACCATTCTCGTCAAACTCATAATATCCTACTG
>CALEJF010000031.1 GCA_937898625.1 uncultured Clostridia bacterium | reverse complement strand
CTTGCCTACCGGCTCAGACAGTGCTTCTGCTTCGCAGAGGTGTCCACCGGACACCCGCACCCCTCAAGGGTGGAGCCCAATGTAGCCTTCCCCCTACGAGGGGAAGGTGTCACCGCAAGGTGACGGAAGGGGGGATAAAAGAACCCGACAAATTCAAATTTGCTAAAACTATAAAATCATGTTGCAGTTCCGTCATTCTGCATTTTGCGTTTTGCACTTTGCATTTCATAGAATATTTTCGTTATTTTGCAAAAAATATATTGACAAATATTGTTTATTTGTGATAAACTATTCGAGCATGCGGACTTGGGTCCGTCGACTTGTTATGCAAATAAATATGTATGGGGGTGAATCCAAGAAATGCCAACCTTTAACCAGCTCGTTCGTAACGGAAGAGAAACTCTCGTTAAGAAGTCTAAGGCTCCAGCACTCGGTAAGGGTCTCAACTCTAAGAAGAATGTTATGACAAATAACAATTCTCCACAAAAGAGAGGTGTTTGTACTGTTGTTAAGACAGATACACCTAAGAAACCTAACTCAGCTCTTAGAAAACTTGCCAGAGTTCGTCTTACAAACGGAATTGAAGTTTCAGCTTACATTCCAGGCGTAGGTCACAATCTTCAGGAACACTCTGTTGTTCTTATCAGAGGCGGCCGTGTTAAGGACCTTCCCGGTGTGCGTTATCACATTATCCGTGGTACACTCGATACTCAGGGTGTTAACGGAAGAATGCAGAGCCGCTCAAAGTACGGTGCAAAGCGTCCTAAGGCAGCAAAAAAATAATAGGTTAATGTTAAAAGACAGAATCTTCTTGTAAGGCAGTATTCATAATGAATATTTGTCCAACGAGAGTGTATATATAAATTATATATGCCTTTTCGTTGGTGCCACGGGGTTTTGTCACTCGAGTACCTATGATATCATTAATATGAAGGAGGGAAGCGCAGTGCCAAGAAGAGGCCAGATTGCAAAACGTGATGTTTTGCCAGATCCGCTTTACAATTCAAAGCTTGTAACAAGACTTATCAACAGCGTTATGTTAGACGGTAAGAAGGGCGTTGCTCAGAAAATCGTTTACGGTGCATTCGACATCATCGCTGAAAAAACAGGCAAGGAAGCTTTAGAAGTTTTCAATGCCGCTATGGAAAACGTAATGCCAGTTCTCGAGTGTAAAGCTCGTCGTATCGGTGGTGCAACATACCAGGTTCCAATGGATGTTCGTCCAGAAAGACGCCAGACACTCGGTCTTCGTTGGATTACTCTTTACGCTCGTCAGCGTTCAGAGAGAACAATGAAAGAAAGACTTGCAAACGAAATTCTTGATGCTATCAACTCACAGGGCGGTGCATTCAAGAAGAAGGAAGAAATGCACAGAATGGCAGAAGCAAACAAAGCTTTCGCACATTTCAGATGGTAATTTTTTAGAGACATTTAGGAGGACATTATGCCAAGAAAAGTATCTCTTGAACAAACAAGAAATATTGGTATCATGGCTCATATCGATGCTGGTAAAACAACTACTACAGAAAGAATTCTTTTCTATACAGGTGTTAACCATAAAATCGGTGAGACTCATGACGGTTCAGCTACAATGGACTGGATGGCTCAGGAGCAGGAACGTGGTATCACAATCACATCTGCTGCTACAACATGTTTCTGGAAAGACCATCGTATCAATATCATCGACACTCCCGGACACGTTGACTTCACTGTTGAAGTTCAGCGTTCACTCCGCGTACTTGACGGTTCTGTAACTGTTCTTTGCGCAAAGGGTGGTGTTGAGCCTCAGTCTGAAACAGTATGGCGTCAGGCTGACGAATATAAAGTTCCTAGAATGATTTATGTTAACAAAATGGATATTTTAGGTGCTAACTTCTACCGTGTTCTTGACATGGTTAAAGAAAGATTTAACTGTAACGCAGTGCCAATTCAGCTCCCAATCGGTGAGGAAAGCTCATTCAAGGGAATTATCGACCTTATCAATAATAATGCTATCGTTTATTATGATGATATGGGTAAAGATGTTCGTATTGAAGAAATTCCTGCTGATATGGCTGATAAAGCTGCAGAATATCGTAACAACCTTATCGAAGCAGTTGCTGAACTCGATGAGGAGCTTATGATGAAATATTTTGACGGTGAAGAACTCACAGTTGACGAAATCAAGTCAGTTATCCGTAAGGCTACACTTACTAACGAAATCGTTCCAATCTGTTGTGGTACTTCTTACCGTAACAAGGGTGTTCAGCCACTTCTCGACGCTATCGTAGACTTTATGCCTGCTCCAACAGACATTGAAGCTATCAAGGGTATTAATCCTGATACAGAAGAGGAAGAAGTTAGACACTCTTCAGACGATGAGCCATTTGCTGCTCTCGCATTCAAGATTGCTAACGACCCATTCGTTGGTACACTTTGTTTCTTCCGTGTATATTCAGGTACAGTTAATGCTGGTACATCTGTTTATAACACAGTTAAGGATAACAAAGAAAGAATGGGACGTATCTTGCAGATGCACGCTAACCACCGTGAAGACCTTGAAACAGTTTATGCAGGTGACATCGCTGCCGTTGTTGGTCTTAAGAACACAACAACAGGTGATACTCTCTGTGATGAGAAACACCCAATTATCCTTGAATCAATGAACTTCCCAGAACCGGTTATCAGTGTTGCAATTGAGCCAAAGACTAAAGCTGGTCAGGAAAAAATGGGTATTGCACTTTCAAAACTCGTTGCAGAAGACCCAACATTCCGTAGCTATACAGATGAAGAAACAGGTCAAACAATTATCGCTGGTATGGGTGAGCTTCATCTTGAAATCATCGTTGACAGACTTCTTCGTGAATTCAAAGTTGAAGCTAATGTAGGTAAACCACAGGTTGCTTACAGAGAAACAATCCGTTCAGCTTCATCTTCTGACACAAAGTATGCTCGTCAGTCAGGTGGTAAAGGTCAGTATGGTCACGTTAAGATTAATATTGAACCAAATCCGGATGGCGGTTACGAGTTTGTAAACAACATCGTTGGTGGTGCTATTCCTAAGGAATACCACAAAGCTGTTGACGACGGTATCCAGGGTGCTATGCAGTCAGGTGTACTCGCAGGTTACAGCATGGTTGATGTAAAGGTTACTCTTTACGATGGTTCTTACCACGAAGTCGACTCTTCTGAAATGGCGTTTAAGATTGCCGGTTCTATGGCATTCAAAGATGCTGCTAAGAAGGCAAATCCTGTTATCCTTGAGCCAATTATGAAGGTTGTTGTTATCACTCCAGAAGATTATATGGGTGATGTTATCGGTGACCTTAACTCTCGCCGTGGTGAGATTCAGGGCTTTGAGGACCGTTCAGGCGTTAAGCAGATTAACGCAAGAGTTCCTCTTTCAGAGATGTTTGGTTACGCAACTGACCTTCGTTCAAAGACACAGGGTCGTGGTCAGTATGTAATGGAACCAGACGGTTACAAAGAGGTTCCAAAATCAATTTCAGAATCAATCATTTCTGAAAGAAGCAAGAGAGACTAATATTTTCTTGTAAAAGACTTGAATTTTTTCAAGTTTATTGATACAATAAGTATCGCAAATATTTTGTAAATTATTTTCAAAAATAAAGGGAGGAAATTCCAATGGCAAAGGCAAAATTTGAAAGAACTAAACCACACGTTAATATTGGTACTATCGGTCACGTTGACCATGGTAAGACAACATTAACAGCTGCTATCACAAAGACACTCGCTTCTAAAGGTCAGGCTGACTTCGTTGACTATGCAAACATCGACAAGGCTCCTGAAGAAAGAGAAAGAGGTATTACAATCAACACAGCTCACGTTGAGTATGAGACAGAATCTCGTCACTATGCTCACGTTGACTGCCCAGGCCACGCTGACTATATCAAGAACATGATTACAGGTGCTGCTCAGATGGACGGTGCTATCCTTGTTATCGCTTCAACAGATGGTCCTATGGCTCAGACAAAAGAACACCTTCTTCTTGCTCGTCAGGTTGGCGTTCCTTACATCATCGTTTTCATGAACAAAGTTGACCAGGTTGACGACGAAGAACTTCTTGAACTCGTTGAAATGGAAATCCGTGAAACTCTTGATGAGTACGAATTCCCAGGCGATGATACACCAATCATCAAGGGCTCAGCTCTTAAAGCTCTTGAAGCAACATCAGCTGATGACCCGGCATGTGCTCCAATTTGGGAACTCATGGCAGCAGTTGACAGCTACATCCCAACTCCTGACCGTAAAGCAGACCAGCCATTCCTTATGCCTGTTGAAGACGTTTTCACAATCACAGGTCGTGGTACAGTTGCTACAGGTAGAGTTGAAAGAGGTCAGCTCAGAACTTCTGAAGAAGTTGAAATCGTTGGTCTTACAGACGAAAGAAGAAAGACAGTTGTTACTGGTATCGAAATGTTCAGAAAGCTCCTCGACTATGCTGAGGCAGGCGACAACATCGGTGCTCTTCTCCGTGGTATTCAGAGAAGTGAAATCGAGCGTGGACAGGTTCTTGCAAAGCCAGGCACAATCAACCCACACACAAAATTCTCAGGTCAGGTTTACGTTTTGACAAAGGATGAAGGCGGCCGTCATACTCCTTTCTTCAACAACTACAGACCTCAGTTCTATTTCAGAACAACAGACGTTACAGGTACAATTTCTCTTCCAGCAGGTACAGAAATGTGTATGCCTGGTGATAACGTTGTTATGGACGTTGAACTCATCACTCCTATCGCTATCGAAGAAGGTCTTCGTTTCGCTATCCGTGAAGGCGGTAGAACAGTTGGTTCAGGTGTTGTTACTAAGATTAACGAATAATTCTATTCAATAAATCTTTCTCCCCTACGCAAGTGGGGGAGTTTTTCTTTTTGGCATATTTTCCGCAATACTGCGTGGCTTGCAGCTCGCGGTATCAACATACAGCTTCGCTTTACCCACATTGTCTTGCAAAAAATCTGCTCAAAAAGAGCAATTATGATGTATGTAATACGAAATCTTGACTAAACTTTCAAAATGTTTTATACTATATAAGCATTAAAAACAAAGGAAAATCAATATGGAACAGAAGAAAATTGACAGAATAAATGAACTTGCAAGAAAAATGAAGGCTGAGGGTCTTACTGAAGAAGAAAAGGCTGAACAAGCAATTCTGCGTCGTGAATATATCGACAGTTTTAAACGCAGTCTTACAGGTCAACTTGATAATATGTATATCGTTGACGAAAAGGGCAATAAAACAAAAGTTGAACGTAAAGGCAATAAAAAATGATTTACAATAAAATTGAATATCTTGGGGTATTGATAACTCAATAACTTGACTAAACCGCTAAATGTAGTGTATAATATTTAGTGGTTTTTTATTGTTTTTATTTTGTAGGGGTCGGCGTCCTCGACGACCCGCAGGAAATTCCTATTAAGGAGTAAAATTTTTATGGCAAAAAAAGCATCTTATGGCAACGAAAGTATTTCACAATTAAAAGGCGCTGACAGAGTCCGTAAACGTCCTGCCGTTATTTTTGGTTCGGACGGTATTGAGGGTTGTGAACACGCAGTTTTTGAAATTCTTTCAAACTCTATTGACGAAGCAAGAGAAGGTTATGGTGACAAAATTGTAGTAACCCGTTTCCTTGATAACTCAATTGAAATTCAGGACTTTGGCCGTGGTCTTCCTGTTGATTATAACAAGAAAGAAGACAGATATAACTGGGAACTTGTGTTCTGCGAACTTTACGCGGGTAGTAAATACAATACAAACGATGCAAACGGAAGTTATGAGTATTCCTTGGGACTTAATGGCTTGGGTCTTTGTGCAACTCAGTATTCATCCGAGTATATGGATGCAGAAATTCATAAGGATGGTTTTAAATATAATCTTCACTTTGAAAAAGGCGAAATTGCAGGTGAAATGCAGAAAGAACCTTATAACAAGAGGGACACAGGTACTCGCATCCGTTGGAAACCCGACTTGAAGGTGTTTACTGACATCAACATTCCACTTGAATATTATCAGGAAACAATTAAGCGTCAGTCCGTTGTTAACCAAGGCATTAAATTCATCCTTAAAAATCAGATTTCAGGCAATTCCTTTGAAACATTTGAATATTGCTATGAAAACGGTATTACCGACTATGTAAAAGAACTTGCAAATGGTACAGAAATGTCCTCGGTTCAATTCTGGTCAAGCGAAAGAGTTGGCCGTGACCGTGAGGATATGAAGGACTATAAAGTTAAACTTACTGCTGCTGTGTGTTTCTCAAATAAAGTTCAGGCAAAGGAATATTACCACAACTCAAGTTTCCTTGAACACGGTGGCGCTCCTGAAAAGGCTTTCAGAAACGCCTTTGTTTATCAAATTGATAATTATCTTAAAACAAATGGAAAATATGTTAAAAGTGATGCTAAAATCACCTATCAGGATGTTGAGGACTGCTTAATTTTGGTTGTATCTTCATTTTCAACACAGACATCCTACGAAAACCAGACTAAAAAAGCTATTACAAATAAATTCATTCAAGAAGCTATGACAGATTTCTTCCGTCAGCAACTTGAAATCTATTTCCTTGAGAATAAACTTGATGCAGATAAGATTACAAATCAGGTTCTTATCAATATGCGTTCAAGAATTAAGGCAGAAAGCACAAGAATTAACATCAAAAAGACTTTGCAGTCAAGTAACGATATGACCAGTCGTGTTGAAAAGTTTGTTGATTGTCGTAGTCGTGATGTAAATGAAAGAGAAATCTTCATAGTAGAGGGTGACTCTGCTCTTGGTGCTTGTAAGCAGGCTCGTGACTCATCTTTCCAGGCGATTATTCCTGTCCGCGGTAAGATTCTTAACTGCTTAAAGAGTGAATATGACAAGATTTTCAAGAGTGATATTATAGTTGACCTTATTAAAGTCCTTGGTTGTGGTGTTGAGGTAAACTCTAAAAAGAGTAAGGATGTTTCTTCATTCAATATTGACGATTTAAGATGGAATAAAGTCATTATCTGTACCGACGCCGATGTTGACGGCTTCCAGATTAGAACACTTATTCTCACAATGATTTACAGACTTATGCCAACACTTATAAAAGAGGGTAAAGTTTATATCGCAGAGTCACCACTTTATGAAGTTAGATATAAGGACGAAACCTGGTTCTGCTACACAGAAAAAGAAAAGGCTGATGTTTTGGCTGAACTTGGTAATGTTAAGTATACAATTCAGCGTTCAAAGGGTCTTGGTGAAAACGATGCCGATATGATGTGGCTTACAACTATGAATCCTAAAACACGCCGTTTGATTAAAATTGAGCCTGATTATAGTCCTGAGGCAGTTGCAGAAAAATTTGACTTGCTTTTAGGTGATAATCTTCAAGGCAGAAAAGACCATATTGCCGAGAATGGCTATATGTATATTGACTTGGCAGATATATCTTAATTTGTAGGGGTCGGCGTCCTCGACGACCCGTGGAGAATATGAAATGAGAAGAAAAATAGAAATTGAATGGTCTAAACCCTTGTCAATAGAAGCATTTTGGAATGATGTCCGTAGAAATGAAATAGGTCTATATTGTGTTTCAAGAAAAAATGGTGGATTAGAAACCTTGCTTTATATTGGTAAGGCAACTGTTTCTTTTTCAAGGCGAATTAGAGGACATCAAAATGATAAAGATGACTGGTGGATGAATGAACTAACAAACTCTATTCTCATTAGATTAGGTAGAATAACACATCCTACGGAATACACTGAAGCAGACATCCAAGTTGCGGAAAATGGTTTGATTTATGAAATGAAACCAGTAGGCAATATAAAACAAGTGAATCAATATACATACAACTATAAAAATTCAAATGGTAATATGGTTGGCTTAGCAGTTATAGAGAATAAAGGAAATAAATTGTTAAAGTCAACAATTGATATGTACGAACAGGAGTAATACTTATGGCACGAAAAAAGAAAATTGATGTTCCAAAAGTGGAAGAAGAAAATATAAATGCCCATATTATTGGTGCCGGTGATGTTGTTGAACAGTTCATTACTGAAACACTTGAAACCAACTATATGCCCTATGCTATGAGTGTTATTATGTCCCGTGCGATTCCCGAAATTGACGGTCTTAAACCATCTCACAGAAAACTCCTTTATACAATGTACAAAATGGGACTTTTAAATGGTGCAAGAGTTAAATCTGCCAACATTGTTGGTCGTACAATGCAACTTAATCCCCACGGTGATATGGCAATTTACGAAACAATGGTGCGACTTTCAAAGGGTAACGAAAGTTTGTTACACGCTTATGTTGACTCAAAGGGTAACTTTGGTAAAGCGTACTCAAAGAATATGGCTTTTGCTGCATCTCGTTATACTGAGGCAAAATTAGAAGCGATTTCAGCGGAATTATTCCGTGATATTGATAAGGATACAGTTGATTTCGTTGATAACTATGATGCTACAATGAAAGAGCCAACACTTCTTCCTGTAACATTTCCATCAATTCTTGTAAACTCAAATACAGGTATTGCCGTTGGTATGGCATCTTCAATTTGCTCATTCAACTTGCGTGAAATCTGCGAAACAACTATCGGTCTTATTAAAGATAAAGATTTCGACATTATGGAAACACTTAAAGCGCCTGATTTTATCGGTGGTGGTAAGATTGTTTATGACCGTGAGCAGATGGCAGAAATTTTCCGTACAGGTCGTGGCGGATTTAAGGTGAGAGCAAAATATGAGTATGACAAGGCAAATAACTGCATTGATATTACTGAAATTCCACCAACAACAACTGCAGAAGCTATTATTGATAAAGTAATTGAAAAGGTTAAGTCAAATTCTATCCGTGAAATCAGCGATATCCGTGACGAAACTGATAAAAAAGGTCTTAAAATCACTATCGACCTTAAACGTGGTACAGATGCCGAAAAACTTATGGCAAAACTCTATAAAATGACTCCACTTGAAGACACATTCTCCTGTAACTTCAATGTGCTTATTGCAGGTGTGCCACAGGTGTTGGGTGTTGCAGAGCTTCTTACAGAATGGATTGCATTCCGTACAGAATGTGTAAATCGTAGAGTTTATTTTGATTTGACAAAAGCAAAGGATAAATTGCACCTCTTGTTAGGTCTTCAGAAAATTCTTCTCGATATTGACAAGGCAATTAAAATTGTCCGTGAAACGGAAGAAGAGGCAGAAGTTGTGCCTAACTTGATGATTGGTTTCGGAATTGACCAGATTCAGGCAGAACACGTTGCCGAAATCAAACTTCGTCACTTAAATCGTGAGTACATTCTCAAGCGTCTTAACGAGGTTGAGGACCTTAAAAAGCAGATTGAAGATATGGAAGATATCCTTTCAAGCAAAGCTCGTGTAAAGAAAATTATTGTTAATGAACTTAATCAAGTTGTTGATAAATACGGTAAAGATAGACTCACAGAGATTATCTATGCTCAGGAAATTGAAGAAAATGAAGAAGAAATTGAAGCAGTGCCTGATTATCCTGTTACAGTTTTCTTCACAAAAGAGGGCTATTTCAAAAAGATTACTCCATTGTCACTTCGTATGAGTGGTGAGCATAAACTCAAAGAAAATGACGAAATCACTATGGCTGTTGAAACAACCAATAGTGTTGAACTTCTATTCTTTACAAATAAATGTCAGGTTTATAAATCCCGTGCTTGTGAATTTGACGACACAAAGGCAAGTGTCCTCGGTGACTATGTAGCAACAAAACTCCAGATGGAGCCTGACGAAACAGCGTTATTTATGGCTGTTGTCAAGGAATATAAAGGATATATGCTCTTCTTCTTCCAGAATGGTAAGGTTGCAAAGGTTGATATTTCTGCTTACGAAACAAAACAGAATCGTAAAAAACTTATTAAAGCATATTCTGATAAGAGCCCGATTGTAAGTGCAGTTTATGTTCCCGAAGATAAGGAACTTGTGATGAAATCAACTGCAGGCAGATATTTGCTCTTTAATTCAGGTGCAATTTCTGCAAAGACTACAAAGGATAGTCAGGGTGTAGCCGTAATGAGCCTTAAAAAAGGTCACAGAGTTGAATCTGTTTCTGATGTTAAAGAAGGTCAGTTTGTAAGACCTGGCAGATACAGAACAAAAACTCTCCCATCAGCAGGTGCGATATTAAGTGCAGAGGACCAAGGCGAACAGCTCACATTCTAAATTGATTATTTTTCCGTTTGACTGCCTTGCCTTCGACTCGTAGTATCTATATACGACTTCGTCTTGGCAAGATTGTCAAAACAAAAAAATAATTCAATTTAGTTTTTAAAAGGATTCTTTTTCCGCAATACCGCGTGTCTATCGGCTCGCGGTATTTTTATACAGCTTCGCCTCTGACACATTGTCCTGCGAAAAAATCATTCAATTTAGTCTTTGGTTTCTTTTTCCGTTATGCTTCCTTGCCTTCGACTCGTAGTATCCACGATTTAATTAGGAAAAATAAAACCGACCGTATAAAAACGGTCGGGCAGACAGCTTCACAAACGCAAATTAAATCTTTCGCTGTCTGCAAAAGTATTATGTGGAGAAGGCAGTTTAAAATTCATTGAAAAAAATGCCACTTTTTTTTAAAAAACACTTGCATTTTTTATGTGACTGTGTTAGAATATCAAGGCTGTTAAAAATATATGGCTTGGAGGTGTGCACGGTATGGCATGGTATCACGTAGTATTTGGTGTAGCACTTATTGTATTATCAATAGTTATTGTGGTTCTTATCCTTTTACAGGAAGGTAATCAGCAAGGTCTTTCAGGTGCCATTTCAGGTGGCTCTTCAGACTCATTCTTTGGTAAGAATAAGAGCAGAACAGACGAGGCAAAAAAGTCATTCCTTACAAAGGTTCTTGTTGCAGCATTCGCTGTAATCGTTCTTGCTTCAGTTCTTGTAATGATTTTTGCATAATTAAATCCCGATAAAAATCGGGAATATATGATCCACTAGCTCAGTTGGCAGAGCACTTGACTTTTAATCAAGGTGTCCGGAGTTCGAATCTCCG